>JAUIGC010000334.1 GCA_030429835.1 Bacteroidia bacterium
TATACAACATATCGGCATCAACTATTCTACCTAAAAAAATGCGGGAGGCTTTTCCCGCCATCGATTTGGGCAGCTTAATTTCCTTACGGTACCATACTACTCCATTTAAGTTTCGTATACCCTGATCTTCCCAATACCCAGGTATGTTGATTCTTCTCCAATCCTTTGGCTCAAAATTGGGTGCATACCATGGGATGGGACCATTTAAACCCTCATCGGTAGGCTCAAGAATACCATTGTCTACAACGCTGTTTGCTGCAATACGACTATTGACATAGGCGGTATCCTTATTTTTATTAATGACTTCCAATATTTCGGGAAAATTTTCGAAACCCTCTGTACTCGTCCAAGCTTCAATTGGGGTTCCGCCAACACTGGCATTTATCAATCCTATTGGAACTCCATATCGTTCATAGATTTTTTTTGCAAAAAAATAGGCCACCGCAGAAAAGTTTCTAATTTCATCCTTTGTGGCAACTTGCCATTCCCCTCCTTGAAAATTCTGTTCAGGGCCAATTAGACTTGTTTGGGTGGGAATCTTAAAATGTCGAATTTCCGGATAGTTGGCAATGGCAATTTCATCTGCATAGGTAACATCGTGAATATTGAGTTGATGTACCATATTGGATTGCCCGGCACATAACCATACGTCTCCAATTAAAATGTCTTTTAACTCGATTTCGTTTTTAGCGTTAATTTTAAGTGTATAAGGTCCTCCTGCCTTCATTTTGTGGAACTCAACGTTCCAACTTCCATCGGAAGCCGTAATGGTATTCCGTATTTTTCCATTGAAGGATACTTTTATATGTTCTCCTTTCGTCGCCCACCCCCAAATTTTTATGGGTGAATTTCGCTGTAACACCATGCTGTCTCTTAATATTTGGGGCAGGGAAACCTGGGCATGGCATTTTAAGCCTATTATAGCGAAGCATAGAAGTATTAGATGGTGTATTTTGTAGTTCACGCTATTTGAAATAGTTGGGAAGGTCATGTTTCAAAATTAAAGAATCTGAATAGCCAATAATCAATCACCAAAAAAATGAAATTACCAATCCAAACGGTATTTACGTTTTGTTTAAACTAATCCTTATATGGCTTTATGGTCGTAATACTTCCGTCAGCTTGATGTTCGATTACGGTCATTTTAATCGACCTTAAATGCGTTGCTCCTTTGGACAAGGAGGAATCGTGATAGAACAAATACCATTTCCCTTTAATTTCACAAATGGAATGATGCGAGGTCCAACCCACTACGGGTTCTAAAATACGCCCACGATAGGTAAAAGGGCCATACGGTGAATCTCCAGTAGCATAGCAGATAAAGTGGGTGTCTCCAGTGGAATAGGAGAAATAATAGGTGCCCTTATACTTGTGCAACCAAGCCGCTTCAAAAAACCTACGTTCGTTATCTCCCGCTAAAAGTAAATTGCCCTTTTCGTCCAATATGGAAATTTCTTTGGGTTTTTCAGAAAACTGCAACATGTCATCGGCCATTTTGGCGACCCATGGCAATAGGGCCGGTTCATGATCTGCCGGTAAGTGGGCAACTGGACTTTCCGGCTCATCAGCATTAAAAGTACCGGTTCGCCAGCGTTGTAGTTGTC
>JAUIGC010000133.1 GCA_030429835.1 Bacteroidia bacterium
TATTCAAATCTTGATAGCTTATAATATATAAGGAATTTACTGCTCTTGTAAGGGCTACGTACAATAGGTTATATGCATCCAATTGTAGTCTTTGATGCTCCATTTCAAAAAGCTTGGAGCCAACCTCACCATAATTTTTAACCTCTTGTTTTTTGCTGATAAGCAACTCATCAAAACCCATAAATACATTTGGATCAACGGGCATCCAAAGCTTAGGGTCTATTTCTTCGTATATTTTGGTATTCGCATAAGGAAGAATAACAACCGGAAATTCCAATCCTTTGGATTTGTGAATGGTCATTACCTGAACTGCGAGAGTATTCTCCGGAGTACTTATGCTTAACACATTGGCCTTTATTTCCCAATTGTTAAGTAGGAATTGAACATCGGTACCATGTCGCTGCTCCATTTCGAAAACAAAATCCATAAAGGATAGGATGTGTGCATCAGATTCTGGAGCTAGGTTAAAAACTTTTATGGCATGTTCCATAGTGTCCAAAAGTGATTGGCCTTTAACCCTATCAACGTCAAAGTTATATTGGTTTTTTAAAAATAGCTTTAAGTGGTCCAAATGCTGATGGATGAATTCATGCTTGTCCTCCTTTGTTTGCGACAAGTAATCCAGTATGTTATAATTGGTTTCCCTATCATCCGTAATCTGTATAAACTTGACTAAAGAAATTAAAAACTGAACCTTTGGACTATTGTAAAGCAAGAGGGAATCCGAAGATATTACCGGAACGGCCTTGGACATTAAAAAATCAGTAAGTACCACCGCTTGTTTCTTTTTACGTACGATGATGCATATATCCCCATATTCAAACCCTGCCTTTAAGGATTGTTCAATGGCATCCATGACTTGAGATGCATAGGCGTCATCCTCTTCTTCCTGTAAAAAGCTTATTTTGACATATCCACCTACCTTGTTGTTCGTTTCCTGTTGGTTTCCGGCTTTAAAAAAATCCCGATAGAACGAATTTTCCAAAAGGGAACTAATATTTTGAAAAAAAGCATTGTTAAAACGGATAATCTCGTCATAGCTCCTAAAGTTCTTGGGAAGTTGATGGGTCTCTGCCGAAATGGTGAACGGACTATTTTTTTTAGTGGCAAGGTCTAAGAACTGCTCTGCCTTGCCGCCACGCCAGCGATAAATTGCCTGTTTGGCATCCCCAACCAGGAAGAGTGACCCTGATCTACCCTGCTCATCCGTGCCCTCCAATGCATTTGCAATTAAAGGGACTAGGTTGTTCCATTGCATTTCTGAAGTGTCCTGGAACTCGTCTATAAAATAATGTCGATACTTTTCCCCCAGTCGCTCATATATGAAAGGGGCAGGCTGATTTTTTATTTCCTTGGAAATAATTCGATTAAACTCTGAAATAGAAAGTTGATCCTTCTCTACCTGTATTTGTTTTAGTTCATTCTCAATGGTATTGAGAAGCGTTAAGGGAACAAGATTACCGTAAATATTAACAAGAAAACCTCTCTGATAAATACGTTCCTTTATGGCCAAGTATTTTTTTAGGATGCTTTGGGCAAAGTCTTCTGATGGATTTTCCAAACCTGCTTTGAGAATTTTGCCTTCTACCAAATTGTCTTCTAATTTATTACTGTAAAGTATGGACGGACTATGAACTCCCTCAAGAATTTTCTTAAAATGATTGGGAAGTGTTTGTCTTGGAAAATCCGATTCGCTAATTCCTGTGGAACGTATATAGGAAAGCGTCTCTTCGGCTATAGCATGTATTTTTTTTTCAGTTAGTACTATTAGCGATCGTATATGTTTTTGTAGTTTCAGAAAATCGGAAATTTCCTTTTCCCCGAAACGTTGAAGATGGAACGTGTTTGTTTCGTCCAAAAGGAGTTTTCCAATTTTTAGAAGGTCATATCCAATGTCCCAACTTTTATCATCGTCTATTTTCTCCATGGCAAAATCCATAAGGATTTTGGTAAGCTCCTTATCTTCGCCGGCTTTTGACAAAACCCTTGAAACGGCCTCGGAGATTAACAGGTCCATGTCAAGGACTACTTCAAAATTCTGGGGTATTTTAAGATCTCTAGCAAAAGTTCTAATAACCCTATGCGTGAATTTATCTATGGTAGATATGTCAAAAAAGGCATAGTTGTGCAGTATTTCCTTTAATCTTTGCCTACATAAATCCCTTAGGGATTCCACGCTCAATTGCAAATCATCCATTAGCTCTAGAAAGAGTGGGGGAGCATTTTCCAAGGAACGGACTTTGCTAAAAGTGAAAAGGCTGTCAAGAATTCTGAATTTCATTTCATTTACCGCCTTGTTGGTAAACGTGATGGCCAATATTCTTTTGAAACTATAAGGAGTGGAAAGTACAATTTTAAGATAGGCCCTGGAAAGGGCATAGGTTTTTCCAGAACCAGCAGAAGCATTATATATCTTAAAAGGACTTACCTGCACGTATTTTTACCTGCAAAATAAGGATTATGAAACAGTTCTTAACAAATTATTGGGTTAATGTAAATGTTAAAATCCGTAAATTTGAGAGACAATAATTATTAATCTAAAAACAATTTAAATTATGGCTTTTGAATTACCAAATTTGCCTTACGCATATGATGCCCTAGAGCCACATATAGACGCGAGGACAATGGAAATACATCATACAAAACATCATAACGGGTACACCTCAAAATTGAATACCGCTATCGAGGGAACAAACCTGGACGGAAAATCCATAGAGGATATTTTGATCAATTTGGACATGAACAATACGGCCGTTCGCAATAATGGAGGAGGGTTTTACAATCACTCCTTATTCTGGACCATACTTTCTCCAAATGGAGGAGGGGAACCTTCAGGGGATTTAGCAAAAGCCATTGGGGATGCATTTGGTTCCTTTGATGCGTTTAAAGAAAAATTCAGTGATGCAGCAGGTTCCAGATTTGGATCTGGCTGGGCTTGGCTTTGTGTACATAAAGGGGGTAAAGTGGAAATTTGCTCCACACCTAATCAGGATACACCCATAATGCCCGGTGTTGGCTGCGGAGGACATCCCATTTTAGGTCTTGACGTATGGGAACATGCTTATTACTTAAATTATCAAAACAAGCGGCCAGAGTACATCAATGCCTTTTTTAACATTATTAATTGGGATGAAGTTTCAAAATTGTACGAGGCGAACAAGTAGGGATTGAAATAGTACCCTTAGTGTTAAGTTAAACAGCCACTTACGGTGAATTCCGTAGGTGGTTTTTTTGTTTTAAAAAATAGAAAAGGGCGGAGAAGCCTCCACCCTTTTCGTCCCAAATCTTACCATAAACTTAACCTACTTATGCTATGGCAATACTAAATTACTGGTATTGTGGGAAATAAAAAAAGAAATGTTAAAAAAAATTATGTGCTTAGATTGCGAGGCCTTTTAATCTCTGGGTCTTTGTCCCTATTTGACCTAAAATAAAAAAGGCGGAGCAGTGCTCCACCTTTTTTCCCCAAATCTTACCATGAACTTAACCTACTTATGCTATGGTCCTTCAAAGATATATCCAAAGAATAGGTTGCTAAAAGGAATTGGTTGAACGGCGTAAACCTTAGTTGAAATGCCTAAGTTGTATTATTATCCTACAGTAAAGGAAAGTTGTATTAATTTGAAAACGCAGAAAATAAAAAAGGTGGAGAGTCCTCCACCTTTTTTGCCCCAAATCTTACCATGAACTTAACCTACTTATGCTATGGCAAGCTTAAAAGTAAGCTTAGTGATATCTGAAAAGCCATTACATCGACGAAATGCAATTTTCTCCGATGAAATGCCTTATTCTTAAGTTGAAATGACATTTTTATACTTAGTAAGCTCTTTCGTTCTTACCCTCGTAAAAATTGATAAATGCCCTATTTACCACTCTATTTCCACCTGGCGTTGGGTAATTTCCAGTGAAATACCAATCTCCTAAATTCTTAGGACATGCTTCATGCAGACTGGATATGGTTTGATAAATTATTTGTACTTCTGCCCGTATGTCTGCAGGACTCAGAAGTTGTCCTATTTTTTTTGAAATGGCATCTGCGCTAAAAGGAGCATAAATCTCTTTTACATAATTGATAATATCCTTGTCCTTTGACTTTACTTGGTCAATACATTTTTTATATACTTCCTCTATGATGTGCATGCTATTGTTCTCCTCATGTAGGGCCAAAGCTGCTCTAAATGCTATAAAATCCTCAAGTTTGGCCATGTCAATACCATAGCAGTCGGGGTATCTAATCTGTGGTGCGGAAGAGACTACGATTATTTTTTTTGGTGAAAGTCTATCCAGGATTCGTAATATACTTTTCTTTAACGTTGTACCTCTAACAATGCTATCGTCAATAATGACCAGGTTATCACCCTCTTTTACGGAACCGTAGGAGATGTCGTAAACATGTGCAACTAAATCATCCCTACTATCGTCCTGTGTAATAAAGGTTCTTAGTTTGGCATCCTTAATGGCAACCTTCTCAATTCTGGGCCTTACTTCTAAAATTTCATGTAGCTCCTCACTGGTGATTTTGGAACCGATTGACAATATCTGTTCCTCCTTCTTTTTGTTCATGTAATTTTGAGCCTCTTTAACCATACCAAAGAACGAGGTCTCCGCCGTATTGGGTATGTATGAGAATACGGTATTTTTGATGTCACTTTCAATGGCATTCAAAATTTGTGGAAAGACCAATTTACCTAACATCTTACGTTCTTGGTAAATTTCCTTGTCACTTCCCCTGGAGAAATAGATACGTTCAAAAGAACATGCTTTACGTTCCCTGGGTTCAAGTATTTGTTTTATTCTGGTTGTTCCGTTCTTCTTTATAATAATGGCATTTCCAGGGTCCAATTCCACAACTTCCTCAAAAGGCACGTTAAAAACGGTTTGTATCGCTGGTCTTTCGGAAGCTACTACAACGACCTCATCGTCTTTATAATAATAGGCAGGTCTAATGCCTGCCGGATCACGCAGAACAAAGGCGTCACCATGCCCTAAAAGTCCGGCCATGGCGTAACCGCCATCAAAATTCTTTGCCGCTCTTTTTAAGATTTTGGACACCTTTAACCTTTCGGCAATAATTGGCGATGCTTCTTGTTTACTATATCCTTCCTTCTTTATCTGCTTGTAGAGCTTGGCAACGGCATCGTCCAGAAAATGACCTATTTTTTCCATAACGGTCACCGTATCCGCCATTTCCTTCGGATGTTGGCCCAATTGAACCAAATTATCGAATAGCTCGTGAACATTGGTCAGGTTAAAATTACCTGCAACAATTAAGTTTCTGTGCATCCAGTTGTTCTGCCTTAGGAAAGGATGAACACTCTCAATGCTGTTTTTGCCAAAGGTTCCGTAGCGGACATGCCCTAATAACAGTTCTCCTATGTAGGGAATGTTCTTTTTTTGCAAAGCCACATCATTTTCGTACTCAGGGTGTTCCTTTAGCTCATTATTGATGCGCTCGTTGATTTGTGCAAAAATATCCTGTATGGGTTGTTGCTGGCAAGACCTTACCCTACTCATATAGCGTTGTCCTGCCTCCACGTCCAATTTTATACTTGCAAAGCCGGCACCATCCTGTCCACGGTTATGCTGCTTCTCCATCATCAAGTACATCTTGTTAACCCCGTAAAAGGCCGACCCATATTTTTCCTTGTAATATTCAAGAGGTTTGAGCAATCGGATAACGGAGATGCCACACTCGTGCTTAATAGCGTCACTCATTGGTATAAGTATTAAAAAAACCCCAAGGATGGGGCGCGGGGTTACTGTAATTCAATTTCAAATTGTGTTAATGCCTTGAACTGATGCAATCTTCGGTTTATCTCGTCCCGATCAAGGTTTAGCATGCGTTCGGTTCCAAATTTCTCGACAGAGAATGAAGCTAGATTAGATCCATGGATGACGGCTTTTTTCAAATTTTCAAAAGAAACGTCATCCGATGCGGCCAAATAGCCCGCAAAACCTCCGGCAAATGTATCTCCGGCTCCTGTGGGGTCAAAGACATCCTCTAGCGGTAGGGCAGGGGCAAAAAATACTTGTTCCTCATGGAAAAGTAAAGCTCCGTGTTCCCCTTTTTTAATGACCACATAATCAGGACCCATTTCAAAAATATTCTGAGCAGCCTTTACTAGGGAATATTCTCCGGTTAACTGTCTGGCTTCCTCGTCGTTTATGGTTAAAACGTCTATATGCTTGATTACCTCCTTTAATTCCGGTAAGGTATGGTCCATCCAAAAATTCATCGTATCCAATATGATGACCTTTGGTCGTTTTTCCATTTGATTAATTACACTCATTTGGATATTTGGGTGCAAATTTCCAAGCATGACTACATCGGAATCTTTGTAGTCATTGGGAACCACAGGATTAAAATCTGCCAAAACATTGAGTTCGGTGACCAAAGTATCCCTAGAATTCAAGTCGTTATGGTATTTTCCCTTCCAAAAGAACGTTTTACCTCCGGGTACGATTTCCAAACCGGAGATATCAATGTCCCTATGGGATAGCAAGTCCAAATATTCCTGTGGAAAATCCTCCCCTACTACGGAAACGATTGCAGAGTCAACTTCAAATTGAGAGGCTGCCAAACCTATGAACGTAGCAGCACCACCAAGAATTTTATCCGTCTTTCCAAATGGAGTTTCTATAGCATCGAACGCAACAGTACCTACAATCAAAAGCTTACCCATAAAGTATATCAAAAATGAAGTTGCAAATATAAGGATTTGCCAAGGGAATTAAGATTGATAGGGCAGTACATTTTTAATAGTTATCAAGAATTACTTTCTCCCAAAATCCGCGGGAATTTCTCCCCAAGCCTTGGTCTCCCATTTTACAACGGGAGTTTGATATTGGTTTGTTTTTAACCATTTTTCAGCCCTTTTTATCAAATCGAACAACGTTTTATTTTTCTGGTTTTCCGTGAGTTTGGTATTACATTTTTTCTTTCTAACCCAGCTCATGGCTGTGCGGGAGTCGGTATAAATTATTCGATCACAGTTCCTTTCTTTTAGAAATGCAAGACCATGCACGATGGCCAAAAATTCACCGATATTATTGGTGCCCTGCTCAAACGGTCCTTGTTTAAACAATTTTTTTTGGGTTTTGGTATCCACTCCTTGATACTCCATAACTCCGGGGTTACCGCTCGAAGCAGCATCAACCGCAATGGAATGATAATTAGGCTGGCCTATTTTCAAAAGTTCCGAAGGTGAAAGCTCTGACTCTCCCTTCTTCTTGCCCTTATAGTCTTGGTAATTTCCATTATAGGCTTTTTTGGCCAATTCAAATGTAGCGAAGGACTTATATTCGGCACCTTTTATTCCGCTTATAGCAGCCTTACAATCCTCCCAAGTGTCATAGATTCCAGGTCTTTTACCCTTCCAAACTACATAAAACTTGCTCTTTTTTCCCATTAGAACAACAATTCTTCAATCACCTTTGGAAAGAATTCGTACTCCAATTGATGGACTTTATTGGCAATGTCCTCCGGCGTATCCTTTTCAGAAACTTTGGTTTTCACCTGTTTTATAACAGCACCTTCGTCATAATTGGCATTCACATAGTGTATGGTAATACCGGTTTCGGTTTCTTTGTTTTCTTTTACCGCATTATGTACGTTCATTCCATACATACCTTTGCCCCCGTATTTTGGCAATAAAGCCGGGTGGATGTTGATAATTTTGTGTGGAAAGGTTTCAATGATATTTTCTGGAACTTTTAAAAGAAATCCCGCAAGTACTATGAGATCCGGTTGGAGCGTCTTTAAAATATTCAGAACAAACTCGCTTTGAAAAAAAGCATGTCTGTTATAATAAATAGCATCGATACTTAACCGGTCGCAGCGGTCCAAAACTTTAGCGTTCCGTTTGTTTGTAAACACGGCTTCAACTTTAACTTTATTATTCTTATTAAAGTAGTTGACAATATTTTCTACATTAGATCCGGAGCCGGATGCAAAAAGTACAATTTTTTTTATATCCAAAAGATGTAAGGGTTGTTTTGAGATGATATTTTCTTCCAAAGTTTAAAACAAAAGAAATCAGAAATATAGTAAGTGGCAAGTATATTTTGATAAATGAACCTTTTCAAGACTTAGGTTTGGTTTAAAAAATTATGGTATTATTTAAGGTTGTATGCTTTTTATTTTCTTAAATTACATTACATTTTAACGACAATTAGTGTAATTAATCCAAAGTTTTATATTTTTGCCTTCAATTTAAATTTTTAAAACCAATATTATTATGTCAGACATTGCATCAAGAGTTAAAGCTATCATTGTTGATAAATTAGGAGTTGACGAAAACGAAGTGGTATCAGAAGCTAGCTTTACCAACGATTTAGGGGCAGATTCATTGGATACTGTTGAGTTGATTATGGAGTTCGAAAAGGAATTCGATATTCAAATCCCTGATGATCAAGCTGAGAACATCGCAACAGTTGGCCAAGCCATTAGCTATATAGAAGAAGCAAAGTAATTTGATGATTTCTTAAATAGAATTCAAATTATCCATGCGGTAAATGCTCCGCATGGATAATTTTTTTTAATTTACCTTCAGTTTATTT
>JAUIGC010000134.1 GCA_030429835.1 Bacteroidia bacterium
TTTTGACGGTATTGCCTACCTTTTCGTAGTCAACACTTTTTACACGATCCGCAACGTCCTCAAAACCCTCTTTGACTTTACGCTCAATATTACTAATGTTTACCGCTTCCCCACGCATGTCCAGTTTTTGAGCGGTAGTAGTGGCCTCGGGAATCAAAATCCAAAGTAGGCCATATAGCAAAATGAATCCTCCTCCTGAACCTATGGTCAAAAAGACCCATAATATACGGATCCAAAGAGGATCTATTCCAAGATAGTGTGCCAATCCGGATGAAACTCCCGCTACATATTTTTGTTCAGTGTCGCGGTACAGCTTCTTTACTCGTTGGGTTGGACCAGTGGTCTTCGTTTTTGGTTCGTCCTCAAAGATATCTTCATCCACCATATAGTCCTCTGGTTGGCCCATGATGGCGATTACCTCATCTACCTGTTTTTGGGTAATGACCTGTCTTTCATTCTCCAATTTTTCATAGAAGAGTTCGGCAATTCTGGCTTCTATATCGGCCAAAATTTCGTCGCTCCCTGGCGTATTGGCAAAGGAACGTTTTACACTTTCCAAATACCTTCGCATTTTGTTGTACGCATCTTCATCGATATGGAAGAGCGTGTTCGCTAGATTTATATTTACTGTCTTGTTCATTTTTAGCTGTTTTTTGTGTTGGTTACCAGATTGGTGGCTTTTCTCAATTCATCCCAAGTGGTGTCCAGTTCCTTTAGGAAAAGTTTACCGGTCTCTGTTAGGGTATAGTATTTTCTTGGTGGTCCGGAAGTGGATTCTTCCCAGCGATAGTTGAGTAGTCCGGCATTTTTTAACCGTGTCAATAGCGGGTAAATGGTTCCTTCAACCACCAGCATCTTGGCATCTTTTAGCGTATCCAGGATTTCGGAGGCATACTTGTCCTCTCCGTTTAAGATGGACAGGATGCAGTACTCCAAAACTCCCTTACGCATCTGCGCTTTTGTATTTTCTACATTCATAATGTCTGTTTTCTTTTTATGCAGCCCCAATTCTTGTGGGGATATCTCCTTGTGCTTTATTGTGGTCTGCATGGGTTAACGGTTCGTTTTTTGATTGATGAATAAACATCCTTGATTGATTTTTGATTGATTAGTAAACTCCTAAGGGTGTGATGAATACCCCGATTATTTTAATGTAAACTTATAACTCTATGCATAAGCCAACGGTCGTCTGTCTTTTTCCAAATAGATATAAATTTTGATGGTTCTGATTCTGCATTTGGTTCTTCCTTATTAAAAAAGCTATGTAGACCAATCTCCACCGCACCAAAACCGGGTATGGAATGGACCTCTACACTACCTTCCACCAAGTTCCTGGTAACTTTACCACAAATATTGGCTTTAATACTTTCCAAAATGGCCGCTTTATCCGTTGCCAACCCTCCCTTGTCATGATAAAACTCCAAGTCTTCATCATAAAATGCCGCTTGGGTTTCCATATCACACTCGTTATACGCGGTGAAATAGGTTTTGTCCAGATCTAAAATGGTCTTATACAATTCAGAATCCTTTGAAACTTGTCCACATGCCAAGCTCGTAAAGAAGGCAACTACTACATATATGATAATTTTTAATAGTGTCATTACTTGATGAATTTAATAGTTATGGGATACTGAAAAGTTTGTCCCTCATTGGTTCTGATGGTCGCCAATATGGTATAGACAATGTTCACTACAAATAATGCGCCCTGTAAGAGACCTGTAATGCCAACCGGTACCAACCAAGTGCCAAACCTAAAATCGTCACTGTCTATGTGAAAATTAATATTGTTCCAGTGGTTCCAACGTCCAAAATCAAAAAGATCGAAATCTAAAATATTGGGAAAAAAACCTATGAAAAACGGAATACTGATAACACCTAGGACAATGGAGTAGAGGAGTAGGCTAATTTGAAAATTAAGTGCCTGTTTCCCATTATGATCTACAAATTCATACTCTTTGTTATTGGCGGTCCATAGAATCAATGGCACAATAAAATTGCCGAAGGGAATAAAGAATTTGGAAAAGGTACTCGCATGAATCAATGCGGATAAATTTCTTTCGTGTTTGGATAGTGACTCTGTCATGGTTTGTTCTTTGATTGATGAAATATCTGCTACTGTGTTTAAACGATATACGTTGATAGCATAATAACTTACAATGCAAATATATATCTAAAAGAAGGTACTATGCAACACATAGTACTAATATTTAACATTATATTAACATTTTAAGATGTGGTTTTTTATCTATACATTTAGATTCCTAATAGAATGAAAATGGCCGTTAGCATTAGTAAATTCAATACATTCACGTTTTTTAAATTACCCTCCGCATGGTGGTGCGGTGTCCGTTTAAGGTATATCGACCAACAGAAAGCCATTGTAACAGTTAAGCACAAATGGTTCAATCAAAATCCGTTTAATTCCATGTTTTGGGCCGTTCAGGGTATGGCTGCAGAACTATCTACCGGGGCCATGATGATCGATCAAATTAATGCTACGGGAAAAAAAATATCCATGCTGGTGGCCAATAACAAAGCCAACTTTACAAAAAAGGCGACTGGTAGAATCACTTTTACCTGTGAGGACGGACATTTAATAAAGGAGGCCTTGGAAAAAACTATTGCTACAGGGGAGGGGCAAACCGTCTGGATGAAATCCGTAGGTGTCAATATGGATGGGGTAGTGGTGAGTACTTTTGAGTTTGAGTGGACATTGAGATTAAAGAAGTAAAATATTAGACTTGGCACAAAAAATATATTTCAAGGAAATACAGAAATTCACACAATGGTGGTTATGGTTAATCATGCTAGCTCCTATTTCTCTTACACTGATAAAAGCTGGAAGTAATATATATGAGCAATTAACATCAGATTCTGTTTTTCTTGTATTTGCAGTAAAAATGCCTATGGCTGCATGGTTAGGTGTATTAACTTATATATTAACAATATTATTCGTCCGTTTTTCTAAACTTGTAGTTAATGTGACGGATAAGGAGATTCGCATTAGACACCTTATTTTTTTTAAAAAGGTATTATTACTTAAGGAAATAGAACAGTTAAGTCTGGTCAAGTATAATTTTCTTGGGTACGGTATTAAAACGAGTAAAAAATACGGTACTGTATACAATGTAAAAGGAAATCAAGGGGTGTTAATTAGATTAAAACATGGTAGAAAATATTTGTTAGGGACTCAAAAACCAACAGAGTTATTGAATATAGTTTCTAAAAAACGGACATAGTTTGTAACAAAACCCTGCTATAAGACTACTTATATTTATCAATCAATAAAATCAATAAAAATGAACGCACACGAAATAGACTACGAAATTTTTGGGGAAGAAATGCAGTATGTGGAAATAGAGCTAGACCCTCAAGAGGCGGTTGTGGCCGAGGCCGGAAGCTTTATGATGATGGATACCGATATTAAAATGAATACCATTTTTGGGGACGGTAGCAATCAGGACAATAGCGTATTGGGTAAAATATTTTCGGCCGGTAAGCGAATGTTAACCGGGGAGAGCCTTTTTATGACTGCCTTTTTAAACATTGGTCAAGGAAAGAAGAAAGTAAGTTTTGCGTCTCCGTATCCCGGAAAAATTGTCCCTATTGATTTGTCCGAACTAGGCGGAAGGTTCATCTGTCAAAAAGATGCTTTTCTATGCGCAGCAAAGGGGGTTTCTGTGGGCATCGAATTTTCAAAACGGTTGGGTCGAGGATTTTTCGGTGGTGAAGGCTTTATTATGCAGAAATTGGAAGGTGACGGAATGACCTTTGTCCATGCCGGAGGTACCCTAGCAAAAAAGACATTGGGACCGGGTGAAGTTCTAAAAGTGGATACCGGGTGTATCGTTGGGTTTACCAAGGATGTGGATTATGATATTGAGTTTATCGGGGGAATACGAAATACGGTTTTCGGTGGTGAGGGACTTTTCTTTGCCAAGTTAAGAGGCCCCGGGACCGTATATATTCAATCTTTACCATTTAGTCGCTTAGCAGGTCGTGTTTGGGCGGCTGCACCTAAGGGAGGCGGAAAGGATAAGGGAGAGGGAAGTATTCTTGGTGGTCTTGGCGATTTGCTGGATGGTGACAATCGATTCTAAAATCAAATACAAGCTCAAACACTGGCTCAAGAGTCAAGTTCAACTATTAAGGTTAAGCGTTTGGAATACTTAGGTCTGAGGTGTTAATTTAAGTTAAAGCCAAAAGGCAAAAGCGCAAAGCCATAAACCAACAACCTTAAATCATCAACGAAACAAGTGGATTTCAAAAACTTAATTACTTTTCTCCAAGAACTAAACAAAAACAACAATAAGGAATGGATGGATGCCAATAGTAAGTGGTATCACCAAGTTCGGAATGAATTCCTTGGATGGCTTGATGAACTGAACGATAATCTTCTACGGCAGTATGATGGTTATTATGATACGCCAGGTAAAAAGGGAATCAACCGTATCAATAATAATTTACTATATCATCCAAACCGACCTATTTATAAGGACCATTTTGGTGCCGGTTTGGATAAAAGGCCCAATACGGGCGATTTTTATATCGAAATTGGGATGGAGGAATCCATGTTCGCCGGCGGTCTCTGGCGACCAGATTCCAAAAAATTGGCCAGCATTAGGGATGCCGTCGATTATAATGGAGAAGAATTGGTCGACATTTTGGAAAAGCCTTCTTTTAAAAAAGCCTTTGGAGGTTTGGTAGAAGACGTAAAACTCACCAGGCCTCCTAAGGGTTTTTCTGAGGACCATCCCCATATCGATTTACTCAAACACAAAACCTTTGCCGTGATGGCAAAATTTGATAATACCTTGCTATTTCAAGATAATTTTAACGAAAAGGTTTTCGGTGTCTATAAGGAAATGCTTCCCTTTCGAACCTATCTCAACAAGGCCATTACCGTTTAAATGCTATTCGTTGGAGGCCGGAATTAATCTTGCACTTAAATCCGGCGTTTCCATATCCGCATCCAAGGGAAACATGGGACGCTTGATATTTTTATAACCCAAACGCTCCAAATCCTGATCCACACCTCCGGGTGTCAAGGCCATAATCCAATCACCCCGCATATCATATAGTTCAGGAACCAGATAACCTATTTTTACTACGATAATGTCCGTTTCCATGGGGTTTAGGCCCAAATTTGTGAAATCACTTTTATGGTGATAGGGTTTTCTTTTTTTAGTAACAATTACATGTACGCTTCCTACCTTAACCACAACCTCCACTTCCGCATCTCGGTCTCCCTCTTTTATTGCTTCGATTGTTCCGGTGATTTCCAGGGGCGGGGCAAATCGGTCATCTACGTCCGCTCCGGCGGTTGCACTTATTTTTCCGCCAACGCCTACTTTTAGAGCTTTTTCCACCAATTCCGGCCCAGGAATTGAGGCATAGATAAGGGAAGGACCATTTTCGGATTTAAACTCTGGCCGATTTAAAATCTGTTGTAAGGTCCATGTTACGTCGCCTGCGCCACCGGCCGTGGGATTATCGCCCATGTCACTGATCATGAAAGGTTTTTTATCACTCTTAAGCGCCAACGCCAAACTTTCTTCCAGCGTACCGACAGGGGCTACAAATTCAAACTCGTTCCGAACTTCCCAAAAGGCATTTGCCAATTTTTCGGCTCCTTGGGTCACCTTTTCCTTATCATCTCCCGTTACCATCACTACGGCATGGTTTCTAGGTTCATCTGCCCAGGCATATCCGATCCAGATAGCGGCATCTATGACGCCCTCTTGGTCGGCGACTTCAGGAACTTTAGCATATAGACTTTTCCCAGGCTCGATGCGGGTACTGGTTTTTTCACCGGGCAGCAAAATAGGAACGGGAATCCAAGCTTTATAGGCTGGTTTTCCTTTACCGTTTTCCAATCGTTCTAACAACAGGCGAACCGAACGTTCCTTGGACTCTAGGGCATCTTCATGAGGTGCCATTCTATAGCAAGTGATAAGGTCACTCTGTTTGGCCAAAGTTTCCGAAACGTTACCATGTAAATCCATGGAGGTTGAAACCAAAACATCTGGGCCAACTACCTCTCGGATACGTGTAATTAAATCACCCTCAGCATCCTCCAGACCAACGACGCTCATGGCCCCGTGAATATCGAACCAAATACCGTCATAAGGACCATTTTCTTTTAGCATTTTCAAGGTTTTATCAACCATGGATTCGTAGGCTTCCCTAGTAACAATACCCCCAGGTATAGATTTACCAAGAAGCGTTGGTACCCAATCGGCCCGTTGGCGAATATCGCTATCTGCATAAAAAAAAGAATAACGCCCGAAAATGGAATCTCCGATTCTAGCATGAAAAGCGGCTTCCTCGGTTTGTGCCGGGGAAAATGTACTGGATTCAATACCAATACCGGCAATGGCGATTTTTGGCAGCTCTTGTTGTTCTGTTATCTTTTCGGATTGGTTTTTGCACCCTATAAAGCTAAAAAGGGAAAGGACAAATAAGAGGACAATTTTTTTCATAAGGGTATCTTAAGTTTCGTTAAAAATACTACTAATTTTTGTTTGATGGATGGGCATTCTCTTGTCATATCCTCGAATAACCCTATCTTTATTGAGTTAATTTTATAATTTTTTATGGCCAATTTTAATATAGATGCAAAAAAGGACATGACCTATGATGCCATTGTCGTTGGGTCTGGAATCAGTGGTGGATGGGCAGCAAAGGAACTTTGTGAAAAAGGGCTTAAAACCCTGGTTCTTGAACGAGGCCCCATAGTGGAGCATGTAGTGGATTACCCTACTATGAATTGGGATCCTTGGGACATGGAATACCGCGGAGGTCTCACTCCCGAAGAAAAAAAGAAGCATTACAAGAACATCCGCTCAGGATGGGTGGGCAAGGATACCGAACATTTTTGGGCGGATGATGAAGCCAATCCGTACACAGAAGAGAAGCCGTTTTTATGGTTGAGGGGTCACCAAATGGGAGGTAAATCCCTTCTTTGGGGTAAACAGACCTATCGTTGGAGCGATTTGGACTTTGAGGCTAATGCAAAAGATGGTCATGGTGTAGACTGGCCTATACGATACAAGGATATTGAACCTTGGTATACTTATGTGGAGAAATTTGCGGGAATTAGTGGGGAAGCCTTAGGATTACCACAATTACCCGATAGTCATTTCCTTCCTCCCATGGAACTGAACTGTGTGGAAAAACATGTTAAGGAACGAATAGAGAAGAATTTTGAAGGTAGAAACATGATTATTGGTAGGGTTGCCCATTTGACCCAGCCCCATAATGGAAGGGGACAGTGCCAAAACCGTAATCGATGTAGTAGGGGGTGTCCTTACGGAGCCTACTTTAGTAGTAATGCGGTAACCTTGCCAGCGGCGAATGCCACCGGAAATTTGACCATTAGGCCTTACTCTATTGTACAAGAGGTAATTTATGATGACGCCAAAGGAAAGGCAACAGGAGTTCGTATCATTGATGCGGAAACGAGTGAGGTGATCGACTATTCTTCCAAGATTATTTTTGTGAATGCCTCGGCATTAAGTACGGCACATATACTTATGAATTCTACCTCAAAACGTTTTGAGAACGGTTTGGGCAATGATAGCGGAGAATTGGGCCATAACTTAATGGATCATACCTACAGGGTTGGTGCCATAGGTAAGGTCGATGGTTTTGAGGATAAATACTACAAGGGAAGAAGGCCAAATGGCATTTATATCCCTAGATATGTAAATATTGATGAAAAATCCAAATCGGATAAGTTTGTACGTGGATTCGGTTTCCAAGGTAGTGGTTACCGTGGAGGCAATCCGGCGAATATAGAATCCTTCGGGGCCGACTTTAAAGACAGTATATTGAAGCCCGGCGATTGGGAGTTCTTTATCACCGGTTTTGCGGAATGTTTACCATACCATGACAACAAAATCAGTCTTAATAAAGATGTGTTGGATAAATGGGGACAACCTACCTTGACCATAGATGCCGAGTTTAAGGAAAATGAAAAGGCCTTGAACAAGCAGATTCAAGAGGATGCGGTTGAAATGTTGGAAACAGCCGGACTCAAAGATGTGATGGGCTTTGATAAGGAACACCCGCCAGGATATGGAGTACATGAAATGGGAACTGCAAGAATGGGTAGGGACCCAAAAACGTCCGTGCTTAATGGATTTAATCAGGTACATGCGGCCAAAAACGTCTTTGTAACGGATGGCGCGTGTATGACTTCCTCGTCTTGTGTTAATCCATCATTGACCTACATGGCGTTAACTGCCAGAGCGGCGGATCATGCCGTATCCGAATTGAAAAAATTTAATATCTAAAATCATGGATAGAAGAAAAGCACTTAAGAAAGCGGGCCTATTGGCAGGGGCAACGATTGCAATGCCATCCCTTTTTTCCCTTTTACAATCCTGTAAAAATGAAACAAGGCTGGATTGGCAACCTGAGTTCTTTACCGAGGACGAAGCCAAGACCATTTCCGCTTTAATAGATACTATTTTACCAACTA
>JAUIGC010000335.1 GCA_030429835.1 Bacteroidia bacterium
TGTCCTCTTTCAACGGCTAGCCGCTCAATCATTTTTCCCATTTTTCCGTAGCCGAAAAGTGCTATTCGCATAATTAAAACTTTATGGTTAATGCCATTCCGTAAGTAGGGTCGTTTGTAACGGAATTAAGGTCGAGATAAGGTTCAAAATCCAATGAAAGGTCGTTATCTATATTGAATTGCTTCAAATGGGCATCTACGTTGGCGTCAACAATGTTCAATACATAAGCGACAATGGAAACAACCAACCATAAATCACGGTCCCTCTGAAATCTTTCCTGCTGGTTTTCAAGGTCATCTAAATCCAAATCTGGAGGGGCACCAGGGGCATTATCTCCATTTAGGTCATAAAATTCATCATCCGTGAACCCAGCCTGCCTTCTTTTAAAAGCTACTCTAAAACGTTTATAATTATCATTATTCCAAGTATAGGCATAAACACTACCCCCAATGGCTCCATAAACCAAGGGTACTTTCCAATACCTTCTATTATAGATTTGGCCAAGACCGGGAAGTACCGCGGAGTAAAATGCGGCTTTACTAGGGGCCAACGGATTAATATTCCTTTTCTTTTTAAAGGATATAGAGTCTTCTATGACCAATACATCGGTGCTTAGGGTGTTGGCAATACTATCCGTCTCTTTTACTTCCGGAAGCTCTTCCTCTTGGGAATAAGACGCTACGGACAAAAAAAATAAAAGGGAGAGTATTGAGAAGTGTTTATGCACCCGTAATCAACTTTTTTATACGCTCGAATTCCTCTTTGGAATTAAAGGGAATCGTAATAATTCCTTTGGCTTTTCCTGAAGTCTTCACTTTGATACCCGCGGAAAGATGTTTGGAGATTTCCTCTACGCCCGATTTAACATAGGTGGGAGTTTCCACTTTTGATTTGGCAGGTTTCTGGGTACCGTCGTTTTGATGATAGTTCTTAACGGCGTTTTCCGTATCCCTTACGGATAGGTTTTGGCCAATGATTTTCTCATAAAGAGCTATTTGGTCTTTCCTATTTTCCATGTTGACCAAGGCCCTGCCATGGCCCATGCTCAAAAAACCATCGCGCATACCGGTCTGTATGATTGGGTCTAACTTCAATAACCTTAGGTAATTGGCTATTGTAGAGCGTTTTTTGCCAACCCTATCACTTAATTTTTCTTGGGTAAGATTGATTTCGTCTATAAGCCTTTGGTAGGATAGTGCGATTTCTATGGGGTCAAGATCTTGTCTTTGAATATTTTCCACCAAAGCCATTTCCAAGGATTCTTGGTCATTGGCTATCCTGATGTATGCGGGAATGGTCTCCAGGCCCACTAATTTGGAGGCCCTGTACCTTCTTTCCCCGGATACCAATTGATATTTGTTGAAGCCAAGCTTTCTTACCGTAATCGGTTGAATCACTCCCAACTCTCTTATGGAAGTTGCCAGTTCCTGAAGTGTTTCATCATTGAAGTTGGACCTTGGTTGAAAAGGATTTACTTCAATATGTTCCAAATCCAGTTCAATAATATTGCCAACAACCTTGTCGGCATTCTTATCCGTGGCAGATTGTATATCATTTTCAGGATCTTTCAATAATGC
>JAUIGC010000336.1 GCA_030429835.1 Bacteroidia bacterium
CGATACTTGCATGGTGCTAATAATTCACAAGCTGAAAATTACCATTATTTTTGAGTAATCAAAACAAAATTATGGCTCATTTTAAAATAGGGGATTGGGTAGAGACCATGGACGATGTGATAAAAGGTAAGGTGTCTCAAATAGAGGGGACAGAGATTACGATAGTTACAAGTGACGGATTTCACATGCAATTCCAAAAAAATGAACTGGTTAAAGTTGCTGAGGATATCCATGTGAGCAATTATGAAGTGGCCCAAGTAAAAAAGGAAAAGGAAATACCCAAAAGAAAAAATAGCAGGGCATTAAAACCTAAAGAGAGAAGTCTTCCCAAAATGGAGGTGGACCTGCATATCAATCAATTGGTGAAAAACCCAAAGTCCATGAGCAATTTTGATATGTTAAACTTGCAATTGGAAACCGCCAAGAGACAATTGGATTTTGCCATTGGAAAGCGAATTCAAAAAGTGGTATTCATACACGGTGTTGGAGAGGGAGTGCTCCGGGAGGAACTCTATTCCTTGTTCAGAAAATATGAAAATATAGAGTATTATGATGCAGACTACCAAAAATATGGATTAGGCGCAACGGAAATTTATATTTACCAGAACTATTGATGGTTATTGTTTTGTTGTAACCGTACCAAATTCATTGATGCGTAAATCGGTAATTCTGCTATTGTTTCCCGTAATAAGGGAAATATCGCTTAAGCGAATGTTATGTTCAAAGGTAATTGAGTCTTTTGCAGTTGTGGTGATATAAATTATCCCATCAGCTGCAGTTATTTCTTCAATGACAACAGGATCAACAGGCGGAACATTGTCGCAGAAATAACTTGAGGACACATCGCCCGAAAAAATTCTGTAGATCACCGAACCGGATTCGTTAACGTTAACTACAATATCTTCTGTAGTAACCTCATTTTTTAGGGCGCCACTAGGTAATTCAACAATCAAGGCTTCATCCGCATTTACCTTAAAAAGCACATTAGCGGATGTAACGGATAGTTCACCACAATTTTGAATGTTGGTAACACTATCAAAATCTAAGGTTTCTATTTCCAAATCCCCATCATTACAGGAGAATAGTAGTGAGCAAAGGACAATACCAAGACATTTTTTCATACCTCAAATTTAAATTAATTATCGGATATGCCTTTATAGCTTTAGGGGCAATTAAGTGTAAATTAACTTAAATTGGGTTATTTTTGCACTCTTTAAAAGTACTTCGATGGCCATGGAACATGTATACCTAGATAATGCTGCAACGACACGGGTGAGGGAAGAGGTGATAGTTAAAATGCAGGAGGCACTGGCCAATAATTATGGTAATCCTTCTTCTACCCACAGTTATGGAAGAACGGCCAAGACGGCTATTGAAAGTGCACGAAAGACCATTGCAAAATATCTTAATGCCCAAGCTTCCGAAATAATATTTACTTCAGGGGGAACCGAGGCGGACAACATGATTTTGAGAGGCGCCGTCAAGGATTTAGGTGTAGAAACCATTATTACCTCTAAAATTGAACACCACGCGGTGTTGCATACGGTCGAGGAAATGGAAGAATCTGG
>JAUIGC010000337.1 GCA_030429835.1 Bacteroidia bacterium
TGGAACAGTGCAATTGGTACCGGAAGTGTGATTGCTCGTGAATTGAAAAAATATTACGATGGAAATACTAGCTATCAACGTCAAAATCAACTTTATTTTAAGGATGTTGTGATTGCCTCATTTATCGAAATAATGTTAGGCTTGGCATTTTTCATCCCTGAGCTGGCACTTAAAAACATCAACGTTATTTTAAGTGGAGGATGGATAAAATTTATTTATATCTTATTATCGGCGTTAGTTTTGGGATATGGATTAAAGGTCTATAAGGCAGTTCTTTTATTTGTAAGACACGGAAATTTACACAAGGAAATCTACAAAATGGGGATGGCAACCCTGAAAACCCTGCAAGAATTAAGATATATTGAAAGTACTTCCAAAGACATAGACCTTCAAGTAGATTTAGGTTCTAGAGGTACCGTAAGTTGTATACCGGTTGGTATGGCAAATTACGAAAGCACATTATTCATAAATACATTGGGTGAGATTATAGCTCCTATTGACAATCCTAGATACCTTTTACAGCGAAAGGAATGGTTTAGGAATTTACTAGGGTTTAAGCGTTTTTATGCAGTGCCAAGTATCTTAGGGGAGAAAAAAGAAAAATCAGAGAAGTTTCTTTACCATTGGGAGAGACATGTAGGTAAGTCTCGACTGATTTATACTAGGCACATAAAGGGGCGGAAAATATTATTAAAGGCAAGAATGTTCCATATCTCCAATGATGGAGGGGAGAATATAGAAAAAGCGTCGATTTGGCATTGATTAAATTATTATGAACCCCTCAAGATAACAAACGGCTTGTCCTGAAATTTTCACCCTATTTCCCAAATATTCACAGGTCAAGCTTCCTCCACGCTGCGATAATTGTTGGGCACTCATAACAGTTTTGTTCAATTTTTTTGACCAATGGGGAGTAAGGGTCGTGTGTGCCGAACCTGTTACAGGATCTTCCGGAATACCACATTGTGGTGCAAAGAAACGGGATACAAAATCGACAGCATCTCCTTTAGCCGAAACGATGACTCCCCTGCAATCCAACTGGTCCACTAAGTGAAAATTAGGCTTAATGTTTTCAATATCTTGCTGGTTTTCGTAAATCAACAAGTAATCCGTTTTGCCCTTATAGGTTTCTAAGGGTTGCTTGCCGATAGCTTCGTTGATTTCGTTTATACTTTCAACGGGAACCAGGTCGTCCGTTGGAAAATCCATGGTCATTAGTCCGGTTTCATTCCTTTTTACTAGGAGTTCACCGCTTCTGGGCGAAATAAACCTAATGGTATGTTTTTTGTAATCGTAATAATTAGAGATAACATAGGCTGTGGCCAAGGTAGCATGTCCACATAGGTCGACCTCTACCTCTGGTGTAAACCAGCGTAGTTCATAATCATTGCCACGAGGGACGGCAAAAGCGGTTTCTGCCAAATTATTTTCCGCCGCTATTTTTTGCATGGTATCATCGGGCAACCATTTTTCCAGAATACAAACGGCTGCTGGGTTACCACCAAAGAGCTTGTCCGTAAAAGCATCGATTTGATATATTTTTTGTTTCATAGTCTAAACCCAG
>JAUIGC010000135.1 GCA_030429835.1 Bacteroidia bacterium
GCAAAATCATGTATAGCTTTTTTCTTTTCGGTACCCGTCACGGTCAATAATGATATCCAACCTAAGAAAAATTTCAAAACAAACCGAAGTACTGCAGGAAAGAAACCAATGTTTTGACTAGTATCCGATTCCTTTTTGACCATAATTTTACTGTACGAATGTCCGATAGTACCGCCAAATCGGCTAGTAAAAAAAGGGTCATATAAAAGAAACAGCATAGCTACCAAAACCATTTTTACGTAGTCCGGGACGTTTTCAAAGAGACCTAAAATCTCTGAAACTCCATACATAGCAGCAATCAAAAGAATAGAATCTATTACAGCCGCCTTAACACGGTCCGGTAACATCGCATATTGATTATTGCTTGTAGTTATGGTTTTCATACGGATGGTATAATTTGGGTATTCATTAGGCAAAATAGTCAATTATTGTATGTCCGTCGATAATTTTTCGATGAGTACGCTCTATTTATAAGCATCGGTATCTCTATCCTATCAAAAATCCAATGCTTTCAATCGGTCAATGGCGTTTTGGATTCTTGGATTTAATATTAGCGCCTCTTTGCTTTTCCATATATACCTTCTTGACTACGGGCTCTATTCTTTCCCTAAAATTGCCGGTAATATATATTCGGTCATCATTTTATCTACATTGGCATGTGCATTTGGAATGTTATATGCCGAAGACGTAATGACTACTACAATAGGAATGTCTTTAAAGATGTAAATTTTATTTCCTCCCATACCACTGCAATAGGACACTTCATAGTCCTTATGGTTAATGGAAAAGGTTTTGTTCCAAAATAAATAACCGTAATATCCATGGTCAAGCGATTGTTCTATGTGCCTGTCCAAGCTTTTTTCAACCCATTGTTCAGTTAAAATTTGGTTGCCATCCCAAAGGCCTTTGTTCTTATATAATTGACCATATTTTGCAAAATCAATGGCCCTTAGTCTAATTCCCCCAGCGGTATTCCCCACTTTTTGCGGTGTATATTCCCATTGATAATTGGTTATACTCAGTGGTTCGAACAATTTTTTATCGGCATACGAAACCAATCCCCCAGGAACCGCTTTATCAATAATATCCCCCAAAACTACTACCCCCGCCGTAAAATAGGCGAAATCCTTACCCATTACCCTATCCTCCTGCATAGGTAAATCAAGGGCAAATTTCACCCAGTTTTTCGTTGGATACATATTTTCTTCATTACCCGGACTACTGAAATCATTATCGTCACCAAGAAATCCGGAACTCATGGTTAAGAGCGATTTAAGCGTAACGGAATCTTTTTCTAAACTATAGTTTTGGAAAGATTTTAAATTGTAAAAATCCTTTAACAGGGCGTTTTCATTAGGTATGTAACCCTCTTCAATGGCAATTCCCATCATGGTAGAGGCGATTGATTTTCCAACGGACCTTGGGTCATGCAAACTATCCCTAGTTTCTCCGTTAAAATATTCCTCTATTAAAAGTTCCCCCTCCTTTATGACCACAATTCCGTTAATAGCTTCAAATCTACCTTCGGCTATTTTTCTATTTAAGGCTTCAATTTTACGTATATCAAACGTATCCTTAGATATTTTCCAGCCGCTATTGGGTTGTATTTCTTGAACAGGGATTAGGCGTTCATCCACGGGTATTTCCGCAACTTCCACAGCAATTTCCCCTTTGGCCAATAGTGGGCCTACTCGTACCGAATCGTGTTTTACATATGGTCTAACCTCAATACCTAAAGTATGTTTTCCATCCGAAAGAACATCTTGCCCACCCCCTAGTTTCATAAATTTGAGCCACATGAACCAACCCCAGTAATCCAGTTGTTGTGGTGCCGCCAAGCGTATGGTATGCTCTAGCTGCTCCGTTTTGGAGGCCCTTAGTCCTGCTCCTTTATTCAGGTTTTCTACATAAATGATTTTTCCGTCCACAATAAATGAAAATTGAAAGTTCCCTTTTTCCAATAATTCATCTACGGTTAAATTGGGCTCAATGTCTTGTAGACTTTCAACGAGCGGGTTGTCCAATGTAAAATGAATATTCAGGAATTCATCTTTGTTTAACGTGAAGCTAGTGATGTAGTCACTTTTGGAAGCATCTACTTTGGAAATATCATCTTTGGAAAAATATACATTTTCAATTTCTTCTGAACGGGAGTTGCTCGGCACATCACTGTTCTTGCACGATATAACCAAACAAGCCAAGAGGATCCATAAACAATTTGATTTCATACTACGCATTTTGATTGACTTTTGATGAACACCAAAGTTGCGATTAATCAAGTCCCTAAAATTGTATAAAATTGACCTACGGAAATCTTCTTCTGGATTTTAGAAGGTGTTGTCCCATAAATACGTTTGAAGTTGGTGATGAAATGACTTTGGTCGTAAAAACCGCATTGGTAGCAAATTTCCGTTAATGAAAATTTATTCGAAACGATAAGGTTAAAAGCCTGATTGATTTTCAGCAACCGTATATAATTCCCTAAACTGGTTCCAAAATATCTGCTGAACTCCCGTGATAAATGAACTGGATGCAATCCCAAGGATGTACTTAAATTTTGTAAGGAATAATCGATTTTTTCCTCCAGTAACAGTTCCTTTAATTGGCCCACCCAAACAGGCTTTTTGGAACTGTCCTTTTTTGATGTTTCCATCGCACTGAACAAAGCGATCAAATTACTTTCAATACTCAATGTTGAATATGGGTCGTTGATTTTAGAATCGACAAAGATGTGGTTCATCAGGTTCCTTGCAATGGGATCCTTTAAATTGATACTCCCTTCAAAATCCAATATTTGAATATCAAAAGTTGAAAACCATTCGGTATTGAGTTCAATATGAAAACCTCTCGTAAACTCCCGTGGTTTTATATTGTAATGTGCATCCTGCCAATTATGGAATAGTAGATTTCCCGGTTCTAAATAGTAAGATTCCTTTTTGTTCGCTTCAAAGAGTTTACCCTGAAGCAGATAGGTGAAATATGGATTTTTGTGATAGTGCCAATCCACTTTTTCGTGGGTGTATTCGGTATCCGTAATGAGTACATTTTCAAAAGCCGATTTTTGATAATGTGCTCCGTAAAACTCGCCTGTTTTCAGTTCATTCATGCTGTATTTTCAACGGATTACCAAGATCATATCCCAATGTAAATTACGGGATAAAACCCGTACCTATTCTCTGCAATCCATAGCGCAAAATTAATAGGCTTTATACTTTCTTCCGGTCACAAAGTGAAATCCCAGGGATTTCCCGTTCCCTAAAAATACGTAAACCTTTTGCTTAAGCTATTGGTTTAAGTTGTTATTATCGGTTAGTGGGCTTTCTTCTCACATGCTACCATCCAATGTTTTTCATCTGGACTTTCTATAGGTTCGTTGATTTCTTTCGCTTCAATAATATTATAATCTCCAAACGCTTCTTTTATAGCCTCTTCATCATAAAAATAAAGGTCTAGACCATTGGGAGAATGGAAAGTGTTTTTTTCAAGCTTCTCTCCCACACCAAAACGTTTATCGTGTATGGACAAGGCCACAAAAACCATAATGCCATTAGGCCTCAATTGTGAATAGCAAGCATCGATTAATTTTCTTCTGTCGACCGAATTTAACAAGTGAATAAGTGAGTAACAGTAGATGGAAGGGTATTTTTTCTCATCGAAAGGCATTTTGGCAACGGGGCCATGGTGTATCAATACATCATTTCCAAAGTAGTTGCGAGCCCTTTCAATGGCCGTCTTGGAAATTTCAATTCCGGTTACCTCAAATCCATTATCGTAAAACACCTTGGCATTTCTCCCATAGCCAAAACCCGGAATTAATATGCTATCGATTTTATGCTTTTGAAATAACCTCAGAACCGTGTAGGCATTGTCTGTAGGATCCTCGCCCCACATTCTTGGATTACTTTTAAAGGCTTCTTCCCAGAATTCCGTCATAGCTCAACGATATGTTGCAAGTATACCATGTTCCTTGGAATTTTAACGCTCTGCATTTTACTTTTATACTAAACCATCACTTAAAGTTATAAGGTTTTTACAGTTGGTATAGGTAGAAATGCTTTTATTTTGTGCAACCCTAGTTAGCCCTTTCTGTTGCACCTATTGCTGGTGGTTGTGTTTTTGTTTTTCAGTCCCATATCTCCGGACACTGTATTTTCATTGCCCTCAGATAAGAAAGGAATTGCCCTGCGTGGACCGATTCATGATATCCAATCCGTAATAAATACTTCCCAAGGATTTTTTTGTTTCCATTTCCGGGGTGAATGATTTCCGTTTCGCTTAATTCCCTGTCGGAAATTTGGCGCACGCTTTCCAAAAATGCATTTCTATAGGGCTCGGCAAATTCAAGTTCGTCAGCAACGCTAATGAAGGGTCGGTTTTTCCAAGGTGTTTGATAATCTGCCATACTCCTATTGTTGATGATTTTATTCCAACCATAATCGGCTTCCAAAACATGCCTGACCATTTCTATGGCCGTCATGGCTTTTTCGTCGGGTTTCCAATCATAATAGCGCTCCGGAAGTCCCCTCCAAAGTTTTATACTTCTTCTCCTAATCTCCGTAAAGTTTAAAATTATGAGTTCAGATTGCGTCATTTTCCTTGTTTTCGAGAATGTCGTTTTATATTAAAATTAGCGTTCAAGTATATGAAAAGTAGGCGATTACGGAATGCCAAACTTTTAATTTACCGCTTAACAACCTATTTTCTACATATTGTCAGTCTTCCTTTTTTAAATATTGGAATCAATAAATACTTTCCAATTTCCATCAGTTTGTTTTTTCCAGACCAAAATATATTTTCCGTTATAACTTCCGCTACACTGCCCAATCTCAAAGGCCGTGCTGGCATTTACTACCTCCAATTTCATTGGATGTAGGTTTAACTCATAGTTTTCGTTATTCATATAGCCATATTCCCTAATCAATGCTTCGGTTCCCTGTACTATGGGTTTATGATTAAAATACATCGTATTGTTGCTATAGAGTTGTTTCACCAAGTTTTCCGGGTTATTTGTATTACAGAGTTCGACCCATAAGTTTCGTCTCTGGGCTATATTTGTGGTGTCAATTTTTTTTGATTCAGGAGTGTATTCTTCGGTAAATTCAAATTCCCTAATTATCCTTTCATTTTCCATGCTCCAAATTACAATTCCAACGAATTCTTTTCGGTTATCCCGTGTATACCTGACCAGTTCATAATTAATTCCTCTTTCCTTGTTTGCCTCTACAGTGAATATTGATTCAGCTAAGGTGATGCTTCCTTTGCGAATCATGTAGTAATCCGCTATTTGGGCTGAATTCTCAAGTATACTATCCGAAGAAATAATCTTAACACCATTAGGATCGTAGAGATTTTTTATAGCATTAATGTCATTATTGTTTATGCTCTCAGCCCAATTTTTGAGGTTATCGGAAAAGTCTTCGGATTGAACTACCTCGGTTTGGGAATTGATGGTATTTTCTTTTTTATTGACAGGTTGTTTGCATCCAACAATGGCCAAAAGAATACAGTATAGTGTTATAGTTTTACATTTCATTTGTTTTTTTCTAAATGACTACTATCGTCGGCGGTTATAAAAACTAGCGCGGTTTAGCGTTAAACGTTGCAAGGAGTCTTATTCGTTTAACAATTCCAGTGCTTTTTCAATCGCAAGATCATTTTTGCTCTCAAGTCCTGTTTTAATGGTTTGGAATTGTTCCGCTCTTGTATCAGATTCATACACTACAATATCGGGTGTAATGCCTATATGTTCATAGCCTTTTCCATTATTATCCAAATACATTTCGTTTGAAAGACTAAATTCCCAGCCATTGGGCAGCGTTTTTTCCAACATATCCGAGGTTATGCCCTCTGTGTTTCCTCCAATTCTTGTGATATTTTCCAGACTCAATGAAGCCAAAACGCAAATTTCTGTCGCACTTGCGGAAGCCCTCGTCGTAAGCAAATAAATGGGTTTTGTATAAGCGTTTTCAGTTCCTTCAACATAGATTGGTACGTGGGTCGAAAAACCGTTGCCGTGGACTGCTTTTTTAATACCGACTTGCTTTTTTTCCGGATTAAACCGACTTAAAATTTCCAATCCTACTTCGTCCTTTCCGCCACCATTAAACCGCATATCAAGTATCAATCCTTTGGTATTTTTCAGGTCTTTCATTACTTCGTCCATTAGGTATACCATGCCGCTATGCTCGTCATTGGTTAAAGCCAATACACTTTTTCTGGACATTTTTGGGATATACTGTCGCCAAAATTCTGGAACGGTCGCGTTATCGTCAATGCCATAATCTCCAAAGCCGAGCATTTGATTGACTTGCAGATAACCGATGTTGTCGTTTAAAATGCCCCATCGGATCGTTCCGCCTCTTTTGGATTTGATGGGGTCCAAAAATGTATCCGCAACTTGCTTTGCCAATTTCCAACTGGGTATTCTTTTTGGTTTTTCTTCATTGGATTTTTTGGCAAACAATTGCATTGCTTTCTTTTCAATTTTATCCGTTGCGGAAAATTGAATGTGCTCATCGCCAAACTCGTCCAACATTTCCTTGATGGCAACATACAACTCGGGCTTTGTAGTGTTTTCGGTTATGCGGGAACGGTATTTATGGTACATTTTGTCCCAATCAATATTTCGTTCTTTAAAATAGGCATAGTGATTTTTAAAGGTCTCCGCCAATACTTCAAAATTGTACATTGGGTCGTCCTTTTTCTTTTTTTGATTTACACATTTATCTGAATTTGAGCGAACGAAGAAGTAATGGTTAATGCCGTTGGCAATGGTCAACGTGTCATTTGTAAGAGTGATTTTGTCCGCTAGTTCATCCAGATTGCCCTTCATTGAAGCAATGCAGGAGATAGCAGTGTAATCCTTGATTTCAAAGTTTTCGTTTTCAATGGTCAATAGTCTGCCGTAACCCAAGGATTCCCAAGTTCCGTTATAGTTTTGTGCATTGGCTATTGTGAAAAGAAATAGTAGGACTATGGTTATGTTCTTCATTTTCATTCGTTTTTTAGAATAGAAATATTATTCAAGAAGAGTTGTAAACCATTTGGAAAATTTTTCCCTTTCAAAAGGAATAGTAAGTATTGGATCGTTCTCATAATAATTTGAAAAAACAACCATGTTTACATTTTTCTCGCTTATTGCAGCAACCAATATTACAGAACCACGACCAAGATTATCACGTATTGCGAAAACCGTTACTTTTTTTATAGCCTGAATTTTATCTTTGAACTGCTTCCAACCTTCAGATTTATCTCCATAATTAAATATAGTTTCTAAAAATTTATCCTTACTATACCCTGCCCCATCATAATAGAATTCATAATGGTCATAATACTTTAGTACTTCCTCAGTGACCTTTTCCAAAGGTATATGAGGTACATCACTATCAAGTTCGGTTGACCATAAAAATTGTTGCCCAAATAATGGTGAAATCATTCCCAAGGCACAAACAATTAAAACAAACCTTTTAAGATCTAACATTTTTACCAATCTCATTTCTCTAGTAGTTCTATAATTAGCTTTCTATTCTAAAAAGATTTTTCATACGCCTCTTTGATCCACGCCTTGAGTTGATCATCTACTTGGGACACCTCGGTGAGCTGTACCCGGTGGGTGCACATGGTACCAAAAGGCCCGGAATCTTCCAACCTATCTGTGATAGGTTTTTCCTTTAACTTAAAACCAAGGTCTATACGGGTCTTGGTGGCGGGTTTTATAAGGATAAATTGCCGTTTTCTGATGATGCTGACACTTCCTTTTTTTGGCGTGATGGTGACATCCTTGCCCAAGGTGTTTACATAGGCGATCAGCGCCTCATAAATGGAAACGAGGTTTTCCTTCCCATTATATTGGGCGGCCACCAAGTCCTCCGTAGAGGCACTTTCTTCTTTCGACAGGGCCACGATAGTATTGGCAAATCCATGGGTCACCCCATGCTCCTTTTTTAAATAGTTCACCCCCTCGGAATGTTTGGCAAAGGCCTTTTGTTTAAGGAGGGTTTTCCATTCCTCCAAGGACTTCCCCGTCTTCTCCGGCATATTGGCGATCATGGTTTGTAAAGCTGGGTCCATTTTATTTAGTTTTTTTCAAAAAAATCGCTAATCACTTTAGTGTAATTCATTGAAGAACGGCCCTTATTAGATGCGGAATAATTTCCTTCATATAAAGGATTTGACGTGCATTCAAAACATTTTATTGTGTACCTAACAGTATGGATATTGCTCTTTTTCATCTTTTCAACTTCTTCACTTGTTAGATAATAGGCTGTTGTTGCAATGTCATCAACATTATCTTTAATTCCTTTATCAACACAAGTTATGACCGACCCATCTTCCA
>JAUIGC010000136.1 GCA_030429835.1 Bacteroidia bacterium
CTTGGATATTTTGGTCTTTGGGAACGATGCTTGGCCCATTCCCATAAAGGATTTACCGTATTTGAAAGTAGGTCCCTACCATACGAACACGGTGGCAGGCTTGCAGTTGGCCATGGATATGCTTCGCAGAAAGCGGAACACGAACAAACAGATTTTTATGATTACCGATGGAAAGCCCAGTTGCCTGCGCATGCCCGATGGAACCTATTATAAAAATAGCGTAGGCTTGGACGACTATATAGTGGAAAAGTGTTACAATATGGCCCGTCAGGCCCGAAAACTACATATCCCTATAACTACCTTTATGATTGCCCAAGACCCTTATTTAATGCAGTTTATACGCCATTTTACGGAAGCCAATAAGGGCAAGGCGTTCTTTACAGGATTAAAGGGATTGGGAGAAATGATTTTCGAGGATTATGAAGCAAACAGGAGAAAAAGATTAAAGTAGGTACGTAGCTGAACGTAATTGAAACTAGTAAAGCAAACTTAAAACAATATGACAGACCACAAGGCGTATTCAGACTTTGACTTTGTAGCGGCTTTTCAGCAGTGTACGTTACTCCCAGGACAATTCAGTCACGAGGCGCATTTGCGCTTGGCATGGCTATACCTTGGGGAATTTGGCTTGGACATTACCCTTGAACGTCTACAAGATGATTTAAAAAAGTATGTAGACTATTGGGGAGCTTCGGATAAGTATAATTCAACATTGACCATTGCTTCGGTACGGGCCGTACATCATTTTAGGTTAAAGTCTAAATCTCATACCTTTTTCGAGTTCATTTCGGAATTCCCACGCTTAAAATATGAATTTAAGGAAGTATTGGGATGTCATTACACCACCGATATCTTTACGAATAAAGCGGCAAAACAAATTTACTTGGAACCGGAATTATTACCATTTGATTAAAAAAATATGCAATTGAACTATAAAGAAATAACAACTTTAGGAGCCTTAAAAAGGGCAGGATATCAATCTAAAAGTATCAAGGATGAACTCAGGGACAATCTGCGCGAACGCATAAAGTCGGCTTCGGAAACCTTTACCGGGGTTTGGGGCTATGAGGATTCTGTAATCCCCGAACTTGAACGAGCGATTCTCTCAAGACATAATATCAACCTGCTAGGATTAAGGGGTCAAGCGAAAACACGACTGGCACGATTGATGGTCAATTTGTTGGACGATTACATCCCCATCGTGGAAGGTTCAGAAATAAATGACGATCCCTTGGCACCCATGTCCCGGTACGCCAAGGAATTAATAGCCGAAAAAGGAGATGATACGCCTATCGATTGGTTGCCCAAAAGCGAAAGGTTCTATGAGAAACTGGCCACACCAGATGTTACGGTGGCCGATTTGATCGGGGATGTAGACCCTATCAAAGCGGCAAACCTTAAATTGTCCTATGCGGATGACCGTGTAATCCACTTTGGAATGATACCCAGGGCTAATCGCTGTATTTTTGTAATCAATGAGTTGCCAGATTTACAGGCACGTATCCAGGTTTCCCTATTCAATATCTTGGAAGAGGGCGATATACAGATCAGGGGTTTTAAATTACGTCTTCCCTTGGATATACAGTTTGTCTTTACGGCCAATCCAGAGGATTATACCAATAGAGGGAGTATCGTTACACCATTGAAGGATAGGATTGGCTCACAAATTCTGACCCATTATCCCGATGATATTGAAACGGCAAGAAAGATCACCGAGCAAGAGGCAAATTTAGACCAAAGACAATCCGATGCCGTGTATGTTCCGGATTTGGCCAAGGACTTATTGGAGCAAATCAGTTTTGAAGCCAGGAACAGCGAATATGTAGACGCAAAGAGTGGTGTTAGTGCCCGTACGAGCATTACTGCCTTCGAAAATTTGTTGAGTACGGCGGAACGAAGGGCCCTATTGACCGGTGCGGACAAAACAGCGGTGCGTTTGAGTGATTTTCTAGGGGTGATTCCGGCAATAACCGGTAAAATTGAATTGGTATATGAAGGCGAACAGGAAGGTGCGGACGCAGTTGCCGAAATTTTAATTGATGAAGCTGTAAAATCTTTATTCCCGGAGTACTTTCCAAAAATAAACAAGCTTCAGCGTAAGGATGAGGAAACTCCGTATGACAATTTGCTCCACTGGTTCTTTCAAGGGGAGGGCTTTGAACTATTGGACGATTTTACGGATGAGGAATATAGGCGGGCATTAGATGGTATTCCTGCACTCAATGATTTGATTAAAACCTATCAGCCCAACTACCCAGAAGAGGATGTCTATTTTCTAAAGGAACTGTTGCTATGGGGGTTGGTTTCCCATAAAAAACTGAACAAACAACGCTTTGCGGAAGGGTACCAATTCAAGGACCTGTACAGTAGCTTTTTAAAGGATATATAAAAAAATCCCTTCCGGCAACGGAAGAGATTTTTGATTCGTTTGGTTATGGTATTTATCTAAGAATTCCAGTTGTCCACATGCTGGTTCATATCGTCAAAAACATAGCTGCCTACCAATTGCTTACGATAACTATAGGTAAGGAATGTCATGCCGAACAATAGAGTATAGAGTACCAACATTAAAATTCCCACAGGAAGAAAGGTCTCCGGAATCAAATGGTTCTCGTAATCCCCATAGGACAAAAGCGTAATCAAGGTATCAATAATTTTAAAGAGGTAGACCAAGCTTATCACATAAAGTCCGTATTCCAAATTACGCATGGGAACATCGCTGAGCTCCCTTTCCTTTATTTTAAACCACATCACATATAGAAATACGAGATGTACCAATGAAAGAATTGGGAAAATGTAATTGTCTACCTTAAAAAAATAGAACTTATTGGTGTAAAGCCCATAAAAACTAAAAACATTAAGGATAATAATACTGATCAAGGATAAAAGAAGCGTAAGCTTCCAAGAAAAAACTCCTTTAATGGACTTGAGCATGTTTGATTTTTCGGTTTTGAATACTAATGATTTCTTTTAAACGGATACAACTTTCATTTATTCTAAAAATTCGATGAATGGTAGGTTATTCTTATAAAAAGAAAGTGATTTTTATATCAATCTAATTTTCAAATATTTATGTAATCCAATTTTTACTAATGGACTTGTTGGAGAATAGAATTAGCGCTATGGATATAATCAGTATCATAATAGACATTACTATGTCGACCGTTTCAAAAGTTTCTAAAGCCTCACTTAAAAAGTAGTTATAGGTCAATTGCCCCAAAAGTCCAATCAAGGAAATAACGAACACGGGTTTGGCCCAACGTTTTCGCACTAAAAGAAAAATGCACCCCAAGGCGCCGCCCCAAACGGCAATGGCGAAGGCACCCGTAACCCAGGCAGGTTGGTTTTCATAGAGACTTCGTTCCGCTTCGCTCATTGCGGCGAGTACCTCATCGGACATATAGGCCTGTCCAATATAGGCCATAACCCCGACCAAATTCCACAAAAGGGCCAAAACGCTTACAATCCAAAACCACACAGGTGGTTTTACTTTAGTTTCTGTTGTCATAATTATTGGTTTTGATTAGTTGTGTTTAAATTACAAAAAAGTTGAACTAAATGGACGAACAATCTTATTTTAGACCGATACTCTAAGAATGCAAAGAACTCGATACTATTATCTGATCAGAATTCAATACTTGGGATTTAGGTATAGCGGTTGGCAGAAACAACCCGGACATAAGACCGTGGAGGGTATGTTGTCCAAAACATTTAAGCATGTCCTTCCCGATACCAAGTTCAAAATCTTAGGCTCTGGCCGGACAGATGCTAAGGTTTCCGCATTGGATGGAGTTTTTGAACTGTTCTTGGAAAATACACCTTTGTCGGATTTGGATGCCTTTCTGAGCGTTTTCAATAGGAATCTTCCTCCGGACATTCGGGTCACTGAAATTAGGCCTACCACGGAGGACTTCAATATCATAAAGCATAGCAAAAGCAAGGAATATGTCTATTTATTTTCGCATGGAGAAAAAAACCACCCTTTTTGCGCGCCTTTCCTCTACAATGTTATTGAGCCTTTGAATATTGAACTTATGCAGGAAGTAGCCCAACTATTTTTGGGGACATACGACTTTTCTTCCTATACCGCTCGTTTAAAACCCAATACCCAGGTTGTAAGAACCATCGATTTTTGTGAAATCAGGGAAAATACATTCATTACGGCCAATTTTTTGCCTGAAAAAAGTTATGCCATGGTGGTTAGGGGCAGAGGTTTCATGCGTTATCAAATACGGATGATGATGGGTGCGTTGATACAAGTGGGCAAGGGAGAACTAGGAAAGCAGGATATCTTGGATTCTTTGAATCCTGAAAAGAAAATAACCCTAACGTCCGTAGCCCCAGGGTCGGGACTTCTTTTGAATGAAGTAGTCTTTGATTGAATCGGCAACGGGCTTTTGGTTATCTTTAAGTAAAGTTTTTACATGGCAAGAAGAAAATTAGGACTACCCAAACGTAAGAAAAAAGCATCCCGAGTCCAAGGTAAATTAGGTTCGGCCCCTGGAACGGTAAGTTATTTGGGGAACAAGGAAAAATCCGACAGTGAGGTCTTTGTGATTTCCTATGATGAGGACGAGTCATTTACCAAAACACATCTTAAAGTCGATGAAATCCTAAATTATAGGAAAGGCCCCAAGACTGCTTGGATTAACGTCATCGGAATTACGGACGAAGTCTTTATCGAAGAATTGGGAAAGGGATTTGAATTGAACAATTTGATTTTGGAGGATGCCGTAAATACAGACCAACGGCCAAAAATAGATGAATATGACGGATATATTTTTGGAGTTTTCAAAATGCTTTACCTCAACGAAAATGATGAAATTGTCCCAGAACATATGGCCATGGTGCTTATGGAGAACACCGTGCTAGTCTTTCAGGAAGTAAAGGAGGATGTTTTCCATGGGGTAAGAAATAGAATTCAGGCAAAATCCGGACGTATACGGACCAGGGGAGCGGATTACCTGTTCTTTGCCCTTTTAGATGCAATAATCGATAATTATTTTTTGGTTTTGGAGCAAATTAATCACCGTATTGAGCTTTTGGAAGACGAAGTCTATGCCAATCCAAAACCCATTGTGGCCCAGCATATCCAACAATTAAAAAAGGAAGTCCTTAAAATACGTCGTTGGATTTACCCGGTCAAGGAATTGGTAAGTCGGTTGATAGATTCTGAAAGTCCATTAATAAAACATGATACCAAATTATTTCTTCGGGATGCCCTGGATCATTCCCTGGAAATTAATGAAAGCCTGCAAATTTATAGGGAGATGAGCATGAGCCTTATGGAGATGTACATGAGCAACATGAGCAATAAAATGAATGAGGTAATGAAAGTATTGACCATCATGGCCTCGATTTTCATTCCGTTAACCTTTATTGCCGGTATCTACGGTATGAATTTTGAAAATATGCCGGAACTGCATTATAAATACGGTTATTACGTGGTCTGGGGAGTGATGATTCTTCTTTTTATCGGCATGATGGTCTACTTCAAGAGAAAGGATTGGTTGTAATTAAGGTCTATTAGCTCTTTCGGCCAATATTTAAGCCTCTATTTATTATTGAAACGACAAAAGTTAATCGCTTTTGCGTCAGTCTCTTGGATACATTTCACTTATATTGAAAAGAAGAAAAATGTAGCTGTTGAATATACGTTACATTCAATTTATAAATCTTAAAATTTTAATATAATGAACAATGTAAAAACAATTATAGCCAGTTTACTTTTGGTAAGCGGGGTCACGTTTGCGCAAGAAAATAATTCCGAAGTTTTACAAACCACGACCTCCAAAACTTATAATGTGAATATGGGGGACAAGATGGTAAAGAGGTCCGTCGAAGTCACAACAGAGAGAGAAAATACAATAATGCACGATGAGAAGGATGCCAATAAAATAGACCAATCCCGTATAACCGATAGTGTAGCAACCATTACCAAAACGGTAAAGATAGATAATGATGAGGATGATGCTTTTGATGAAAAAATTGTATTTAGCTATGAGTCAAAAACTCCTGAGGATTTCGTATTGGTAAGCAATGCGGATGAACTGGTCGTTGCCATAGACGAAGGCAGTAGTCTTAAAATATTGGAGAGCATGAACTTGAAATCGAAAGGAACTATGGGAAATAAAGCGACCTATATTTTCACCGATGATAAGGGTAAGGATATTGAGTTTTTAGTAGAGGAATATAACAAAGATTGGGACATGAACGATTCCAAATAAATCGACTTAATAAAAATTGCATGGAAATAGAAAGGAGCCATTAATTTGGCTCCTTTTTTATTACTTCATTAGTTTTGTTTGCCTAATCAAATAAATCTGATGATAGGTATCGGTCTCCGCGGTCACAAACAATGGATACAATGACACCACTATCCAATTCTTCCGCCAATCGTAAAGCAGCCGTGGCCGCACCTCCGGAGCTCATCCCCGAAAAAATCCCTTCTTCTTTGGCCAAACGTTTGGCCATGGCTATAGCCTCATCTTCATTTACCTCCATAACCCTATCTACTTTGGTAGCATCGAATATTTTAGGCAAATATTCCTTTGGCCATTTACGAATTCCAGGGATTTTAGCATTGTCCGAAGGTTGTACGCCTACAATCTGTACCTCTTTATTTTTTTCCTTTAAATAGGTAGAGGTACCCATGATGGTCCCCGTTGTTCCCATGGCAGAAACAAAATGTGTAACTTTTCCTTCGGTATCCTTCCAAATTTCTGGTCCCGTGGTTTTATAATGGGCTTTCCAGTTATCATCGTTGGCAAATTGGTTGATCATGATATAACCTTCCTCAAGTACCTTGTTTTCGGCATAATCCCGGGCACCTTCAATACCCACATCGGATGGTGTCAGTGTAACTTTTGCCCCATAGGCACGCATGGTCTGCACCCTCTCCTTGGTTGAATTCTCTGGCATGACCAGTTCTATATCCAGTCCATATATACCTGCAATCATGGCCAACGCAATCCCGGTATTACCACTGGTCGCTTCTATGAGTTTGTCCGAAGGCTTTAAACTGCCACGCTCCAATCCGCTCTTTATCATATTAAAGGCGGCCCGATCCTTAACGCTTCCTCCGGGGTTATGCCCCTCCATCTTAAAAAACAATTTTACGTTGGGATTTGTATTTAGGACACGGGATTCCACCAAAGGAGTATTCCCTATAAGGTCGATAATTGATTTAGACATCTGTCTGGGTTTTAATTTTTATTTCAGGTGAATGGTAGACGGTACTATTGGCAGGAACCGATGCAGTTAACCAAGCATTTCCACCAATGATACTATTGGCTCCAATCACGGTATCCCCACCTAAAATGGTAGCATTGGCATAGATGGTAACATTGTCCTCAATGGTAGGGTGTCTTTTGGTTTTTTGCAGATGCTTGGCCACATAAAGGCCGCCTAAGGTAACTCCTTGATAAATTTTCACATGATTTTTAATGACTGCGGTCTCACCAATAACAATGCCCGTCCCATGGTCAATATGAAATGCATCCCCAATCTGTGCTCCGGGGTTGATATCCACACCAGTCTGGCGGTGAGCATACTCGGTCATCAACCTTGGTACTAAGGGGAAACCAATGGTATAGAGTTCATGGGCAAGCCGGTAAATGGCAATGGCATAAAAACCGGGATAGGCCATATAGACCTCCTCGATGGAAAGTGATGCGGGGTCACAATTGACCGTGGCTTCGGCATCAAGATTCAGTTTCTCTAAAATACCAGGTAATTTTTGTACGTAGTTGGCCCAAACTTTTTTACACGGTTTTTGGCACTCCCAACAGGCGAGATTGACCAAATTATCAAATTGTGCCTCTAGTTTTTCCAAATTGTCCGCTACCGGTGTTTCAATATCAAATAGGGTATAGAACAACAAATCTGTAAAGGTTTCCGTGTCTTTTTTAAGGCGGAAACGTAAATTGGGCTGCTTCTTGTGAAGGTTGATCTTCTCAACAATGGTTGGGTGGCTCATTGGTCTGCTTTATACTTCAAAATTAACCATTAATTTAAAAGGTCTTTCCCCCAAATGGTTAACTTTAGCTTAAAATAACAAAGAATACGTCGCATGTCTAACCCAATAATTACCAATAAGACCCTTGATTTTTTAACCGAATTGAAGAATAACAATAACAGGGATTGGTTTGGTGATCACAAAAGTAGATTTACAACCCATAAAAAAGAAGC
>JAUIGC010000137.1 GCA_030429835.1 Bacteroidia bacterium
CGCGGATGACCCCTGTTGGTGTTTCCCTCACGCGAAAGGCATTATAGGTACTGTAGAGCCAATTGTCCATATTGTAATACATAAAGGCCTGTTGGTGTTCCACATTACCAGAACGTCCGTAATTGGTAGTGAAAAGTTCTTTTTTATCAGCTTTGCCATCACCATCGGTATCGGTGAACTTATATACATTGTCCTCATCGGAATTCATGGTCAGTACGGCATCCTTCCCATAGGGTAGTACAAAACGTGGAAAAATAAGACTGTCTACGAAGACCGTTCCCTTTTCATAAACACCGTCATTATCGATGTCCTCCCATCGTGAAATCCTACTGGTTGGCTCTAAAGTTCCGTCAGAATCAGCAGTGAGCATATAGGTGCGTAGTTCCAAGACGAACATACGACCGTTACCATCGAATGAAATCGCCCCAGGTTGCTGTATTTGTGGTTCGGTGAGAATGGGTTCAATATGGTAGCCTTCAGGTAATAAAAACTTTTTAGCTTCTTCATCGGGATATAATGGGAGTACTGGTTCCTTGGGCTCCAAATCCGCTCCTTTCCAATCTTCATGCTCAGGATCTGCATCTTCCGGTAGGGAAACAACCGGAAGCGAATCGGACATGGAAGAAATAACTTCTGCTACATTATCCTGTACCTTCTCTTTCTTTTCGGGTTCACAGCTTATTAAAAAACAAACGATAAGGATGGGTAAAAAAAAGACAAAATGGACAGGGTTTTGCTTGTTGGTTTCTTGGTTGTAAAATTTCATTGTGGTATTGATTCTTCTAAATATGCGTTCGGAAATTAACTATATTCATGGCATCTTACAAGGATTTTAACGCTGTGTTTTTAAAAAGTGTCAATGAAACATTTAAATTTTAAAGGAATTATCCTTTTTACCCTGCTTTTAATGCTGTCTTGCAAAGAAACCAAGGTGGAAACTAAATCGGAAGAAACTCAACCTCCTAATGTTGTTTTGATCTTTACGGACGACCAAGGCTATAATGACGTAGGGGTTTTTGGGGCTGGTGATATAAAGACCCCGAATTTGGACCAAATGTCCAAAGAGGGGTTAAAATTGACAAGTTTCTATGCCGCACAAGCGGTTTGCTCCGCATCCAGGGCTGGTATATTGACCGGATGCTACCCCAATAGGATTGGTATCCACAATGCATTAATGCCCAACAGCAAGGTTGGTCTTAACCCAGAAGAAACTACTTTGGCAGAAATGCTAAAGGCAAAGGGGTATGCTACAGGAATTTTTGGTAAATGGCACTTGGGAGATGCACCTGAATTTATGCCCAATAATCAGGGGTTTGATGAATATTTTGGAATTCCTTATTCTAACGATATGTGGCCTTTGCATCCACAACAAGGGACGGTATTTAATTTTGGCCCCTTAGAACTTTATCATAATGGGAAAGTAATCGATACCCTTACCGATCAATCCAATCTTACCACGATGATTACGGAAAGAAGTGTCGATTTTATTAATAGTAACAAGGACAAACCATTTTTTCTATATGTTCCCCACCCACAACCCCATGTCCCCTTATTTGTATCAGAGAAGTTCAAGGGAAAATCGGATAGGGGATTGTATGGTGATGTGATTATGGAACTGGATTGGTCCGTTGGCGAAATCCTAAAAACTCTAGAAAAAAATAGTCTTACCGAAAACACGATTGTAATTTTTACTTCAGATAATGGGCCTTGGCTCGCCTATGGAAATCATGCCGGTAGTGCATATCCTTTACGAGAAGGGAAAGGAACTGCTTGGGAAGGGGGGCAGAGAGAACCTTTTTTGATTAAGTACCCTGGAAAAATCCCCGGCAATAGGGTAGTCGATACTCCGGTAATGGCCATAGATATTTTGCCTACCATCGCTGAAGCTACCAATACAAAACTGCCCGAGAAAAAAATTGATGGTAAAAGTGCATGGAATCTCTTTTTGGGCAAGACCAATGAAAGTCCCCAAGACGCCTATTTCTATTACTATAGGGTCAATGAATTATTTGGGGTGCGTTACGGGAAATGGAAGTTGTATTTTCCACATAGGTATAGGACCATGGAAGGACAAGAACCTGGAAAAGAAGGTATCCCCGGTAATTATAAAATGGTTGACCTTAAAGAAGTGGAATTATATGATTTGGAAAATGATGAAAGTGAGACCAATAATGTAGCGAATCAACATCCTGATGTGGTTAATACCATTAAAGAATTGGCGGATCAAAAGCGATCAGAACTAGGTGATAGTCTCAGGGATATGGAAGGTTCCGAACGTAGGGAACCAGGTATGGTAAAAACGGAATAAAAATCTTTAACACTACAAAAAGAAAACGGCCATCTAAAATTGATAGCCGTTTTTTGGTAATTAATTAGACGTATTACTCATTAATTCCAATATCGCCTTGGGCCACTATTGTTGCCAAGTCGTCCGGACTAAGGTGTACATTTATGTACCCGTCTACATCCAGTACGCCTTGATAGCTAAAGGGAGTTTCATCATCCAAAACCTCTACATGGGTTTTGCTAATTCCTGTGGTTCCATCTACTGGATTGAATGAGAAAATAATAGGTCCGGTTTCAGCTGCACTATTAGCGTGAATATGGGCGGGGTGTACTCCATCTGCCGGTGTTCCGGTCAATTCAATTACCGCAAGCGCATCACCGCTAACGCGTTCAAAAAAGGTAGCGTTTCCACTGATTCCCGGAACATCTACTGTAGCAAGTGCATATGTTTTAGAGGTTCCGGTCAGTTCGTTTTCACCAATATCTCCTTGTGCTACGATGGTTCCTAAATCTTCTGCACTCAAATGCACATTTATATAACCGTCCATAATCAAAACGTCATCATATAGAAAAGCGGAATCGTCGTCTAACATGGCAACATTGGTCATGCTCATTCCTGTAGTACCATCAACTGGATTAAATGTAAATAGAATGTCTCCTGATTCGGCTGCTGTGTTGGCATGAATATGGGCAGGGTGCATTCCTCCATCGGGTGTACCCTCTAGCATTAGAGTGGCCAACGCTTCACCGTTTACACGTTCAGCGAAAGTTGCCGTACCCGAAATGGTTGGAACGGCTACTGAACCTAATTCATAGGTTTTAGATTCTCCGGTCAGTTCATTTTGTCCAATATCACCTTGCGCAACAATGGTTCCAAGGTCGTCTGCGCTCAAGTGAATGTTGATGTATCCGTCAACTTCCAGTACTTGAGCATATCCAAAGGCAGAATCATCATCCAAAGCCGCTACATTGGTCATACTCATACCGGTAGCGCCATTAACAGGGTTGAAAGTGAAAATAATATCACCACTTTCTGCAGCGGTATTCATGTGAATATGCCCAGGATGCGTACCATCTGCTGGAGTATTATTTAGCATAATCGTTGCCAATGCCTCGCCATTGACTCGTTCTTCAAATGTGGCCGTACCGTCAATACCGTCAACGTCTTTGGAGCCTAATTCATAGGTTTTGGCCTCTCCGGTCAGCTGGTTCTGTCCAATATCACCTTGAGCTACTAAAGTAGCAAGGTCATCCGCGCTTAAATGAATGTTAATGTACCCATCGTAAGTAAGTACGTCATTATAGCCAAAAGCGGTATCATCATCCAATGCTGCTACGTTGGTTTTACTTATTCCGGTAGCACCATCTACAGGATTAAAAGTGAAGGCAATATCACCACCTTCAACGGCCGTATTCATGTGGATATGTCCAGGGTGCATTCCGTCTTCAGGAGTATTGTTCAATACAATTGTTGCGAGCGCTTCACCATTTACTCTTTCCGAGAAGGTTGCTGTTCCGCTAATGTCTTCAACGGCAACACTGCCCAATTCATATACTTTGGTATTTCCATTAAGTTCGTTTTGACCAATATCGCCCTGTGCGACCAAAGTGGCCAGGTCATCGGCACTTGCATGCACATTGATATATCCATCAAAATCCAATAGCTCTTCATAGGTAATTGGAGTTCCATCGTCCAGTGCGGAAAAGGTTACGGTGCTCATACCGGTGGAACCATCAACAGTTCCTAAAGTAATGGCAATATCCCCACCTTCGGCGGCAGTATTAAAATGGATATGTGCGGGATGCATTCCGCCACTTGGCGTGTTTTCCAAGCTTAATTCAACCGTAATTGAATTATCTTCATTGTCTATCACTTTAGCAGTACCAGAAATATCTGGATTGGAAACTGAACTAAGTTGATATGTTGTTGAATCACCTCCATCAATGATTGGAGGTATAATGTCATCGTCGTCATTGCTACAGGAAGTAACGACCAATGCGCCCATGATTATGGGCAAAATAAACTTGATTGTTTTTCTAATTTTCATAATAATAATTTTATTTATGTTTATTTACGCAAGAAATTTTATGGGTTTGTAATACGTTTTTAAGGACCTATTTACCCTTTAAATTTTCAATACGCCTTAAAAAACAAATCATTGAAGGATACTTTTTGCTTTAAAAAATTTAAAATTGACCAAGAACGTTGTGCGATGAAAATTGGAACGGATGGAGTTCTATTAGGCGCATGGACGACGTTGGAGCATGAACCGGAATCTATTATGGATATTGGTGCGGGAACCGGAATTATTTCATTAATGCTTGCCCAAAGAAGTGATGCTCCCACCATTGATGCCATTGAAATTGATGCAGATGCGTACGAACAATGCGTGGACAATTTTGAAGCATCTCCTTGGGGAGACAGACTTTACTGTTATCATGCCGGGTTGGACGAGTTTGTTGACGAAGTTGAGGATAGCTATGATTTAATTGTGAGTAACCCTCCCTTTTACAGGGAAGTAGTTTCTAGTGGAGATGTTTCCAGGGACATGGCGCGTCAAAGTGATTCCCTGCCTTTTTCAGAATTGTTGAAGGGTGTTTCAAAACTCCTGTCCGCGAACGGAATTTTTTCAACCATTCTTCCCTTTAAGGAGGAGAGACGTTTTGTTGAATTGGCCATTGCACTAGAATTATTTCCAAACAGGATTACACGGGTAAAGGGAAATAAAAAGGCATCGTTCAAAAGGAGTCTGTTGCAGTTTTCTAGCATTGAAAAAAAGGTTAATACTTCTGAATTAATTATTGAAGAAGAAAGACATGTGTATACAGAGGATTATATCCAATTAACAAAGGACTTTTACCTAAAAATGTAACTTTTTATTTATCTAATGTTATATTTTTACATAACTATTAAATAGTGTATATGAGAACCGATTTATTTGAAGCCCCAGACTATTATAATTTGGACGACTTATTATCCGAAGAACATAAATTGGTGCGTGATGCTGCCAGGCAATGGGTTAAAAGGGACATTTCCCCAATCATTGAGGAATATGCCCAAAAAGCGGAGTTCCCAAATCAGATTATTAATGGATTGGCAGAAATCGGAGCATTTGGACCCTATATCCCGGAGGAATATGGTGGTGCAGGATTAGACCAAATCAGCTATGGTCTTATCATGCAGGAAATAGAACGAGGGGATAGTGGTGTTCGATCAACGGCCTCAGTTCAATCCTCCTTGGTGATGTATCCCATTTACACTTACGGAACAGAGGAGCAACGTAAAAAATATTTACCCAAATTGGCCAGTGGTGAAATGATGGGCTGTTTTGGGCTTACGGAACCCAATCATGGTTCTAACCCGGGAGGAATGGAAACCAAGTTCAAGGATATGGGGGACCACTATCTACTCAATGGGGCAAAATTATGGATTTCAAACTCGCCCTTCGCGGATATTGCGGTGGTATGGGCCAAAAATGAGGATGGACGAATACATGGTCTTATCGTGGAACGGGGGATGGAAGGGTTTTCTACCCCGGAAACGCATAATAAATGGTCTTTAAGGGCATCGGCAACAGGAGAACTTATTTTTGACAATGTCAAAGTGCCCAAGGAAAACTTACTACCCAACAAAACTGGTTTGGGAGCACCGTTGGGCTGTTTGGATTCGGCCCGATATGGGATATCTTGGGGAGCCATAGGAGCAGCGATGGATTGTTATGATACGGCACTTAGATATGCCAAGGAACGTGTTCAATTTGGCAAACCTATTGCGGCCATGCAATTACAGCAAAAGAAATTGGCCGAAATGATCACGGAAATCACAAAGGCGCAATTGTTGGCCTTTCGATTGGGTCAACTCAGGAATGAGGGCAGGGCCACAACGGCACAGATTTCCATGGCAAAACGGAACAACGTGGAAATGGCCATTAAAATAGCCAGGGAAGCCAGACAGGTACTAGGAGGAATGGGAATTACGGGCGAATATAGCATTATGCGCCATATGATGAACTTGGAGAGCGTAATTACCTATGAAGGAACGCACGATATACACCTCTTGATTACGGGAGCGGATATTACAGGTCACCAGGCCTTTAAATAAGATAACAAATTCCTTAGGTTAGCTTAACATATCCTCAGAAATAGGGTCTTATTTTTGCCGTGCGTGTAATTAAGATTCATGTAGTTTTTTGAGTTAGTTAGCTTAAGCCGATGGGAGCATCGGCTTTTTTTGTGGCTTAAATTCTGAAAAGTCACTAGAGATTAATTTTTTAAAAACTTGGTATACCACTTTCCGGAACTCTTTATGGTTCGCTTTTGGGTATCAAAATCTACATGGACCAGACCGAAACCGGGGTTATAACCTTCGGCCCATTCGAAGTTATCGGTAAAAGTCCATACAAAGTAACCATGGATGTTGAGACCTTCGTTTCTGGCCTTAAAGACCTGTTCCAAATGATCCTTCAGAAATTTTTTGCGCTTTTTGTCCTTGACCTTTCCTTTTTTAAAAACATCCTTGAATGCAGCACCGTTTTCGGTTATAATAATATCGGGCATATTGGAATAGGCATCGTATTTGCGTATCATTTCATAAATGCTTGGCGGATATACCTCCCATTCCATCAAAGTTGTTCTGACATTTCTTTTGGGTGCCTTAATAATTTTAGCACCTATATAAGGTACAAAATAGCTATGTTCAACAATCTCACGGGTATAATTTTGAATTCCGACGAAATCAAAGTCAAAACGACTTTTTTTCATATCACCGGGCAAAATGTAGGGTGCCAATCTCTTTAACACAGGAAGATCGTTCATGGGATATCCCAAACCCAAAACAGGCTCTATGAAGAGTCGGTTCAAAAGTGCATCTGCCTTTCTTGCCGCTTTTAAGTTTTTTGGGGAATTGTTTTTTGGTACGATATACGAACAGGAATAGGTGGTGCCAATATTTGCATTGGTAATCAATTTTCTTAGGGTACGGCCTCCAACGGCCTGTGATAATTGGGCGTGATGTACAGCGGGAAGAAAATTCTTCATGCGCTTCTTGCCCGGTGCATGGACTCCCAAAAAATAACCGCCCCCCGTAAATACCATGGGTTCGTTGAGAACCATCCAATGTTTAACCCTATCCCCAAATGCCTTGGCGCAGACTTCAACAAACTCAGCAAACCAATCCAGGATTTGTCTGTTGGTCCATCCCCCTTTGGATTCCAGTTCATAGGGTAGGTCCCAATGGTATAAGGTTATCCATGGGGTAATATTATGGCTTAGGCAAAAGTCTATGACATTGTTATAAAAATTGATGCCTTTAGGATTAATTGTTCCTGTGCCAGTTGGCAGTATCCTACTCCATGCTATAGAAAATCTGAAGTTTTCGATATTCATGGATTTCATCAATAGGATATCCTCTTTATACCGATGATAAAAATCGCAGGAAACCTTTGCCGTTTGATTTTTATGGATTTTCCCTTTTTTCAGCGTGAATTCGTCCCAGATAGAAGGTCCTTTGCCATGTTTGTCATGGGCACCCTCTATTTGAAAGGCGGCCGTGGAAACCCCCCATATAAAATTCTCCCCAAAGTCTGAAGCATATATCTTTTTTGACATTCCCGTGATTCAAATGGTCAATCAGTGACTTGTAAGCTGGCCTTGAGCAAACTTTGTACAATTTCTGACGTGATATCGGGGTAATCCACTTTAGCCTTATGGTGGGAGTCCACCCAGTCCATTACCTTGGGAAGGTGTTTTTCCTTAAGAGACCGTATTACGGGTATATCCATTTCTGCCAGTGCGGCTGCATTACATTGTTGCTCATACTGGCCTTTCATAGGAACGACCATTAATTTTTTTTGCATGAACA
>JAUIGC010000138.1 GCA_030429835.1 Bacteroidia bacterium
TCGGCTTCCAAACTATCGCGAACGCGTTTCAGCGTTTGACTTTCCGGTGATTGTAACCGTAAAGCATCCCTGTTGATATCTATGCCTAATAGATTACGTCGTTGAAACAGTTCAGCCCCATCCGGATTTAACATGGGTAAAAAATGAATGGTCAGGTTGGAAAGAATAGCGCCTTTTTCCTCATTAAACTGTGGACTGTTCAAAAAATTAAGGATATCAAAAATGGCTTGTGTGGCGGTCGGTTCGTCACCGTGCATTTGGGACCATAGAAAAACATCGGTTTCGCCGGAACCAATACTCACCAGGGAAAGGGATTTGCCGCCAATGGAAGTGCCTACTCTATTTACGTTGAACTTAGGATTGTTCCTATATTTCTCCAATAAGGGTTGAATATCCTTGTGCTTAATTCTCCTTTCTCCCAAAGTGGGTTCCTTAAAAGTCTCGTAGGTTTCATACAATTGCGTGGTAATATCCTGTGCGTTTACTGGACAAAAAGGGAGTACAAAAAATATAATGGCTATCGTTTTCTTATTTATCATTCCGGTAATGGTTTAAAATTTAGGTCCTTTACGGCGTTTCTAACTTTTTTCATAAAATCGGTTCCGGGATCGGTCTTTTGGGTCCTATATCCTTCGTCCTGCTCTAACCACAGAGGATGGTCTTCAAATTTTGTATATTCATAATGTCCGATTAAATAATCGATATCATATTTTTCCGCTAAATAGCGCACCAACCAAATATTTGCCTTTACCTGTGCCTTGGTCAATGGCTGGTCCTTGTCCCCTCCAACATTTTCCACCCCAATGGCACAATGGTTTAAACCAATGACATGTCTGGCCATGGTCGTTTCCGGTAATAATCTGTAAATCGTGCCATCGCGATCTACCATAAATTGGGAAGATACGTTCAACGCTCCGGCCGAATTAATATCGGGCCTGGAATTAGGTAAGGTGGGAGGGTCGAATGCTTCAAAGGATTCTTCAAAAGTGGGTATTACCGTCCAATGCAAAACAATCATTTTGGGTTCGATTTCCGGCGAATCTTTTATCAGACCATATCTTTCAGATAGATATTCCAAGGTCAATATCTTCCGTTCTTCATCAAAGGTAATGGGTTGGTCAACAATGGAATTGACAGCACCGCAAGAGCTTAGAGCTATCAATAGAACAAGCACCAATATTCTTTTCATTTTTTGTTGTCGCTTAGAGAGTCCATTTCTTTTTTTACCGCATATTTTATTTCAATCTTCCGTCTGCCCCATTCCTTGGCCTTACTCCTATCCTCTCCCATATAGATGTCAATTCGGTTTCTCCATCTTGGATGCATTTTATCCTTCACGATATAAATACCCTCAAAAGTATCAATTTTAACCAAGGTATTATGCCTAAGCCCTTTTCTAATTAAATCGCGTGATACGGCAATCCATTTGACCCCAGGCTTTATGGAATCGCCCCAGGCCGTTATTTCCGGATGCTCATAGGATGTTTGTCCCGGAAAGGAATTGTAAGCCGTGGCGGTGACCGTAAGGGGCACCCATTCATATATGGGATTCAGCTTTTTAGGTTCGCTGCACCCATGGCTTATTATAATAAACGCCAGAAAGCATATAAATCGATACATCACTGCTAAATGAAATTCAATATAGTAATAATCCGAATATTTTTTGGGCCTCTTCAATTGAGGGTGTTTTAGTCTATGAATTATCTTCCTTTTGCCTATTTTAGAGGTAATAATTCTTCTATGAAAAAAATAAAATGGACCTTGGCCGTCTTATTGGTCGGTTTGCTCCTTGCAGGTTATTTCAATTATCCCAAACTTAATCTGATTTCTGGTTACGCCAGTAAAAACTTGGCTTCCAATGTATTCTTGGCACATCGGGATGCTTATTTGGTGAATACCATTGACCACGATATGCCTTTGATAAAATTGGCCAAAGGGGAAGTGCAAACCGAAAGTAAATCGGCTACTGCCTCCGTATTTGGTCTCATGAAGCGAAAAGCTGTATATAAGGAGGGTTTGGGTGCCGTACTGACCAATGAAACTTATGCTGCCCATAATTTTTCCCTGATACCCCATAGAATCCAAAAGATAGATACGCTGCCGTTTCCATTTGGCAATCAAGGAATTGTGGATACCCTTTTGCCCGATGTGGACTATGATAAACTGGAGTATGTTCTCACCACGGCCATGAACGATTCCGTGCAAAAGACAAGAAGTTTATTGGTCGTTTACAAGGATCAAATCATTGGAGAAAAGTACAGCAAGGGTTTCACAAAGGATACCCGAATCTTGGGCTGGTCAATGACAAAGAGTATTCTGGCCACGTTGTATGGTATTTTACAGTATGAGGGCAAAATAAATATGGATTATAAGCCTTTTCCTGCGGTTTTAAATATCACCGAGGGACCCAAAAAGGATATAACGCTGAACCATTTGCTTCGGATGCAAAGCGGTCTGGCATGGGACGAGGACTATTTTAAGATATCCGATGTGACCAAAATGCTTTTTCTGGATTCCGATATGTCGAAGGCTCAAGCCCTCAATGACGTTATTGCCAAACCTACTGAAATTTGGAACTATTCCTCAGGGACAAGCAACCTACTCTCCGGGATTTTAAGAAAACAGTTCGATACACATCAGGAATATCTGGACTTTCCCTATGCCAAATTAATTGATAGAATCGGTATGAATTCCATGCTTTTAGAAACCGATTTGGAGGGAAATTATGTGGGTTCTTCTTATGGATGGGCCACTACACGGGATTGGGCAAAATTTGGCCTTCTCTACCTACATAAGGGCAATTGGAACGGTGATCAGGTTTTCTCGGAGGATTGGGTAGACTACATTTCAATACCCACAGTAAACTCAAATGGTACCTACGGTGCACATTTTTGGTTAAACGAAAAAGGAAAGTATGCAGATGTGCCGAGGGACCTTTATTCTGCCAATGGATTTCAGGGACAACGTGTGTTCATCATTCCTTCAAAGGAAGTAGTTATCGTAAGAACGGGCCTTGAAGAACAATCCGATGAGCAATTCAACACCTTGATACGGGATATCCTGGAAACCCTTAAATAAGCCTATTTTTCCAAAAATAATGTAGGTTTTTTCCTCTAGCCTACAATTTTTTCCAAGTTGACCACAATTCTGCCTTGGGAGACAACAATAGTTTCGTCAAAATGCACATCCAACCTACTTTTACAGTGTTACAAAAACGAATTAATTTTTTTCATTTTCATATAGTGTTCTCGTAAAAGAGTCTGGTCTTGGTTGATCGGGCTCTTTTTAGTTTGTACCCAATAATCCGTTCGTCCATAACTTCAAAGAAAATCCGATTTTTGGAAATAAGTTCTGAATCAAGGAAGCCAATTGTCCTTACCAAAATTAGGTTTTCGCTTTTCCAAAAAGGCGTTCCTTCCTTCTTTGGCTTCATCCGTCATATAGGCCAAACGGGTAGCCTCCCCGGCAAATACCTGTTGTCCAACCATACCGTCATCGGTCAGGTTCATGGCAAACTTTAGCATTTTTATGGAGGTGGGTGATTTTTGCAAGACTTCTTGCGCCCATTCATAGGCAGTGTCCTCCAATTCGGAATGGGTTACCACGGCATTCACCATACCCATCTCAAAAGCTTCCTGGGCGGAATAGTTTCGGCCTAAAAAGAAAATTTCGCGCGCCTTTTTCTGTCCCACCATTTTGGCCAGATAGGCCGAACCATAGCCACCATCAAAACTGGTAACATCTGCATCGGTTTGTTTAAAGATGGCATGCTCCTTACTTGCCAAGGTCATATCACAGACCACATGTAAACTATGACCTCCACCAACGGCCCAACCCGGAACCACGGCGATAACGACCTTGGGCATAAAACGAATCATACGTTGAACCTCAAGAATATTCAGCCGATGTTGTCCATCCGCTCCTACATAACCCTTGTGACCACGTGCCTTTTGGTCTCCTCCACTGCAAAATGACCAAATACCATCTTTGGTCGAAGGCCCTTCAGCGGAAAGTAGCACTACTCCAATGGATGTATCTTCCTGCGCATCATAAAAGGCTTTAATCAGTTCGCTCGTCGTGTTTGGCCTAAAGGCGTTTCTAACATCAGGTCGGTTAAAAGCAATTCTAGCTACACCATCACTCTTTTTATAGGTTATATCTTCAAATTCCAGGGCAGTACGCCAATTGGGTGATTTCATGTGGTAATCTTTAAATTTTGAGCTATAAAGATAAATGTTCCTTTTCAAGTCTACCAAGAACTGGGCAAATGAGTTAGCTTCTACAGGTTATTAGTCTATAAATATTCATTTTTTGTTTTAAGTTTATACCGCCTGTATTTCATAAGTATGAAGAAAACACTCTACGAAATAATAAAATCAATTCGAACCTTTTTATCTGAAAAGTTTCATCAGGAAGATTCTAGGTTGCCTTATTTTATTACCGTTATAGTTTCTTTGATAATTGTTGTCGGAGGCATCAATTTATTTATTGAATTGACGGAAACCTTGAAAACCGAGATGCTGGCCAGTTATGATACGGCAATTACCAATTACGTACTTTCTTTCCGAAGTCCTATGCTCACCAAGTACTTTGTTTTTGTCACCGATATTGGTGATGTCAATGGCTACCTTATCGTTTTGACACTTTTTGTCATCATTTCTTGGTTTGTTTTAAAACGATGGAAATATGTCCTGCAAGCCACTATTGTTTTAGCCTTGGCTACCGTTTCCAATATGGCCTTAAAGCGATTTATAGACCGTGCGAGACCGGGTATTGAACACTTGGTTTCGGTAAAGACCTTGAGCTACCCGAGCGGGCATGCTATGAGTGCCATGGCGTTCTTTGGCTTTTTAATTTATTTGATTTCCAAACTCTATATCAACAGGGTATTAAAGTACTTTTTGATTTTGATTTTCGGCCTTTTAATTCTAAGTATTGGAATTAGTAGAATTTATTTAGGCGTACACTTTCCTTCCGATATTGCCGGTGGATTTATAGCAGGTTTTATCTGGGTGGTCTTTTGCGTACTTGTTTTTGATTTGATCGAATTGTTTAGGAAGGATCCCAATGTGAGCTAAGGCTTTCTTGAATTATAATTTAACCTTTAATAAAGTTAAACATTATCAACTCATGATTGCAAAGGTCAAGGAATTGAGAAAGGAACTTCATCAATACCCAGAATGTTCTGGTGCGGAAATTGAAACTGCAAGGCGCATAAAATCCTTTATATCCAAATATCACCCTACCAAAATTTTGGACCACCTTGGAGGTAATGGACTGGCTGCTATTTATGAGTATTCCAATCAAGGACCTACCATTGCAATTCGTTGTGAATTGGACGCATTGCCCATTGTAGAGAAGAATGAGTTTGCACATCGATCTAGAAATAATGGAGTGTCCCACAAATGTGGACATGATGGACATATGTCCATTGTTGCGGGTCTTATATTTTGGATCAAAGAACAGAATTTCAAATCCGGAAAAATTGTGTTACTGTTTCAACCCGCGGAAGAAACGGGCAAGGGAGCTGCAAAAGTACTTGCAGATAGTAGATTCAGTGAATTAAAAATTGACTATATATTCGCCTTGCACAATATTCCAGGTGTTCCATTGCATACCATAATCTGCACAAAACAGGGGTTCTCTGCCGAAGTGCAAAGCCTAGCTGTATATTTAAAAGGGAAGGAGTCACATGCTTCGGAACCTGAAAATGGTATAAATCCTTCCACCGCAATTGCAGAAATCACTACCAAGTTGAAAGAATTAGGCTTGGACGACCCCAACGAAGATAATTTTGCTATTCTCACACCGATTCATATTCTTATGGGACAAAAATCCTATGGGATTTCACCAGCCAATGGGGAAATACATTATACGATTAGAACATGGAGTCCGGAACGGATGCAGAAATTAAAATTGGAAATAGAGAATTTTTGTAAGCAGATATGCCATTCCAATTCCCTAGAATATAAAATTGAGTGGTTTGAATATTTTCCTGCTTCCATTAATAATGATCACTGCAATACTCTTGTTCAAAGAGCCATTAAAAATAATAAACTAAAGGCCATAGCACGAAAATATCCCTTTAGATTTGGTGAGGACTTTGGATGGTATTCCCAATCCTATAAAGTTGCCATGTTTGGTTTAGGGGCGGGGATGAATACATCCGCTTTGCATCATTCAGATTATGATTTCCCGGATGAGCTTTTAATCACCGGAATGGATATGTTCAAGGCGATTATTGCTGAGACGCTAAATTCTTCAAACTAGTTACTCGGTTTTTTGTTCTTCTCTTCAATCCATTTGGACATGTACTTGGTACTCTGTAGGGTATGGTGTTCCAAAAGTCGGCCCATAAAATTTTGGGTGCGATGTGGTTCCAAATCCTCCATAAGCTCTTTTATCCTATCCATTAAAAGCTTTTCCAATTTGGGTTTGTGATACAGTGTATTGATAATATTAATGCCATTGTCCTGGGCCTTTTGCCATACCGTTTTATCGTTATAGAGTTGTATGGCCTTTTCTACAAAAACATCCTCATCATCGGTTACAAAACCATTCCATTCCATATTTCCGTGCATTCCTTCCGCACCTATTTGCGTAGTGACACTGGGAGTTCCGTAGCGCATAGCGTCCACAAGTTTACCTTTTATTCCTGCACCAAACCGTAAAGGAGCCAAACATACCCGCGCAATACTAAGAACCTCGGACACTTTTCTGGCCTTACCTCGCACATAGAAACCATTTTTTGGCTGATGTAATTGCAAGATGGATTCTGGAAGATAGGCTCCATATACGTAGCATTTTGTATTAGATAAGCGTTCATAGATTTTGGGCCAAATATCATGTTTTAAGTACTTTATGGCATCTACATTGGGAGGGTGTTTCCCTCCACCTATTAAAATAAAGTCCCTTCTTGTTTCAAACCCTGGCCAATCAACATCCTTGGGAATTTCATCAAACATAAAAGGAAGATACCACAGCAAGGAGGAATCTATTTTTAGCACTTGCTGTAACAACTCCATCTCATGGGTTGAAATAATCAGGGATAAGTCGGATCGAAGAATACTGGCTACCTCTCTCTTCGTTTTATCGCTTTGCATCCAAAGTTCATTGGAAAATAAGACTTTATTCTTCTGGCACTGTTCTCGCACGTGTCGCAGGGAGTGCAAGTCTTCGGTATCCAGAATCCTTAAAGCCCTGGGACAATGTTCCGCTACCCGCCAACCGAATTGTTCCTCCGTCAAAAAACGGTCGAACAGCACTACATTCGGGTCCAAATCCTTTATGAATTCATCAAATGACAAACTGTTCAATGAAACATGTTGACATGTAATTCCCAACGCTTCCAAATCTTCCGAAGCATCTGTTTTTGATGCCGAGGAAATGAAAATAGTCTCAAAATCATACTCTTGAAACATTTGAAGTAATTGCATCATGCGTACCCCCGCAGCCGTGGCGGTGGGTTCCGGCCACGTAAGTCCTATAACCAAAAGTTTTTTGGATTGCATGTTTACTTCAATTTAAGGGAAGACAGAGATTCATTCCGTTGGAATATATCCAATATCATCAATAACCACCACTCCCTTGTGGGTTTGGTCAAACACAAAGCGTATTTTAGAAACCGATTTTGGGTTAAATTCAGTTTGTTTCTGTTTGAACAAGGATATGGGAAAATGGAAGGTCTGCAGCTGTACTTCCCACTCGTTCCCTATCATTTCCTTATCAAGGGACTTTAACTTGGTGAACCTGGTCTTTAAGGGCTTCATGATGCGTTTGGCATCGGATACCTTTAACTCGGCGACATGTCCCACACTATCTATCAATTCGATTCTGAAATCGGCGAAAAATTCATCCTCACTTTCTGTTTTATTTGTCTTTTTCATTTCAGTTTTATCCTTTCCCCTACTTTCAAGCCATTTCATATCCCCACTGGCAATGGACATTTGGGCACTACCTACTTCTTGTTTCCAAAACCTTGAGTTGGTATTGATTTCGTAGGTAGGATTTTGGTTTACCAAAGTACTATCACCATTATCCCATCCCAATACCACGGCGTTATTGTCCTGATTCC
>JAUIGC010000139.1 GCA_030429835.1 Bacteroidia bacterium
ATCCTGAATGCCTAATAGATTCTGTTTATAAAAATCTATTGGATTTCTAATATAATTACTTAATGAACTGGGAGAAAATCCCTTTTGGGCATAACTTTGCAATAAATCCATAAGGCTAGGTGTCTTACGGACCATTTTTGGTGGTACGGTAATTTCCCCAATATTGGGAGATGCTATTTTTTCTATTACATCCCGTCTATTTCCATCCGTTAGTATTTGCGTTATCAACCTACTTTTTTCACCTCCTTCCAGTACATCGGGCTCCGTGTTGTATAACAAATAAACGTTTTTAGCCCGTTGCAATAACCGATAAAAGTGATAGGTGTATACCGCATCCTTTTCCTTATAGGTTGGCAGACCGAATTCAATTTTCAGATCAAAGGGAATGAATGAATTATTGGATTTGCCCGAAGGAAGAATGCCTTCATTTACGGAGGTCAGGATTACCGTTTCAAAATCCAAATTTCTACTCTCCAGCATCCCCATAATTTGAAGGCCATCTAAAGGGTCACCCTGAAAATCCAAGGTTTCTGAGGCAAGTAATTGCCTGAATAGACTTTTTATACTTTTTAATGAATTCAGGTAGGCATACTCCTGTATCAGTTCCATTATTTGATTGAACAGCGTATGTAATTTGTACAATTGTTCCAATCCCAAATAGTCGTTCTTGTTGTCAAAAACCCACTTGAAATCGTGAATGAGTAAGTTGCATTGATGAACAAATTGAGTGGGGGATTCATACTGGAAAAATAGTTTTGAGAGTATTTGTTCATCTACTTTCGGGAATTTCGCGAAATCATTTTCAGTAATGTATATCCAATTTTTTTTATGGATATGAGTGGTCAATTCCCCTATTTTAATATTGTACTTTTCTAAAACTATTGCGGTAAAGGGGTTGTTTAGGAATGAAGTGAAATCCTTGTAGAACCAACCTTTTTTTGATCTTAAGAGGTGAAAATCTATAAGGTTCAGGAAAAAGGAGGCTAACCCAGATAATTCCAATTTTTGTCCCATTGTAATATTCACGGCACTGATGCATTCCGGTATACTATTCAGTAGTGGATTTAAGAGGGATTCATCACCCAGAACAACTGCAGACTTCTTTAATTGATCTGGATTTTCACTTGCTATTTGATTTACTAATTGCCCTACAAGTTTTGTCTGTGCTATGTTCTTAGGCGTTCCCACTACAGATATTTTTTTATTTTTCAGATAGTGATTGCTAATGCCCCTGAGGTGGTTTGCACTTAAATATTTCCAGTCCGTTACATGTTTTCTTATGAAATGTCCGGCGTCATGCAATTTGTCCTTAAGAAAGTACTCGTCAAGGTCCCAGAAGATTTTGGAATTAGGGTCATTTAGAATTTCCTGAATGATGCTACTTTCGGCCGTGTTTAAGGCATTAAAGCCAAGAAAAATGTGTGGTCTTTTTTCATTTTGGGCATATTGGGAAGTCATCTCCGAAGCTTTTCGGTATACAAGCCCTTGATGCCCTATTTGTTTGGCCAGTAAGTTCGAATTAAATGCTTTGTAAATGCCATGAAGCTGATTCCAAAAATGCAGGTAACTTTTCATTAAGGAAGTCTGCTCTTTATCAAGGGACCAGTGATTCACCTCCTGTATTGCCGCCAATCCAGAAAAGAGAGACGAAGTATCAATAAGATACCTATCGATTTCATTAATATCTTGTAATAACGTTTGTGCCCAATTTAAATAGGACTCGAAGCTTTCCTTTTCATACGATCCAACTTCTAAGTAGGCCTTATATAATTCGAAAAGTTGTTCTGTCTGAGAAGCATAGGACAGACTAGCTATTTTTTCAATGAATCCTTCTATACTGAATATGTCTGGCGAAATTATGGTTTTACCTACCTTCCTAGATATTATTTTTTTTAGAAAGGTACCCGCTCTTTTGCTTGGAAGTATATAGATGCATTTTTCTATAGCAACCTGATCATTGCATAGTTCTTCAATTACTTCTTCCAAAAAGCTTACCATAGATGTAAAAATAAAAAAGCTCCGCATTATGCGGAGCTTTTCATGTATTAAAACACTTAATGTTTATATGGGATAACTTATTTTACTAAGTTAATTTCAACCCTTCTGTTTTGGGCTCTACCAGCAGCAGTATTATTAGTAGCGATTGGCTTGTCCTCACCATATCCAACAGCCGATAATCTGAACTCTTCAATTCCTTTGTCAACCAAGAATTCTTTTACGGAAAGAGCTCTGGATTCAGAAAGACTTTGGTTCAATTTAGCACTACCAACACTGTCAGTGTGACCTTCAACTGTAAATTTAGCAGTTGGGTATTCGTTCAAAATTTGTATGATATCAACCATTACAGAAGTAGACTCAGCTTTGATGGAAGACTTACCAGTATCGAACAAAATAGTTCTAGCGTAGTCGTTCAATTGTTTTTGTACTTCTTCAGTAACTTCTGGACATCCAGCGTTTGCTACAGTACCTGCCACTTCTGGACACTGATCGTCTTTGTCAAGAACACTATCACCGTCTGTATCTGGCCATGGACATCCATTGTTCTCAGATGGACCAGCTTCGTTAGGACACTCGTCATCTTTATCGGCTACACCATCTCCGTCAGCATCAGGACAACCAGCCAAAGATGCTAAACCGGCTTCGTTAGGACAAGCATCATCTTTATCGGCTACACCATCTCCGTCAGCATCAGGACATCCATTCATTTCTTTAGAACCAGCTTCGTTAGGGCAGCTATCTTTGCTATCCTCGATTCCGTCACCGTCAGAATCTGGACAACCGTTGAAAGCTTCTAAACCAGCAACTTCTGGACAGGCATCATCCTTGTCGTACACACCATCGCCATCGGTATCAGTTCCACCAAATTTAACGGAGATACCAGCTAGGTGTTGAAAATGTTTAACGCCATAATCCTCGAAGGCATGCTTGTAAGTAGACTGCAAGGTAAGGCCTAGGTTTTCAGTAAACCAGAAATTAAGTCCCAAACCACCATTCACAGTACCGGCACCAATCTCATCAACCCAAGTGTAACCACCACCAACTTCAATAAAAGGTTGGATAACAGTTTCTTTGGTAAAATTATATTTTATTGTACCATCTATAGCATAGTGAGAAAGATCATCAACGCTTACATCACCTAATTTGCTGATTTTGTTTAAGGAACCTCTAGCTCCAATAGAAAAACCATCACCAATACTTTTAGACACCCCTATGTAAGAAATAGAAGGAAGAATGTTCCAATGGTCGTTTACATTAAAGAATTCATTACCAAAAGAGCTAACGTCACCAGTTGGATATACATCGATGGCGTTTGCCCCGAATTGCACTTGCCAAGGATTATTCTCGTCTTGCGCTTGTATGTTGTTAAAACCTACAACAAGTAGGACAACAACTAATAATTTGCTAAGATGTTTCATGTTCAAATTTTTAAGTTTAAGTGTTTATTAGCTGCAAATGTAAGTTGTTAAATATTATTAACAAAATCAATTTCTTGTTTTTTTAACTCATTTAATAGTATAAAATGCGCATTTAAACGACATTCAGCGCCTTGCCTACCTTGATAAAGGCATTGATTGCCTTATCCAGATGTTCCTTTTCATGAGCTGCGGATAATTGCACCCTTATTCGTGCCTTTCCTCTAGGGACCACTGGATAAAAGAAGCCAATAACGTAAATACCTTCTTCCAGAAGTTTTTCGGCCATTTGCTGTGAAAGCTTGGCATCATATAACATGACAGGAACAATGGCGGAATCCCCGTCAATAATGTCAAAGCCCGCTTTTTTCATTCCGCTCTTGAAATAATCGGTATTGGATTGGAGTTTATCCCTCAAGGAGGTATCCTTGGCCAACATGTCGAAGACTTTAATGGAAGCGCCTACAATGGCCGGTGCCAAGGAATTTGAAAAAAGATAAGGCCTTGAACGCTGTCTTAAAATCTCTATGATCTCTTTTTTCCCGGTGGTGTATCCGCCCATGGCTCCACCCAAAGCCTTGCCCAAGGTTCCGGTGATAATATCGATTCTACCCATTACATTTTTTTCTTCCAAGGTTCCAATACCCTTGGGACCGATGAAACCTGCGGCGTGGCATTCGTCTATCATGACCATGGCATCATAGGCATCGGCCAGATCGCAAATTTTATACAATGGTGCTACTAGGCCGTCCATGGAAAAAACACCATCGGTAACAATGATTTTAAATCGGGCGCCATTTTCATTGGCCTTTTTGAGCTGTTCTTCAAGATCTTCCATATCGCTATTGGCATACCTGTACCGCTGTGCTTTGCACAATCGCACCCCATCAATAATGGAGGCATGGTTAAGGGAATCCGATATTATGGCATCTTCGGGTCCTAGGAGCGGTTCAAATACCCCGCCATTGGCGTCGAAAGCCGCGGCATATAAAATTGTATCTTCTGTACCATAGAATTCAGCGATTTTACGCTCCAATTCCTTATGAATGTCCTGGGTTCCGCAAATGAATCTCACGGATGACATTCCAAAACCATGTGTGTCCAACGTATCCTTGGCCGCCTTTATGACGTCTGGATGCGAGGACAGCCCCAAATAATTATTGGCGCAAAAATTTATTACCTCTTCCCCGGTCGAAATTTTGATAACCGCGTCCTGCGGGGAAACGATGATCCGTTCCTTTTTGAAAAGGCCATCTTCCCTTATCTGGTTTAATTCTGCCTGTAAATGTTCTCTTATTTTTCCGTACATATTATATATAGTCTACAATTATCTCCTCGTTAATATAAGCAATGATTTTATTTTGAACGGTATATCCCATCTCTTGGTAAGCCTTGGAATAGTATTCCAATTGCTCCTTGTATTTATTGTTTTTTCTTCCTGTTTTATAATCAATAATATCTACCGAGTTCCCTTTCAGTACAACCCGATCCGGAATTAAAATGGTACCGTTGGAAATGAGTAGCTCCTTTTCATTATAAATGGTAAAGCCTTCCGAGTAAAACTTGCCTAGTACGGGATGATGTATCAATTTTATCAGGGTTTCACGTACCTTTTCAAATGTGGAATCACTAAGAACTCCTTTGTTCAAGGCACTTTTCAAGGCAGGTTCCAAATCTTCCGTAGTTATTACATTTTCAAGAATGTGATGGTATACGTTTCCTTGTTCCAATGCAATCTCCCTATCGGTGTCCCAAAGCATGCCTGCTTTGGTATGTATTTTAAAGGCTTCGCGATTTTTGTACGTGTAAAGGTAGGGAACCGTCCATTTATTTCCTTGCCCAATTTTTAATTTTTTAGTCTTCCAGAGCTCCCCGAATTCATATTCCAATAAGTCCTCCTTCCAAATACCCAAATCGGATAGATACTTTAGGAACAGTCCTGAAAAATACTCGGTTTTATAACTGCCATCCTTTCTCAAATCCTTACAGCTTATGACATACAAGGAATTAACCGCTCTTGTAAGGACCACATACAATAGGTTAAAAGCATCCAATTGTATTCTTTGATGTTCTTCATCAAAAAGCTTGGCACCTAGTTTCCCATAATTTTTAATTTCCTGTTTTTTGCTGATGAGCAGCTCTTCAAAACCCATAAAAACATCCCGATCTACGGGAATCCAAAGTTTTGGGTCTATTTCCTCAAATATATTGGTGTTCGCATACGGAAAAATGACCACAGGAAACTCCAGTCCCTTGGATTTGTGGATGGTCATAACCTGCACGGCCATGGAATCCTCTGGCGTGCTGATGCTCAGCGAATTGGATTTGACCTCCCAATTGTTCAAGAAAGCTTGGGCATCCGTGCCATGTTTCTGTTCCATCTCAAAGACAAAATCCATAAATGCCAGCAGGTGTGCGTCAGAAGTTGGCACCAGGTCAAAAACCTTTATGGCATGCTCCATGGAATCCATAAGCGACCTGCCCCTAAGGATATCCATATTAAAATTATGTTCTGTAGTTAGATAGAACGAAAGGTCGTTCAAATGCAGATGGATGAAATCATGGGTGTCTTCTTTTGAATCGGACAAATATTCAAGAATCGAATAATTGTTTTCAAGGTCATCGGTCATCAACATGAACTTGACCAATGAAACCAGGAACTGAACTTTTGGACTGCTGGACACCAAAAGGGAATCCGAAGAAATTACGGGAACGGATTTGGACATTAGGAAGTCGGTTAGTAATACCCCGTGCTTCTTTTTTCGGACCAAGACACAAATATCACCATAGTTGAATCCCGCTTGAAGGGATTGGTCAATAGCTTCCATAACCTTATCCGCATAGGCAGTGTCATCCTCTTCCTGCAAGAAACTTATTTTGACATATCCTCCCGGATTATCGTTGGATTCCTGCTTATTTCCAGCTATAAAAAAATCCCGGTATACATCATTTTCCAATAGCGTACCAACATGCTGGAAAAATGTATTGTTGAATTTAATGATTTCGTCCTGGCTTCTATAATTTCTTGGTAGTTGGTGGGTTTCTCCTGTAATGGAGAACGGATTGTTTTTTTGGGTAGCCAAATCCAAGAATTGCTCGGCGTGACCACCACGCCATCGGTAAATCGCCTGTTTAGCATCCCCTACCAAGAAAAGTGACCCAGACCTTCCCTGATCATCCTTTCCTTCCAAGGCGTTGGCAATCAATGGAACCAGGTTGTTCCATTGCATTTCTGAGGTATCCTGAAACTCGTCTATAAAATAATGGCGGTACTTTTCGCCCAACCGTTCATAAATGAACGGAGCGGGTTGATTCTTTATTTCCTCGGAGATTATCCGGTTGAATTCTGAAATGGAAAGCTGTTCCTTTTCCCTTTGTATATTCTTTATTTCGTTTTCTATGGAATTCAAAAGTGTTAGGGGAACCAGGTTGCCGTATAAATTGAAAAGAAATCCTCGCTGGTAAATTTTCTCCTTGATGGTCAAATAATTCCGTAAGATAGTTTGGGCAAAATCCTCCGATGGATTCTCAACACCTACCTTTAGGATTTTGCCTTCCACGAGATTACCCTCAAGATTGTTGTTATAGAGTAGGGAAGGACTTTGGGTACCGTCCAAAATCTTCCTAAAGTGGTTTGGAAGCGTTTGTCTGGGAAAATCTGATTCTTCAACCCCACTTGAGCCTATATAGGCAAGTGTTTCTTCGGCCAAATCATTGATATCCTTTTCCGTTAGCCTTATGAGTGATTTTAAATGTTTTTGTAAACTTAAAAAATCAGATAGGCCCTTATTCCCAAAACCTTGTATATGGAATGTATTCGTTTCGTCCTGTAGTAGTTTGCCAATTTTTAGTAGGTCGTAGCCTATATCCCAACTTTTGTCATCATCAATTTTTTCCATGGCAAAGTCCATCAGGATTTTGGTAAGCTCTTGGTCTTCGCCTGCTTTTGCCAAGACCCTTGCCACGGCCTCAGATAATAGCAAGTCCATATCCAAAACCACTTCAAAGTTTTGCGGTAGTTTTAGGTCTCGTGCAAAGGTTCTTATGACCCTGTGGGTAAATTTGTCTATGGTTGAAATATCAAAAAAGGCGTAGTTATGTAAAATTTCCTTTAAACGGAGTCTACATAAATCCCCTAAACCTTCAACGCTCAATTGTAGGGCATCCATAAGTTCAAGAAAGAGCGGGGGCGAATCCTTCAAAGAATGGATTTTTGAAAAAGAATAGAGGCTATCCAGAATTCTGAACTTCATTTCATTCACCGCCTTGTTGGTGAAGGTAATTGCTAGAATTCTTTTGAAACTATACGGACTTGAAAGAACTATTTTTAGGTAGGCTTTTGAAAGAGCATAGGTCTTGCCTGAACCTGCCGAAGCGTTATATATCTTGAACGTACTTTCCTGCACCTAATTTTTACCTGCAAAATAAGGATTATGGCACAGTTCTTAACAAATAATTGGGTTGATATAAATGTTAAAATCCTTAATTTTGAAGAACTACAATTATTAATCTAAAAACAAAAAATTATGGCTTTTCAATTACCGAACTTGCCCTATGCTTATGAGGCTTTAGAACCACATATAGATGCTAG
>JAUIGC010000140.1 GCA_030429835.1 Bacteroidia bacterium
TGCTCAAACAGTTCGTATTCCTTAACTTTAGGGAAAACCGACTAACTTATTTTTAATTTATGAAAGGGCATTCACTTTTTACCATTTTTCTATTTTTTGGATTATCGATTTTTGCACAGGAGTTCGATGCATTTCAGTACCGTACCATTGGTCCCAATAGGGGAGGAAGGGTAACCACGGTCACTGGGACGCCCATACTTCCGGGTACTTTTTATCTAGGGGCCTCCGGGGCCGGGGTCTGGAAAACCGATGATTACGGAACTACTTGGAATAATGTTTCGGACGGATATTTTAAAACACCCTCCATTGGCGCCATTGAGGTGGCTTCCAATGATCCCAATATTGTGTATGTCGGAACAGGTTCCGATGGTATCCGAAGCAATATCATCAGTGGGAAAGGTGTCTACAAGTCCATCGATGCTGGAAAAACCTGGACGCATATCGGGTTGGAGAATGTAGGTCAGATTGGAGCAGTTGAAATAGACCCCACCAACAGCAACATTGTATGGGTAGCCGCCATAGGCAATGCCTTTAAGCCCAACGAAGAACGTGGCATCTTTAAAACTACGGATGGTGGAAACACTTGGGAAAAAGTACTTTTTATTTCCAACGAAACAGGTTTTGCCGATCTGGAGCTTTTACCCGGAAACCCCAATGTGGTGTATGCAGCCGCATGGAAGGCGCAAAGAACACCTTGGACAATTATTTCAGGCGGAGAAAATAAAGAAGGGGGTATCTACAAATCCGTCAACGGTGGTAAGGATTGGGTCAGATTGGAAGATGGGCTGCCCAAAGGCCTCATCGGAAAAATCGACTTGGCCGTTTCCCCTACGGACTCCAGTATTCTCTATGCCGTTATTGAAGCACCGGCAAAGGAAGGTGGCGTCTATAAATCGGTAGACCAAGGAAAAACCTTCACCCAAACTTCCAGCAATGAAGGCTTGGTCAATAGGCCCTTTTACTATACTAATATAGAATTGGATCCCACCAATCCGGATATTGTTTATTCCAACGCCAATCCATTGTTAAAATCTACGGATGGCGGTAAAACATGGAAACGCATGAGCGTTCCCCATGGGGACAATCATGATATTTGGTTAAATCCCAATAATCCGGATCTATTGATTCAATGTAATGACGGAGGGGCCAATATTTCCCACAATGGGGGTAAAACATGGTCAACACAGTTCAATCAGCCTACAGCGGAAATCTATCAAGTGGCCGTAGACGACCAATATCCCTATTGGGTCTATGGGGCGCAGCAGGACAACACCACCATAGCTATTCCGAGTTCGGCGCCGACGGCCAGTGGTCCACAAGGTACACAGATCATGATGGATGTTGGCGGATGTGAAACCGGTCCTGCCATCCCAAAACCTGGTGACCCTAATGTGGTGTATAACAACTGTAAAGGTCGGTTTAGCGTATTTAATAAGATTACCGGAACGGATAGGGAGTATTCCATTGGGGCCTCAAACATTTACGGACATAATCCGAAAGACTTAAAATATAGGTTTCAACGGGTAGCGCCCATTCACGTTTCTCCCCACGACCCGGAGGTAGTTTATATGGGTTCTCAATACCTTCATAAAACAAGGAACAACGGTCAAATATGGCAAACCATTTCCCCAGATCTAACGGCCAATGAAGATGATAAGCAAGTGATTTCAGGGAGTCCCATTACCCGCGATATTACAGGGGAAGAATATTATAGCACTTTATATTCCATAAGGGAATCAAAAATCAAAGCTGGCCTTATTTGGACAGGATCCAATGACGGTGTTATTTCCGTTACCCAAGATGGTGGACAGACATGGGCGAATGTCACCCCGAAAAAATTACCTAAAGGAGGTAGAGTGGAATCCGTAGAGCCTTCGCAATTTGACCCGGCTAAGGCCTATGTTACGGTAGATCGACATCTATTGGGCGATACTACGCCATACATATATAAAACCGATGATTACGGTAAAAATTGGACCTTGATTAGTACGGAAAGTAACGGAATACCATCGGATTATACCGCAAGGGTCCTTAGGGAGGATCCAAAGAGGACAGGCTTACTGTATGCTGGAACCGAATTTGGCATGTTCATTTCTTTCAACGATGGGGAAACCTGGAAGGAGTTTCAGCAGAACTTACCCGTGACCCCAATAACGGATATTATCCTTAATCGGGGCGATTTGGTTTTAAGTACCATGGGACGTGGATTCTGGATTTTGGACAATATAAGTGCCCTCAGAGATTCAAAAATAACCTCTTTAGCCGATGAGCCAGTGCTATTCAAACCCGAAGACACCTATAGGTATAGAACACCTTGGGGTTCTGGGGATTTTCCAAATTATCCTTCGACCAGTGTAAGTATCGACTATTATTTGCCGAAGGAACTTAAAAGTGGGGTTGCTTTGGAGATTTTCAATGCCGAAGGGAAATCGGTTTCTAAGATTGTCAGCGACTCCACCCAATTAAAATCGACCAAGGAACAGGTGGAAGATATGGGGCTAAGTATGGTATTTGAGTATGTGGATACCAAATTGGAAACCAAAAAGGGCATCAACCGTTTCGAGTGGGACTTGCGGGAAAAAGGCGCATGGAGCAGCAACAAAAGCCGTAGCTACAAAAACGGTCCTATGGTCCCCCCAGGATCCTATACGGCTAAATTGACCGTTGACGGGAAAACCTTAGAACAGCCTTTTCAAATTCTGATGGATCCGAGGTTAGAACAGGAAGGCGTTTCTCTAGAAACCATCAAAGAACAATTGGCACTTCAAAATAAGGTCAATCAGCTTTTATCCGAGGCGAGAAAATTTCAGTCGGACTTGGAGAAGAAAATAAAGGAAACCAAGAACAAGGAAGAAAAAGAAAAGCTTGAAAATGTGCTGAAGACAATCAAAAATGAAGAAGGGGCCTATCCCCAGCAAATGATGGTCGCACAAATTTCCTATCTCTCCAATATCATCGGCGGTTCCGATAAGAAGCCCGGCAACGAAGAGATAGAGCGATTTAAGGAATTACAGGAGCAATTCAATCAGACCAAACGCCAAGTCGATCTGTAATTGAATACCAAAACTAACCAACCAAAGTACTATGTCGCATCGAAGAAAATTTCTCAAGCAAGGGGCTATGGCCGTTCTTTCGGCTCCACTAATGTCCTTTGACTCAAAAAAAGTATGGTCACTTGATGTTTTAAAAACGGATACTTATGATGATGGGTATTGGAAATCCATTCGGAAACAATTTCCTTTAAAGGAGGGTCAGACCTATTTTAATAATGGGACCATGGGACCTACGCCAGGATACGTTTTGGATAAAATGATGCATCACATGCTTCATTATAACGTTGAGGCCGCCACGATAGATTACAAGAACAATACCGGACCAGAGCTTCTAACCGGTTATTTTCCCTATGAGGAATTAAGAAAAAAACTGTCCAAAATTATCAATTGTGATTTCAAGGAAATATCCCTAACGCAAAATGCAACCTTTGGCATGAACTACGTGGGCATGGGGTTAGACCTTAAAATGGGGGATGAACTCTTAAATACCAATCAGGAACATGGAGGAGGATTTGGTGCCTGGCAATTATTGGCAAAGCGTAAGGGATGTGTCTACAAACAGGCGACACTGCCGGAACCTGCTAACGACCCACAAGAAGTAGTGGAGGCTATTTTTAAGGAAGTTACCCCTAAAACCAAGGTTATTGCCATTCCCCATATCGTTTCGGGTTATGGAACCGTACTTCCAGTTAAGGAAATTTGTCAGGAAGCTAAAAAAAGAGGGATTTTCACCGTCTTGGATGGTGCCCAATGTGTTGGTCATATTCCAGTAGATGTCAAAGATATTGGTTGCGACGCCTATTATTCCAGTTTGCATAAATGGCTTCTCGCACCTGCAGGGAGTGGGCTGTTATACATAAATAAGGAGGTGGCAGGAGATATTTGGTCTACCATTGCCAGTTATAATTGGGACAATCAGGAGGACCATGGTTTCCGATTGATGCAAAACGGAACGGGTAATGCCGGACTTTTGGCCGGTTATGATGCTGCGGTCGATTTCTTCAATACCATAGGTGCCGAAAATTGGTTGGGGCGTATCAAGGAATTGGGCATGTACTTGCGCGATGGATTAAAACAAATACCCCATGTAACCATATATTCTTCGACAAACGAAGAAATGGCTGCAGGTATCACTACCTACGGAATTGCGGGCATTTCAGGGCCGGATTTACAAAAGACCATGTGGGAACGGGAACGGTTACAACCTAGGTCGGTCGGTGAAAAAATGATTCGCCATTCCGTCCATATCTATAATTCAAAAGAAGAAATTGATAGAGCACTCCAAGTAGTGGAAAGTTTGGCTTAAAATTTCAAATAATTTTATTCCATTTTTTAGTTCTTTAAATTCTTTTTATAACCCATTAAATCAATGAATTAAAAGAGTCTGTGGTAAATCTTATTTTTGGCAAATGAATCAGTTTTTACTTAAGTACGTATCTACGATAACACTTTGCTTATTTGCCTCAATAATCATTGGACAGGAAAAGAAACAATATAATGGACCTCTAAAAATTGGGCCTTATTCCGGCAATGCGAAATATCAATATATTGTTACTAATGGAGATTCTATCTACGATGGTCCTTTTCTTTTTCAGCGCTCAAATTTAGAAACCTTATTAAAGGAACAGGATTCCTCTTTTTTAATCAGAGGAAACTTCAGTTCCTCCATGGCCAATGGACCATGGCAGTTTCAGTTTGGGGAATTTACCTCGGAAAGTAAAAGTGAGGTCGTTGATTTTGAATATCGCATTTTGGTAAGCGGTACGCAGGAAAAAAGTTCAGGTCGTTTTAACAATGGTGTCCCTGATGGTGAGTGGATGTTCACCATTCAGGAAATAGAAAACTCGGAAGTCGTAAACACGACGTTTAATAGCAAAATCACTTTTGAAGATGGGGTACCCCAACAAAATTTTCAGATAGAGAATGACAGTAGTGCTTTGGTGGGAAGATTGCTTAGAAACGGCCTGGCACACGATGAGTGGACCAGTTACGGAACTGATATTTTGGTGGATAGTGAAAATTGGTTTTTTGAAGAGGGACTGCTAACCCGAATTAATATAGAGAACGATGCGATAAAGCAAGAAATTCCCGTTTTTAAGACGAATCACTCCAATTACCGGACCATTCCATTAGATAATAGATTTCTCAAACTTTTAGAAATAAAGCTGGAATCTAATTCCTTAAATCAAGGGCATATAGGAGAACTTATTTCGGATAACCTCCTTCAATACGAAAGAGTAAATTCCATTCTCATACAATTGGGCTCAGCCTCGTTTACCCCAAATATGAAAGTAAGGGTTCCTTATTTTGCCCTGGACAGCTTACAAAATAAATCCTTAAAAAATATTTTATCCAACTATGAGTCTTCTTCCAATATGGCTTTGACCATATTAAACAATAGTCACTTGAACATAGTGAAGAGAAAGGATAAAGAAGCGGCCTTTTTATATGATGTTGTCCAAAAAATAAAGGAAGAATACTTAAATCCGCTCGAAACGTATATAGACCTATACAAGGATAGTATTGTTCCCTATCTCGATAATGAAAGAATAACCCAAAGACTTTGGCCTAACGGAAATCCTAAAAAGGATGTTCTCATAAAATTGAATGAAACGGAACGAACGTTTGAGCTTTCAAATAAGGACGACTTTGATTTTACTGGAGTAAACTTAAAAGCGGTGGAACATATTACCGACTACGCCAAGACAAGTTTAACCCAAATTTTAGAAAGCCTTGATCCAAAAATGTCCGATGATGTCCAAATGCAGTCCCTACAAGAACTAGAAAAGGATTTGATCAATTTAAACAATCTTTTAGGGCAACGAGTAGACTCTTTGTCCGGAAGTCTTTCCGACCCATATAAGACAAGCTTAAAGAAACTGGTTGGCCTGGCCGATAAAAATTTAAGTGCCTACGCCACAATTTCTAACCCAAGTGAAAAACTGACTTATGGAGAAAGCCTAAAAACATGCCTCACCGAAATCAGTTCCTTGTCCACATCCATTGCTTCACTTCCGGAGAAAAGAATGGAAATAGAAAATCTATATACCGATGATATTTGGAACCCTTTCATGGCGACGGTCATGGAAGAGGAAGTCAAAAAGCATATCGTTGAGGCCTACACGGAAATTCTGATACCTTACTTTATTGAAAGTATAACCGATACCCTAAACTGTGACCAAATTGAACCCTTAAACAATCAAATTATCTTCACCAATAATCGAATGGTAGATCTGAGGGAAATGGATACGCGGAAATTAGAACGAAAGCTCCGCAGGGAAAGGCGACCGGAGGAGGTTTTAAAATTGCTACATCAGCAAGTAACATCCAAAAACAAATAGGCATGGGTAAAGATAAGATTAGCCTTCTTGGATGTTTTTTGTTCGCTTGTTTACTTGTATTCAACCTGCATGCCCAAGAATCCGAACCGGTAGAGCTTCCGCCGTATTCCAAGTATAAGGAACCGGTATCAAAGGTCTGGTTCAATACCTATGGAAACATTAGGATTGGTAAGCGTTTCTTTTGGGATGCCCAGACCCATTTTCGTTTTCAGGAAACAGTCAACACACCGTTTATCGGTCAAATCGGACAAATTTATAACCGTCATGCGATAGGGTATATCTATGATAAAAAAACAAATTTTAGCCTTGGCGGGGTAGTACGGATCAATTTTAATACGGACGAGGAATCTACGGACCGCAATGTGGTACCGGAATGGCGTATTTGGCATCAATACCAATTTGCCATGCCCCTTTATAGTGCCATGATTTACCATCGTATTCGAATAGAACACCGATGGACCCAAGGATTTGCGGAAAATAGTGAATACATTTTTAGAAACCGATGGCGTTATATGTTTCGTGCAAAAATTCCATTAAACGACCATAAATTGAAACCCAAAACATACTACATATCTCCAGAAGCTGAACTCATTATGCAAAGTGGAAAGGAGGTCGTTGCGAGTCCCATGGAAGATTTGCGCCTAACAACGACCATTGGTTACATTGCCACCCCGAGATTGACTTTTGCAGCAGGTTTGATGTATTCACAAGGACAAGATCTTTATAATGGGGGTATTTATAAGCAGACCTGGACCCTTCGATTTCATATGTATTTTTCACCGGACTTTAGAAGGATTAAAAATAAATTGCCAGAAATCCATATGAACGATTAGTGCGTATGTATTTATGTACCAAACGAAATCTATATGAAAGGTAAAAAAGCTCTGCTCTTTTTGGTTGTGGCCCTCCCGCTTCTTGGCCTCATGCTTTTTATTTATAAAACGGTAAAATTACAGCATGAATTATCTATGGTCGAACAGGAAAAAGAGGTCATTTCCAATCAACTTGAAGAATTTGAGAAATTGGTAAAAATAGACTCCCTGCTATTACAGGGCGATTACGAAACGGCTATAAGTTCATATAATAATTCCTTGAACAGTACAGCCGAAAATAAAATGTCCATTCCATTGCGCATAGCCTTGGCCGAAAAGTTATTGCGACAAAACACCAATGATACAAACAGACCGGATAGTACATCAATTCATGCGGATAGTTTAAAAATGGCTCAGTTAAATGGAAAAGGTTCCATTAGAAAACTGGACTCTCTCAATTTTACACTTGAAAAGACCAGAGTTCAATTAGATCGGGTAAAAAAACAATTACAACAGAAATCCTTTGGTGAGTACCTTACTTTTAAAAGTAAAAAAGGCAACCAGATGCACTACATCGGAGAAGTAAAAAATGGAAAGGCCAATGGGAATGGGATTGCCCTTTTGGATAGCGGGAGTAGGTATGAGGGCTCTTGGAAAGATAACCAAAGACATGGCAACGGTACTTTTTACTGGCCCGATGGGGAATATTATTCCGGTAATTATGAAAATGATCTGCGCAACGGATTTGGTACGTATCACTGGCCAAATGGTGAAA
>JAUIGC010000141.1 GCA_030429835.1 Bacteroidia bacterium
TCATAAACGAGGACAATTCCATTACTACGAAGGATAACGGAAGGGGTATTCCTGTTGATTTGCATAAAAAGGAAGGTGTATCCGCACTTCAGGTCGTAATGACCAAAATTGGTGCTGGGGGTAAGTTCGATAAAGATTCCTATAAAGTATCCGGTGGACTCCACGGTGTTGGTGTTTCCTGTGTAAATGCATTGTCCAGCCATTTAAAGGCCACGGTGCACAGGGATGGTAAAATATGGGAACAGGAGTATGAAAGGGGAAAGGCCCTTTATCCCGTAAAGAGCGTTGGAGAAACCAATGATAGGGGAACTATTGTCACTTTTAGGCCGGACGAAACTATATTTACCCAGACCATAGAATACAGTTATGAAACACTCTCCAATAGGATGCGTGAACTTTCTTTCCTTAACAAGGGTGTTACCATAACCATTACGGACAGAAGGCAAAAGGATGATAAGGGAGAGTTTGTGTCGGAAACATTTTACTCCAATGAAGGGCTTAAGGAATTTGTACGTTTTCTTGACGGTAATAGGGAGCCATTGATACAAAGTGTAATTTCCGTGGAAGGGGAAAAGAATGATATTCCCGTTGAGGTAGCCATGGTGTATAATACCAGTTATACCGAAAACCTACATTCCTATGTGAACAACATCAATACGCACGAAGGAGGTACACATTTATCAGGTTTTAGAAGAGGGCTTACCACAACGCTTAAAAAATATGCCGATGCCTCCGGAATGTTGGACAAGTTAAAATTTGAAATTCAGGGTGATGATTTCCGTGAAGGTTTAACGGCTATAGTGTCCGTTAAGGTAGCAGAACCACAATTCGAGGGCCAGACCAAGACCAAGCTGGGAAATAGGGAAGTATCCTCAGCGGTTAGTCAGGCCGTTTCAGAGATGTTAACAGACTATCTGGAAGAACACCCAGACGATGCAAAGATAATCGTACAAAAGGTTATTTTGGCTGCCCAGGCAAGGCATGCGGCGACCAAGGCAAGGGAAATGGTTCAGCGAAAGACCGTGATGAGTGTGGGAGGGCTACCTGGGAAATTGTCGGATTGTTCCGAACAAGATCCTGCACAATGTGAGGTATTCCTAGTGGAGGGAGATTCTGCGGGTGGAACGGCTAAACAAGGCCGTGACCGAAATTTTCAGGCCATTCTTCCTTTAAGGGGAAAGATTTTGAATGTTGAAAAGGCCATGCAGCACAAGGTTTTTGAAAATGAGGAAATCAAGAATATTTATACCGCCCTTGGCGTAACCATTGGTACGGAAGAAGATAGCAAGGCATTGAACCTGGAAAAGTTAAGATACCACAAAGTAGTGATTATGTGTGATGCCGATGTAGATGGTAGTCACATTGAAACACTCATTTTGACATTTTTCTTCCGCTATATGAGAGAGTTGATCGAGGGAGGGCATGTATATATTGCAACACCTCCGTTGTACTTGGTCAAAAAGGGTCAAAAAAAGCAATATGCTTGGACGGACAAGGAGCGAGATGAGATTGCCGCCAGTTATAGTGGTGGGGTGAGTATACAGCGATATAAAGGTTTGGGAGAAATGAATGCGGAACAGCTTTGGGACACTACAATGAACCCAGAATACCGTACCCTTAGACAGATAACCATTGAAAATGCTACGGAGACTGATAGAATTTTCTCCATGTTGATGGGCGATGAGGTTCCTCCAAGACGTGAATTCATCGAGAAAAATGCTGTCTATGCGAACATTGACACATAGAAATAAGGACTTACACAACAAAAACCTGCGTCTAAAACGCAGGTTTTTTAGTTTTAGGAAAAATTTAAAAAATGAAGAATTTACTTACATGTTTTTTGTTATGTAGTTTTTCCGCAGTCATGGCGCAGGATTTTAATGATTTGTTTGCTGCCGGGGTTGAGGATGCAGAACAATTTACCACGGATTATTTAGAGCCACTTTCAGAAAGTGCTATCTATAATTTTTCAACGGGGTGGTATAATACGGCAGATGCCAAGCCCTTGGGAGGATTTGAAATATCCATTATTGGAAATATTACGGGATTCAAAAATAAGTCCGATAAAAAAGTTTTTATCCTAGACCCCAACGATTACCAAAATTTGGATTTTGTAAATAACCCAGGTGTTGCAAGGGAAGTTTCTACAGCCCTTGGGGATATTAGTGGAGTAGATGTTTATGTTGAAGGTCAAGTAGCGGGTGCCACTGTACGACAAACGTTTGAGCTTCCTTCCGGTCTTTCTGGGGAAGGATTGGATTTTGTTCCTTCGGGTTATGTACAAGCAAGTGTAGGCCTTATAAAGGGGACGGAAATAAAAGCTAGGTTTTTGCCCAAAATAGATATGGAGGGCGCATCAGTTGGTTTGATTGGCTTTGGACTACAGCACGATTTTACAAAGTTGTTGCCGGCAGATAAAATTTTACCTGTTGCTATTTCCGCTGTTATTGGTTACACCAAAGTAAATGGTGACTACGATCTTACGGACTTTAATTTGGTTCGCGGAGATGACCAAAGAATAGAGGCCAATATAAATACTTGGGCATTCAATGCCGTGGTTTCCACAAAGCTTCCTATCATAAATTTTTATGGAGGACTGGGGTATGTAACCGGTAAATCGGTTACGGATGTATTGGGAACATACGAGGTAAGTGCAGGTCCTTTTGCATCGGAAACCTATGAGGACCCTTTTTCCATAACAAAGAAGGTCAGCGGTGTTACAGGAAATGTAGGTGCTAAATTAAAGTTGGGCTTCTTTAGATTAAATGCCGATTATACTTTGGGCGATTTCAATACGCTTACCTTTGGTGTTAACTTTGGATTTAGATAGTCAAAAGAACAAATAAACATATTAAAAATGCCCGGCTATATGCCGGGCATTTTAATTTCATGAAGAGCCTGCCCAGATTTCTCCTAACAGGCTCTTTCCCATGGCCCTGTGAAAATCGTCTCTATTGCCTAATGGCCAAATAGTCGCCATCAATCTTTTCTAAAATACTTCCTTCCTCAGTTTTAATCATTTTAAACTTTATGGTAGGAGCACCTTCAAGACCTCTATATTCAATGGTGTAAATGTTATCTTCCTTGGACCACTTGAAATCTGTTTGTAGGGTAATGTCATTTCCGTTTATTTCATGGTATCTGCCTAAATAGACATCATTGAAAATCCATTCTTTACGGAGGGTACTTTTGGAAGTTCCATTTAGGATTTCAGTTCCAGATTGAAACCAAATACCAATAATGGGGTCATTGTTCTGCTCTATTCGAGAACAGTTTGCAGAAAAGATAATGGCACAAATGGCCATTAACGAGAGGAACTTTTTCATTAATAAGTAGGTTTTGTTTGGATTTGGGATCCATACCTAATAACGGGGGTTCTTTTTTGATATTACTAAAATTCGATGTACGGTAACTTTTTTATGATTTCTTCGTTGAACGGTATCTTTTTTTAACGTAAGACACAGTTCGTCGATGCTTTGATAGTCTGTCTTTTTGGATTTTAAAGGGTTTTCCTTCCTGATAAATTGTTAAGAATTGAGTATTTTTGGCAAGCAAAAAATCTAGAATAGAACCTTTGGTTTTATTACAAATAAATTAATTCATAAAAATATAAGAATATGAAAGTTACAGTAGTTGGAGCCGGAGCGGTAGGGGCCAGTTGTGCGGAGTATATTGCTATAAAGGATTTTGCCTCTGAGGTGGTTATCCTTGATATCAAGGAAGGATATGCAGAAGGAAAGGCCATGGATCTTATGCAAACTGCATCCTTGAACGGTTTTGATACCAAGATTACCGGGAGCACCAATGATTATTCAAAAACTGCCAATAGCGATATAGCGGTAATTACTTCCGGGATTCCTAGAAAGCCTGGAATGACAAGGGAAGAGCTCATTGGTATAAATGCCGGAATCGTAAAAACCGTTTCCAGTAGCTTGATCCAGCATTCACCAAACGTTATTATTATAGTCGTGAGTAACCCCATGGATACCATGACCTATTTGGTACATAAAACAACGGATTTACCAAAGAACAGAATCATTGGAATGGGAGGAGCCCTGGATAGTGCCCGTTTCAAATATAGATTGGCCGAAGCTATGGATGCACCAATTTCCGATGTGGATGGAATGGTCATTGGAGGGCACAGCGATACAGGAATGGTGCCTTTAACATCACATGCCACAAGGAATAGTATAAAGGTATCGGAATTTTTGTCCGAAGATAGATTGCAGCAAGTGGCGGAGGATACTAAGGTAGGCGGTGCTACATTGACAAAATTATTGGGTACCAGTGCCTGGTATGCACCTGGTGCGGCAGTTTCTGCCTTGGTCCAGGCCATTGCTTGTGACCAAAAGAAAATGTTTCCTTGTTCAACCTATTTGGAAGGGGAATATGGTCTAAATGATATTTGTATAGGTGTTCCTGTTATTTTGGGTAAAAATGGTATTGAGCAGATTGTGGACGTTCCCTTAAGCGATGCCGAAAAGGCTAAAATGAAGGAAAGTGCCGAGGGTGTTACCAAAACCAATGGTTTGCTGGAACTTAAGTCTATTTAATTTCAATCATATTAGAAAAAACCTTTAGAGTTTGGCTCTAAAGGTTTTCTCTTTTTAAAATGATGGTTTTCCGGATTTTGCATATTCTATCCAATATACTGCCCACAATAATCTTTATTTTTATATTTGCGCCATGAATGCAAAATGGTGTGTTGGTACTTTGATTATTATTCTGGCCCTAATGGGGCTGAATCAGCGGTATAACAAAGCTTCCAACCAACAGATTTCATTACAATTTACAGATGTAGCAGTAGCTTCGGAAACTGCGCATGATGAAGTTTTGTCCGCGATAACCAAGAAGTTATCATTCTTGGGTGTTGATGATATTGAAATCATAGAGAATGACGGTAGCCATGTTAATATCCGTTATTACAGTGATATTGATGCCGAGGGTGTTAAGGAATTTCTTTCCCAAGATCTCCCTATGTCACTTACCTATGACGATGATTTTCCATCTGATTTTCCAAAAGAAGAGCTTCCGGAAAATTATAACCTAGTCGTTTCCGATTTACATCAGCATACCCATAATGGGTTGAATTTAAAAGGAAATCTGGTGCCAATTCAAAAACAGGTTGGCGGTGGATTTTTCAACCCGGTTATTTTTCAATTTAATAAATCATTGGTTTTAGGACCAAATACATTTGATAAAGTAGCTTTTAAAATTCATGGCAAGATTGCAATTGCAATAGATAATACTTCACCGAATATCCCTGGAGTGAGGGCGGGACCTTACTTTTATGGGAAAAGCTAATTTCCAACAGAAAATATCACCATAGAACTTAATTACTTAAGGTAAAAGTAATTTGCATTGATTTTAAATCATGCAAAATCTTAATAGACATAAATTAAATTAATTATCAAAATGCAAAATAAAGGACTTATAAAGCTTTTTGCTTTATTATTTGGGTTAGTTAGTATCTATCAACTATCCTTCACTTTCATAACCAATAAGGTTGAGAAAGAAGCAGAAGTATTCGCTGCAAGTCGTATTCCGGAGGCGGAGGATGACTACATTTCAAAAAGGGAAGCAATAGAAGCCAGTTATCTGGATTCTATTGGTAACAATTCTATTTTAGGGTTTACGAACTACAACGAGGCCAAAAAGAAGGAATTGAACAAAGGTCTTGACCTTAAGGGGGGAATCAACGTTACCCTCCAAATATCCGTAAAGGATATATTGAAAGGCTTGGCGAACAACACCAAAAACCCGGTTTTCAATAAAGCCTTGGCCGATGCGGATGCTGCATCTAAAAATAGTGATGATACTTACATCAACTTGTTTTTTGAGGCTTTCGATGAGATTAAGGGTGACACAAAATTAGCTTCGCCCGATATTTTTGCGAATAAAGGCCTTAGTGATGAAATAAACTTTCAAATGTCCGATGATGAGGTAAAACCCATTATCAGAAGAAAAATTGACGAATCGGTTGTATCTGCCTTTGAGGTATTGCGTGAGCGTATCGATGGATTTGGGGTTACACAGCCTAATATCCAAAGGGAAGGGAATTCAGGTAGGATTCTGGTAGAATTGCCTGGTGCCAGGGATATAAACCGTGCCCAGGATTTATTATCAAGTACGGCGCAATTGGAGTTTTGGGAAACGTACAAACAGAGCAATCCATCCTTTAGCACGTTCTTGATTCAGGCGAACGAGAAGTTAAAGGAAATCGTTGATGTTAAAAAACCGGAACCGGTGAAAGAAGAGTCAGAATTGGATTCCTTATTATCCGATGTCTCGGCAGATTCTTTGGACTTGGCTACACAGGTGAATCCTTTATATGAGTTACTGATACCGGCAAGTCCGGGTACGCATGCCATGTTCAGGGCTGCCATTAAGGATACTGCCACTATTGGTTCCTACTTTAGAATGCCAGAAATTAGAAGGTTGTTGCCCGCGGATATCCAGTTTGTGAAATTTGTCTGGGAAAGGCCTGCTACCGAGGATACGGAGGTAATTGATCTATATGCCTTAAAATCGAACCGCGAAGGTATTCCTAGAATTAGTGGTGATGTAGTTAGCGATGCCCGTGCGGATTTTGACCAATTTAGTAAACCGGCAGTTTCCATGACCATGAACACTAAAGGTGCCAAGGAATGGGAAGAATTGACCGGTGATGCCTATAATAATCAAACAGGGATTGCCATTGTGTTGGACAATAAAGTGTATACGGCTCCCGGTGTTTCCAGCGGACCGATTTCTGGAGGACGTTCTGAAATTACAGGTAATTTTACGGTTAACGAGACCAAGGATATTTCCAATGTATTAAGAGCGGGTAAATTACCAGCCTCAGCAGAGATTATACAATCGGAAATCGTAGGTCCATCCTTGGGACAGGAAGCTATTGACAGTGGTTTTATGTCCTTCTTGATAGCAATGGCCATTGTATTGCTTTGGATGATTGCATATTACGGGAAGGCTGGTGCTTTTGCCGATGTAGCACTGCTGTTGAATATCCTATTGATTTTTGGTGTCTTAACAAGTTTGAATGCCGTGTTAACTTTGCCAGGTATCGCCGGTATTGTTTTGACCATTGGTATGTCCGTAGATGCGAACGTGCTTATTTTTGAAAGAATAAAAGAGGAGTTGGCAAAAGGTAAGGGAAAAAGCTTGGCGGTTTCGGATGGTTTTGGAAATGCTTTATCCTCCATTTTGGATGCCAACATTACCACGGGATTAACGGCAATCATCTTATTCGTATTTGGTTCCGGTCCTATTAAAGGGTTCGCAACTACCTTATTGATAGGTATTCTTACTTCTTTGTTCACAGCTATTTTCATTACCAGGTTGTTGATCGATTGGTATATTGGAGGAAAGGGTAGAAGTTTGGATTTTGCCACAAGTATTACCAAAGGATTGTTTAAGAACCTGTCCATTGATTTCTTGGTCAAAAGAAAGATTGCCTATATAATTTCCGGTATTTTGGTGGTTATAGGCCTGTACTCCTTGTTTTTTGGACCTGGTCTTCAGCAAGGGGTGGACTTCGTAGGAGGACGTTCGTATACTGTACGTTTTGAACAGCCTGTGAACCCTTCTGAAATTGCTTCGGAACTTAATACCGTTTTTGGTAGTGGTACCAATGTAAAAACCTTTGGAGAGTCTAACCAAATCAAGATTACAACTCCATATAAAGTGGATGTAGAAGGGATAGAAGTGGATACCGAGATTCAAGATAAGCTCTATACCTCCTTGCAAAAATATCTGCCGGACGGAACTTCCAAGAATGATTTTAGTATTGGTAGTGAAGGAAAATCCATTGGTATTCTACAATCCGTAAAAGTAGGTCCTACGATAGCGGATGACATTAAGAACAATGCATTTTTAGCTATACTTGGATCCTTGGCGGTTGTTTTTCTATACATCCTTTTACGTTTCCGTAGATGGCAATTCTCTCTGGGAGCCG
>JAUIGC010000006.1 GCA_030429835.1 Bacteroidia bacterium
CACCTTTGCCACCTCCAACTTCCTCATCGTGTCCAAAAGCCAGGTAAATGGTTTGCGAGGGTACAAAGGATTCTTCCAATAATTTTTCTACGGCTTCCAATAAGCCTATCAAGGTGCCCTTATCATCTAAGGTTCCCCTTCCAATGATATGGGTATCGGTTATCTTGCCTTCAAACGGACCTGCTTCCCAATCGCCTAAGGTAGGCTGGTCCACGGGTACCACATCTTGGTGCGACATTAGAATAATTGGCTTTTTGGAGGGATCGGATCCTTTCCAGGTATATAATAAACTGTAGGTGTTGATTTTTTCCAAGGAAAGATTTTCATGCACCATGGGAAAGGTTTCTTCCAAAAAACGATGGAAACCAAAAAAGGCCGTGGAATCCGGTATGGCATCCTCACTAAAGGAAATGGTCTTGTATTGCAGCCCTTGGATAGATTTTGAAATATATCATCCGGCAACGTCACTTGTTCCAGGGGTTGGGAAGCTACTTGTCTCGAGCTCAATCTCAGGGTGTTGAAGACTAGAATTCCAGCGATAATCAGAATCACCATCAATATGAATAAGAGGAATTTTTTCATTTGATAAAGGTTGGTTAAAGGTTTTTTTAGGTCTCTTTAAAGTTAGCAATTCCTATGGATCCAATACATCCCTAGTCCGCTTTACCCGAGTAATTTTTAACAAAAGCCCCAATCTATGGAAGTAGCAACTTTAAAAACTTGATTTCTTAGGAAGAATATGAAGTTTGAATTTATTTTATGGGAATGACGTACGACCGTATCGATTTCACCGTAGATGACTTTGTGCTTGTGAACTCATAAAAGTCGGAAAAACCAAATCTATTGCCGTCTTCCATCAGCAGTTCGCCATGTACGGCGGCTTCCTTTCCGTGGGTTACGACACCGTGTATGGTAAGTTCCTTCGTTTTATTGGTGCTCATTTCCTTCAATGCAGACCCAAACCCGTCTTTTCCCTTTATTGGAACATCACCCACCAAGGTCCAAACGACATCTGTTGCCATAAACTGCATGGCCTTGTCAATATCATAGGCCGCAAAATATTGGGTAAGTTGCTTCACCATTTCTCTTTTTGGGGAATTTCCGCAATCTGGATTGCAAATAAGTTTCATAGGAAGCACTTTTATTTTAATGGCATTAAAGGATTTTCCCAATTACGATTATATTTATAACTTCCATTTTTGTCCTCGAGCAAAAAGGTACCTAAAAAGGAATTTACTTCAGATTCATATTCAATGACCTTAAACGTCATTGCATCCAACCGTAATTTATGTTGGTAATGGAAAACGTGTTGGGAATCAAAAATGAACCCATTCTTGTTCAAATTGTACTTGTTTACGTCAACAGGCAGTGCTTTATTCAAATAGAACAATTGGTTTTTGTCCCGTCCATAACAAAAGTCCAAGTATTCAAAGGTTTTGCTATCTGCATTAGGTATAGTTTGTAATTCTCTGGCTTCCCGATCAAAAATAAAAACCGAATTTCTGTCTTTCCAATATATCGTATCCCATTTTTCCTTTACGTAGTTAAAGGTTGAGCCATCAATTCCAGGTACGGTGTAATATTCCCAAATGGCGTTCGGGTTGTTGCCATTTCCTGTTCTTGGATTGATATTTGGTGGCGAATTTGGACTAAGTCGCGATAGGTACACATTATTTTTATCCGCATATATGCCCGAAACGTTTCTGATAGTCAAGGGATCAGCATCGGGCAATAGGATTATTTGGTTGGTAAAGGTCCGGAACTCGAATACTTTATGGTCATAGGTATATAATTTATCCAGTAAGTGGTATGGATTTTCTTTGGTGGCATTGGCAATTTTGCTCGGTTTTTCAATTAACTCAATGTGACTTAGGAATTTTTTATAATAATTTTTGAAGTTCTTATAAAAATAATTCCTCTTGTTCAGTGCCTTTTTCGGTTCGGGAAAGGAACCGTTTACAGAGAAGGACCAAAAGGTATCCATGAGGAGCTTGACCAGATTCTCTTGTAAGGTCTTTTTGAATTTGGTTACTTTTCCCTGTGCTAGCTGATAGGCATCCAGTACTTCTGGATAGGTGGTTGCGACAATGGCGTAATTCGTAGTATCGGGCTTTTTTAAGTCAGCTATAATGGGTAAAATTTCCATAAAGGAATTTAAAACTTGGTTTTCAATGTAACGGTGCATGTAAGCGAGATAACATGTTTGGGTCTTATCATTGTAATTGAACAGGAAAACAGACGCCGGTTCCTTGGTACTTTGGTACAGCAGTTCACATAAATAATATCCTAGTTTCTTACCATAGAGAGCTTTTTCAAAAGGCTTACTTAGCAATTTTTTGAGATTGGCCTCAGTTGTTTCAAATTCGATAAATATACCTGTGGGTTCTGCCATATTCTAAGATTTGATAGGGTTTATTTAGGTGATGGTTTCCACTTTTTTAGTACCGTATTGGCTTAGTGAAATGATGATATCACTATATCCTTTAAAAGAGGGGGATTTTTACTTTTAAATGCACACATTCCATGAATTCCATTTAGGAAAGTTACAATGTCCCGTCCAATTTTAAAAACCAGTGTACCAAATCCATTAAAATAGAACAGCCAATGTCTTTTATCAAATTAACCTTACTGTTACAGGGGAAAAAATCATTTGAACTTTTCTGGAACGGCGCGCCTCAGAGTTTTTTTCTTATGCTGTCTGCGACTGATTCTGGAAAAACCCTGCCGAAATTTTCTAAATTATCCCTAATGTCCTCGAGCTTTACGTAGTGGGTAATATCAAACGATGCGCTATCATATTGTGCAAGACGAACGGCACCTTGTTCCAAAACCTGTTTATTATTTAAAACAGCGACCCATAGGTAGAACTTGGGCAGACTTACACCGGTTTGAGTGGGATGTTTTCTTAAAATTTCTAGTTCAATTTCTGTTGGATACCCATACTTTTCATCAAAAAAGTGCTTTAGCTCCTTTTTGAATGCAGCTTCGTTGGGCAACCTGGTTTCATTGGCATTCCCGTCCTTAAAGGAAACGGTGTTCTGAACACCCCCAATCATGAATAGAAGTATGAGGGTAATTAAAGCAACCAGTATAAAAGCGACGTTACGTTTCTTATCTGAAATCATTTAAAAAGGAAAAAGATAAACAGAATTTCGGTTGGAATATTGGAGGAACTTCAGTTTTCATACAGGAAATTGTTCTGAACAGGGTTACTCCCCTAAAGTATTTAAAAACAAAGCCATAACTAACCCTATTGCCGTGGCCAAACCTTTCAAGTATTTATCTTCCTTGAAGGCCTTTGGAAAAACCTCCAAAGCGAGCGAGGCAACTACTGCACCACCTGCAAAACATTTAATATAATTTAGATATTCCTTTGATACATCAGCTAATAAGTAATGCCCTAATAGAGCCGATGCTGAAAGTATGAGTGCCGTACCGATCCATAACCAAATAACCTTCTTTTTTGAATTGCTGTCTTCCACCATTTCTTTGGCTCCGCCTGCTGCCTCTGGAAGGTTGGATAAAAATATAGAACCCGATAATGCAGCAACGGACAAGGGACCTGCGCCAATCAATGCAACGCCCATTGCCAAGTTTTCAGGAATACCATCAAGTGTAATCGCGGCAAGCAGACCACCGCCGCTTTTTGAGCCCCATTTCTCTTTAACCAGGTAATCCAAAATGGTGAATACAAGTGCTCCAATAAAAACGATGGACAAAGTAATGGGGATAGAGTTTTTTTCAAGTGCAGGTTGTATCAGTTCGAGCAATGCCGAAACTAAAAGTGCCCCACCTGCCAAGGCAACTAAAAAACCTTCAAGCCGTCTTGTTAAATTACCGTAAATACCCCAAACGGCTCCAATTATTAGGGCTCCCGAAACAATTATTACTACTATTGCCGTCATCATAAGCTTCTTTCTAAATGTTTATTTTTTCCCGTTAAGAGGAAAATCCAAAAGATTTTGTAGTCTTTATAAAAATACGTAAACCTTGCGAACAAGTCAGAAGCCCGTAATGTTTAAAGGTTTTGTTACCAATAGTTTTTATTTTGTTTCAAAGAGAATAACCATTTCATAGTAGAACCCCATAGTGATTACCAGCCTGTTTAATTCATTTTTAAAATCAGATTCCGTCATATTAGTCAGTAATGTTTTTGAAGTCAAACCACTACTTATTCTAGGAATCTCTTTCTGTAAATTCAGATAGTCTTTAAGGTCCCTATTTTCCAATTTCTCTAATAAACATTTTTGATATTCTCCAATTGGATTAAGTTCAACCAAATTAATTCTTTTTGAATTTTGAGCATTGCTATCCGTATCCGAGTCAATCATTATTCCCTCTGTATCAATTAGGAGTGATTCTGATGACATTGGCAAAACCCAGATTTTGAAAAAAGTCCCAGATTCCCTAAGATTTTCAATTATCTGTTTAGAATCTTTAGCTTGAAAAAATTCTGGCCTAATATTCATCAAATTAATGTCGGTTAAGTAGCTCAAATACGCTTTAGCAATATTTTGTCCAACATATTTTTCTGATAGCTTCTTTTCAAAAACAATGATGGCTTCATTTAACCCAATTAAATCATTATCAATTAAACAATTTTTCAATTTGTCTAAGCTTTTATCACTTTGGGAATTACAATTTGCGATTACAAAAGTTAAAAGAAATAATAGAAGTTTCTTCATATTGTTGGTAACAGTAGATTGTATGAGTTGTGACAGATTGCGAGGTAATTTCTTGTAAAATCGCTACGTAGTTTGAGCGGGCTGCACACTTTGATATTAAACACAATTCCTGCTATTACTTTTACCAAATTTGCTTAATGTTATACTTATTCCGGGGCATTTTGCCATTTATTCCACACGGGACCTAAATCCACACCGGCTGCCTTGGACATTATAGGCTCAATCTCATTGTATTTAAATGCTCTCTGATTGTCCTTTGACCAATTAAGCAAACCAAGAATAGCATCCTTAAACGATTTTTTCCCGTTCGTCTGTTTTTGAATATGGGCATCTAAATCATAGGCCATTAAGGCTCCTCTTGAAAAAAGATTTTTCCCTATTCTAAAATCGGAGCCGTATTGGGTTGAGCCTAGAAGCGATAATTCCTTTAGGTTTTTGGTTTTAATAAAATCCGGTGCATTGTCCATATTGGATTTCCACCAGTTTAATATTTCCTCATTCTTAAGGATTTCATGGAAAGAAACATACCAAATAAACCCTTCATTTAACCAAATTGTTTCGATTAGCGGCGCTACTTGCCATGAAAATGGACGGTATCCCTCGCCGTAGGATCTTAACGGTACCCATGAATGTCCCATATGATGAATGATAGTTCCCAAATCCCTATTCGCATCGAATTTCGTATTGATATCACGGTGTGCCGTCATACTGTTTAAATGCTCCATATTAAAGCCGTAGTCATGTCTTACCGATATAGGATCCAGAAACTCATAAACTAAGGTATAATGAGGCATGGGAATGTATCCAAAATAATCAGCAAGTTTCTGCAAGGATAATAAACCTGGATTCCCGATACTTTTCCAATCAACGGTTGTCTCAGCATAGGCTGCTACATACAGAGGAATTGGAGCTTCTTCAACTCGAATCACCTGAACCCCCGTACCTAAAAGATATTGGGCATCAACCAGTGCGGCATAATTTTCAACCTCATAACTATCCGTTCCGTATTGCCCGTTGGTATCAGGTCTTAACGTGCTGAAAATAGGCCATGAAGGATCGGTGTTGATCATTAAATTGACGGACATTGTTTCCAGTCCTTCAATGAACCCAAATACGGAATAGCCAAACAGTCCCAGATAGTCTTCTCTGGCTTTGGAACTGGTGGAGGCATCCAATAAATCGATTTCCATTTTTTGGATGTCTACCGTATAACTCACTTTATTCAAAAGATCATCACTTTCTCCAAACGTAAAGAAGCTTCCATCTCCTATCATCCCTGGCAACTGCTTACCTGTAGTGGTATAACCCACAACATCATCCACAAAGGCTATGTAGTTTGTTAGAATATAGGTTCCCGGTGCACTTTTTGGGATTACCAAATTGGCATCACTGGCCGATAGCGCATCAAATGTGATTTGAATAGTTACTTTATTAACACCTGCTTGATTGTTAAGTAAATAACTAATCTTTTGCTGTGCGTTTAGATTGGTGATAGATAGGATAAACGAAAATAGAACGATAATTCTTCTCATGTTGATAATGTTATAGCATGGCGATTTATCCGCACTTTATTACGCATAATACGCCAAAACAACGACAAATGTGGCAAACCGACCATTTCTATAGCGCATTATTAAAGTGTCTGTCTTTTATTGCCTTTTCATTTATGCTTTCAATGTATTAAACTTACTTTGATCGTAAATATTCGCTCCTTTCGGGAACAAATCTATACTTCCTATATTTTAAGTATGTTCAAGAGGGTTTTCATATGCATTCGAGAACAAGTAATTACCTATAGCCATCGTTGTACTTTCGTTATTTCTCAATTGCTGCGATTATTTCTTTTGCGTCTTTGATAGCATTTGTATAAAATTCAGAAAGAAGGTTTGATTGATATCGTCTATTCATAATCATTATTTCCAATTTCTTATCATCTATTACACTTTTTAAATCAATATTCTCTAGTATCCTCGGGTCATCTTTATAAAATTCCGATTGTCGAGGCCAGGGATTTGTTTTATTATATATCCAATAATAATTTTCTTTTACATAAGGCTCATACATTGTTTTGATTTCTGTATTGGCATTAAGTTCCCTACTTTTTAACTGTTCTATATATCTATAATAATTCAATATTTTTGTTTGAAGTTCTTTATCAATAAATGACATTCCATTTGAATTAACAAGAGCATTAATACCGCTTTCGTTTATTTCCATGTTCCTTTCAAACATCATATAAATCAGGTACATTTGAACATTGTTGTCTACATGTTTTAGAGTTTTAAATTGTTCTAAAAAATCATTTGCATAATCAATCGTAGTTTGTGTTTCTGATAGTAAATTATCAGCTTGCTTTATGTCATCTTGAAGATTCAATTTTATTGTTTTTAAATGCTCTTTAGCTTGGTTGATATTACTTTTCTTTTCATTCCAATTGTTAATTTGAAGAGCAATAAGAATTCCAATTACTACCAATATTATTTCTCCGAATGCATATTTCAGATACTTTACTGTTTTGTCTTCTGAAATCAAGTTTTGTCTAATTTTTCTAAAGAATTTTATCATTGGTTGATTGTTGCTTTAGTTATTTCTTTAATTCCTTATTAATTAATTCCATAATTGTATTTATTTCCTTTTGCATTTCTTCTAATCTTACCTTGGTTTCCTGTAGTGATAAATATTTCCAACGATGTATTCCTTCATAAACCAAAATCAACATTCTTAAATTTTCATCTATATTTAATAATTCCTTCATTTTTGGTTGATTTTCGAGTCTTTTTGGTAAAGTTGTTGACCCTAACAAACGACTTAGATTTTGGGTGATTTCACTCTTTCCGTCATCTGTATCTTCAAAACGTTTTATTGTCAGTGATTGTAAACGTTTAAGGTCGATTAATCTATTTCTTATATTAGAAGGAATTAATCCAATATCGCCAGTGCTCTGAAGTGATTCTATCGTATTTGTATTGAATGTCAAAGGTGGCGTTTCCAGGTCAAGTTTGGAAATTTGTTCATAAAATTGAATTGGGTCTAATACATCTTGGTCATATGCATCTGTATATTTATTATATTCATTTAAGTAAATGCTTGACTCTTTAAGATAGTGGGTTGAAAATTTAATATCACTTTTCAAATCATCTAATAATTGCCCATAATATTCTTGGGTCTTTTCCGCTAATTTTTGCTTTTCATTCCAATTATTGATTTGAAGTGCAATCAAAATTCCAATTACAACAAGCACAATTTCTCCGATTGCGTAAGTCAGATATTTTCCGAATTTGTTCTCAGAGAGTAGTTTTTGTCTAATTTTTCGAAAGAATTTTATCATGGGTTATGGCTGGTTATAATAAAGACAACAATAGGATATAAGCAGTTGAACATATCCTTTTAAAGGGGTAATATAATCTAATTCCCCGTAAAGTTGATCAGTTCCCTACGGTAGGCGGTCAATAACTTGGATTTGGAAACAAAGCCCATATACTTTCCGTCCTTGACTACGGGAAGGTTCCAGGCCCCGCTGTCCTGGAATTTTTGCATAATGGCCTGCATGTTGTCCTGGCCATAAAAAATGATCTCCGGGGGCTTTTGCATAAAGGTGATGGCCTTGGTACTTTTATATAGGGCGGTGTCGAACATAAATTCCCGGATATCGTCCAACAGGATAATGCCTACCAAGGCTTCCTGACTGTCAACAACGGGGAAGATATTTCGGGTGGATTTGGCTACGGACTCATGCAACATTTCGCCCAAGGTCATGTGCTGGTTTACGGTTTTGAAGTTCATCTCGATCAGGTCGTCCAGACTCATAAGGGTCAGTACGGCCTTGTCCTTGTTATGGGTAAGCAGGTCGCCCCGTTCGGCTAGTTCACGGGTATAAATGTTATAGTCTATCGTATTTTTGGTAATCAAATAGGAAATGGATGCCGTAATCATCAAGGGTACAAAAAGCCCATATCCACCAGTAATTTCGGCAATAAGGAATATAGCGGTCAAGGGGGCGTGCAATACCCCGGCAATGAGTCCGGCCATACCTATCAGGGTAAAATTACTTTCGGATACGGAGAATCCCAGCCCCAAGTTGTTGATGACCTTGGCCACCACATTGCCCAGGGCACTGCCCATGACCATGGTAGGAATGAAAATACCACCGGCCCCACCGGCCGCCAGGGTAGTGGTCATGGCCACGGCCTTGAATATCGTAATACCGAACAAGAGGGCGATGACCACCCATATATTGTCCAAAAATGCATCAAAAGGTGTTTTGCCCAAAGCCTGGATATGATCCCCAATAAGCAGGTTGTTGATAAAACTAAAACCTTCCCCATAGAGCGGAGGAATCAAATATAACATGATGCCTATGGCCAGTCCGCCCACCAGAAGTCGGTATTTGGGACTTTTGAGTGGTTTGAACAAATGCAGGATACCAAAGTACATTTTGGTAAAGTATATGGAGGCTACCCCTGTTCCTACGCCCAAAATAATATAAAAAAGGGTGTCCTTGACCTCAAAGGCACGGGATATATTAAAAGTAAAAAGGACCTCGTTTCCCAAAAAGAAGTAGGAGGTAAGCACCCCTGATATGGATGCCAACAGCAGGGGAAGCATGGAGATCATGGTAAGGTCCATACTAAAAACCTCTACCGCAAATATGATGGCGGCGATGGGTGATTGAAAAATGGAAGCAATGGCACCTGCCGAAGCACAAGCAATCAACAATGAGCGGGTCTTGGCATTGATATGGAACAACCTGCCCAAGTTGGAACTTATGGCCGCACCCGAAGCTACTGCTGGACCCAAAAGCCCTACCGAACCCCCAAAACCGACGGTAAGCGGTGCAGCGACCAATTGGGTCAAAATCTGTTTCCGGTCAATGATGCCTTTCTTTTTGGAAAGGGAGAACAGAATGGAGGACACGGCATGTTTCAACCGTTCCTTATGCACGTACTTTACGTACAGGAATACCAACGTAAGCCCGATAATCGGGAGAATGAAATATAACTGGTTGCTGGAGAAGATGATACCACGTTCCAAGGAGGCCTCAATGAAATAGGTAATATTCTTAAGGGTTACCGATGCCAAACCTGCCAAGAGACCCACTATCACGCTGAGAATGTAGATGAAGGTTTTCTCGGAAATATTTTTATACCTCCAGATGAGCAAACGTTTAAGTAAGGATTTGTTTTGGGTTGGCATTCCTGAAAAACTTCATTTAAAGGTATATAAAAATCCCACCTAAAAGTGGGATTTTTTATTTCCTATAAATCCAATTTCAGATTTAGCTCCTTAAGTTGTTCATCATCAATAGGGGCAGGGGCATCGATCATCACATCCCTACCGCTGTTATTCTTTGGAAAGGCAATAAAGTCGCGGATCGTTTCCTGACCGCCTAAAATGGCCACCAATCTATCAAGCCCAAAGGCGATACCCCCATGCGGTGGCGCGCCGTATTGGAAGGCATCCATCAAAAATCCAAATTGTGCCTTAGCTTCCTCCGGGGTAAATCCTAGATGCTTGAACATGATGGATTGGGTTTCCTTGTCATGAATACGAATGGAGCCTCCTCCAATTTCATTGCCGTTTAGCACCAAATCATAGGCGTTGGCACGTACCGCACCGGGATCGGTGTCCAATAATTCCAATTGGCCCGGTTTTGGCGATGTAAACGGATGGTGCATGGCGTGATAATGCCCGGTTTCCTCGTCCAGCTCCAGTAATGGGAAGTCCACTACCCACAACGGGGCGAATTCGTCCGGTTTGCGCAAGCCCAATCGCTGGGCCAGTTCCATACGTAGGGCGCTTAACTGTGTCCTTACCTTGTTCGTCTCCCCTGAGAGCACACAGATCAAATCGCCTGCCTTGGCCCCAGTAACTTCGGCCCAGCGGGCCAAATCTTCCTGATCGTAAAATTTGTCCACGGATGATTTATAAGTACCATCCTCATTACAACGGCAGTACACCATGCCCAGGGCGCCTACCTGTGGTCTTTTTACCCAATCAATTAGTTGGTCAATTTCCTTTCTGGTGTAGGAATTTCCACCGGGAACGGCGATACCCACAACCAATTCGGCGTTATTGAATACGTTAAAGTCCCTATGCTGGGCCACATCGTTCAATTCCCCGAATTCCATTCCAAAACGGATATCGGGCTTATCGTTTCCGTATTTTTTCATGGCCTCGTCAAAGGTCATACGGGGAAACTTTTCTATGTCAACACCATTGATTTCTTTCAAGAGATATTTGGTCAATCCTTCAAAGACATGTAGGATGTCCTCCTGTTCCACAAAGGCCATTTCACAGTCTATTTGGGTAAACTCGGGCTGTCTATCGGCTCGCAGATCCTCGTCCCTAAAGCACTTGACAATCTGGAAATACTTATCCATTCCCCCCACCATCAATAACTGCTTAAAGGTTTGTGGAGATTGTGGAAGGGCATAGAACTGCCCTTCGTTCATTCGGCTGGGTACTACGAAGTCACGCGCACCTTCCGGAGTGGATTTGATCAAGTAAGGGGTCTCCACTTCAATAAACCCTTGTTGGGATAAATAGTTGCGCACCTCCATGGTGACCTTACTCCTAAAAATAAGGTTGTTTTTTACCGGATTTCGGCGAATGTCCAAATACCGATATTTCATGCGAAGGTCCTCACCGCCATCGGTCTCGTTCTCAATGGTAAAAGGTGGAGTTTTGGAGGTATTGAGCACCGTAAGCTCCTTTACCAATACCTCTATGGATCCCGTAGGTATCCTATCATTTTTTGAAGCCCTTTCAATGACCGTTCCCTTGACCTGTATCACAAATTCCCTTCCCAAATCCCTGGCCTGTTCCAAAAGTTGGGATGAGGTACGGTCCTGGTCAAATACCAATTGGGTAATTCCGTATCGGTCGCGAAGGTCTACCCAGACCACAAATCCCTTGTCGCGGGTCTTGTGCACCCATCCGGATAAAACAACATCGGTATTTATATGTGAATCCCTTAATTCTCCACAGGTATGGCTTCTATACATAATGGTTTTATTATAAAAAGAAAGGCAAATTTAAGAAGTCTTGGTCGATTAAAGATTTATTTGTGACACTACCTTTTTTAAAATGTAAGGAAGGGTATAATTGTTAAAGTTAACATTGTAAAACCCTGTAATACAAATAATTAAATTTTCAATGTAAATTTAATGTTAAGTAAACGTTATCTAAATATTGATTTATAGTAAAATAATTCTATATTTGTAACGTTAATGTTATGTCGAAGATAATTATAAAAAATATATATCCTATGAAACGTATTCTAATCATGGCCGTTCTAGCACTTTCTTTTAGTGCCCATGCACAACAAGTAGAACCAAAATTTGAAAAAGTAGGGGACAAGGTAAAGGCTACCTATTTTCATGCTAATGGTGAAATTTCCCAACAAGGTTTTTTCCAAAATGAAAAATTACAGGGCGAATGGATTATGTTCGATACCAAAGGTGAAAAAATAGCCATGGGAAACTATGATAAAGGTGTAAAGACAGGAAAATGGTTGTTTTGGGAAGGTGAGAGTGTGAAAGAAGTAAACTTTGATAACAACAAAATTGCCAGTGTGGAAAAACTGGATTCCAAAGAGTCTATTGTGACCAACTAGATATTTGAACTTATATAATAAAAAGGCCCGATACATTGTATCGGGCCTTTTTATTTATCTCCGTCTTTAATGGGGCTATGTTGTGGTCAGGGAAGTATCGGTTCCATCACCTGAACGCCATTCCCTTAATTTAATTTTTATTCGGTAAACGATATTGAACAGCACTGGTACAATGATCAGAGTCAAGAACGTTGCCACAAGTAATCCGAATATCACCGTCCAAGCCAAAGGCCCCCAGAACACCACGTTGTCCCCCCCAATATAAATATGTGGGTTGAATTCTGAGAATAGGGCAAAGAAATCAATATTCAATCCAATAGCCAATGGTATCAAACCTAGGACCGTGGTAATAGCAGTTAGGATTACGGGACGAAGTCTTGCCTTTCCACCTTTGACTATAGCTTCGCTAGCCTCCGACAACGTCAATAAGTCCTTGTCGTCCATCCCGAGTTTCACTTTTTTTCTATCCACTAATATTTGGGTATAATCCAATAATACCACCCCATTGTTTACCACGATTCCCGCCAAGGAAATAATTCCCATCATGGTCATCATGATAACAAAGGACCAGCCCGTCAGCATCAATCCGCCAAAGACCCCAATAAAACTTAGGAAGATGGCAATCATGATGATCAGTGGCTTGGAGATTCCGCCAAATTGGAATATCAAGATTAACATAATAAGCCCAAGTCCTGAAAAGAAGGCCCCGATCAAGAACATTTGTTGCTTGTTCTGTTCTTCAATCTCTCCAGTATAATCCACCTTTATATCATTGGGCATCCCCTCAAATTGCTTCATCTCCTCTTGGATTTGCGCAACGATGGCTGCCGCATTACCTCCGGCTTTTAATCCAGAGTATACGGTAACTACCCGGTTTCCATCCCTGTGCTTTATGGCACTATAGCCAGATGTATTGGTCTCTTTGGCTACTGCGGATATAGGAACTTCCTTGATTTGGCCAGTTGCTGGATCTCTAAAAATGATGTTCTGGTTGAAGAGGGCACTTTTATTATATCTCAGGTCTTCGTTGAACCTAACATTGATATCATAATCCTCCCCATCCTCTTTATATACCCCCGCTTTTTCACCAAACAAGGAACGACGCAATTGGTTACCAACCTGAGCCACGGCCACACCCAATTCTCCCGCTTTTTCTCGGTCCACATTGACGCGCATGGCGGGTTTACTTTTGTTAACGTCTATTTTCAGTTCCTCTATACCCTCAATATTTTTAGTATTCAGGAAGTTACGGATGTCTTCCGCTGTGTTGATCAATTGGTCATAATCCCTTCCTTCCAATTCTATGTTAATCGGTGGTCCCGCTGGTGGTCCGTTCGCTTCTTTTTCAACGGAAATGGCTACTCCGGGATAAACCCCGCTGACCGCTTCCTGTACCTTAGAGCGTATGTTCTCCGTATTGATGCCGTCCCTATATTTGAATTCGGCAAAGTTTACGGTGACTTTACCCTTATGCGGCATTTCTGCAGATGAACCACCATCTGTCAACGGATTTCCGGCCCCTTCGCCCACCACCGATACGGCAGAGGTCACAATGAAGTTTTTACCATCCTTTTTATAAGCCGGGTCGTCCATTAGTCCGTATACCTGTTTTTCCACTTCTTTGGTAATTTCATTGGTCTTTTCAATGGCGGTCCCTTCAGGGTATTCTATATACACATAGATTTCATTGGGAATGTTGTCCGGAAAGAATTCTACCTTGGTTCTACCCACTCCCAAGGAAATACCAAAGAGGACAAACACACTGATCAACAACAGAAAGGTTAAGCCAAAATACCAATACACATTCTTGCCCCTCAATGCATGTTTCAATCGCCTCTCATACCAATCCTCAAAACGGGACATGGTCTTTTTCTGAAAGTTCACCGCGGCGCCCTTGATGACGTATTTGTACACCCAGAACATGATTCCGGTAAGTAGGAGAACGGACCCCAGTCCGCGCATGGCACCACCAAAAACAAGAATTAAAATACCCAGCCCACCTAAAATAATACTCATTCGTATAAGCTGTTTTCGCGTAAGCTCCTTTTCACTGGTGCTCATAAACTGCGAAACTAACATGGAGTTCATAAAAATGGCCACCAAGAGGGAAGAACCCAGTACTACCGAAAGCGTGATGGGAAAATACTTCATGAATTGCCCAAAAATTCCAGGCCATAGTCCTAAGGGTACAAAAGCCGCTACCGTAGTGGCCGTGGAAATAATGATTGGAAAGGCAATTTCACCGATGCCCTTCTTGGCAGCCTCGATCTTGGGCATGCCCTCGTCCATCAATCGGTAAACGTTTTCCACTACAACGATACCGTTATCCACCAACATGCCCAGACCCATGATCATTCCAAAAAGAATCATGGTGTTGAGGGTATACCCCAACCAGGACAAGATCATGAACGACATGAACATGGACATGGGTATGGCAAACCCCACGAACAGGGCGTTCCTAAATCCTAGGAAAAACATAAGTACGGTTACCACCAGGATGATACCGAAAATGATGTTGTTCACTAAATCGTCTACCTGGTTCAAGGTACGGGTAGAGGAGTCGTTGGCAATGGATATATGCAGGTCCGCTGGAAAGTAATTGGCCTGCTCATCCTTTACGATCTGCTTGATCTTATCGGCTGCAGAAATGGCATTTCTACCGGCGCGTTTCTTTACATCCAACATCACCACATTATCCCCAAATTCGCGGGCAAAGGTGGTCTTGTCCTTTTCTTCAAAGGTAACTTCTGAAATATCCTTTAGATAGACCGCACCGTTTTCAGATTTTACCACGAAATTATCGAGGTCACTAGGGTCTTCTATTTCACCCAAAACCCTGATCGTTCTTCGTTGCCCACTGGTTTTCAAGTTTCCGGCGGAAATGGTCATGTTTCCGTTGCCGATGGCATTCAATACATCCTGAAAGCTGATTTTAGCGGCCATCATTTTATAGATGTCGACGGCCACTTCAACTTCTTTTTCCTGTGCCCCGCGAATATCCGCTTTTTTGATTTCGGGAAGGTCTTCTATTTCATCCTGAAGATGCTCCGCAAAATCCTTGAGTTTATCCACTGGATAATCTCCGGTAAAGTTGATGTTCATGATGGGTACTTCCTCGGAGAAGTTAAGGTCGAACACATTAGGCTCCACCTTGGCCCCATTGAACGTTGGCCAATCTTCACTGGCCTTTTCGGAATCCACTTCGTCCTTTACGTTTTGCTTGGCCTGCTCCACGGTGATTTCCTCATCAAACTCTACCGTAATAATGGCGTAGTCCTCTTGGGAAGTAGATACAATCTCCACTACATTGCTAACGTTTTTGAGTCGGTCCTCCAAGGGATCGGTAATCAGTCGCTCTATATCCTCTGCCGTATTCCCTGGGTAAGGTGTACTTATGTACACCTTGGTTTCCACAATTTCCGGAAAATCCTCCCTGGGCATGGCCATGTAGGCCGAAAAGCCCAGCCAAAGGAATATTGCGATCATGACGTATATGACCGATGGGTTATCTATGGCCCAAGAGGATAACTTAAACTCCTTGTCGGCGTTTTTCTTTACTTTATCGCTCATCGGATATTATTTTTGAATTTTTACTTTTTGGCCATCTTTCACACTTCTTGCCCCTTCCTTGATGACATGATTTCCACTTTGGAGTCCAGAAAGAACTTCGATCAAAGAACCTTGGGATTTACCCGTTTCAATGAAGGTTCTTTTAACAATGGCCTCATTATCCGCATTGGGTTCCTCGGCCACAAAAACATACTGGTCGCCTTCAGAATTTTCTGAAATAATGCTAGAGGGTATTAAAATGGCGTCCTCACTCGTATAATCATTCAAGTTTACTTTGGCAGTGAGGTTGGGCTTTATTTCTCCGTCCTTGTTGGGTACGGGAATTTCAACACTAAAGGATCGGTTTGCCGGATTAATGAAGTTGCCTGTTTCCCTAATTTTTGTCTGTATGCTGTCTCCCAATACCGGAAAGTATACCAAGGCTTCTTTTCCTTTTGAAATGGAGCTCAAGTAGGTTTCTGGTACGTCTACCTGTATGTACATGTCGGAAAGGTTTACAATCCTGAATACCTCTGATCCGGGACCTGGGGAGACCACCGTCCCTTGATCCTTGATCACATCATCGATAATGCCTGAAAACGGTGCACGAATGCTTGATTTACCCAATTGACTCTCAGCTTGTTTTACCGCATCCTGCCTTGCCTCATATTCCGCTTTTGCGGATAAAAATTCAATTTCTGAACCGATCTGTTGTTCCCAAAGTCTTTTTCTTCTTTCAAATGTTGTTTTGGCAAGTTCTGCCTGGGTCTTTAATTGGGATAGTTGACTGCCCATGCCACCATCGTCAATGGTTGCCAACAATTGTCCTTTGTTTACCTGTTGACCTTCCTTTACATATACCCTTTGTAAGGTCCCGGCCATTTCCGGATAGATGAGTACATTTTGTTTGGTACTTACATCTCCCTGTAGTTCCAGATAATGATTAAAAAGTTGTGGTTCTAAGGTTATGGTGTTTACCAAGGGCAGTTTTTCTACCGTTCCCAATAGGGATATGGCAGAATCTAGCTGTGCTATTTTATTTTCCAGTTCCTTCTGTTGTTCAACTATTTCGTTCTTTTTGTCCCTTATGGCCTCAAGATTACCCTTTTCTATAAGACTGGATACGGACTGGTTTTCACCTCCGCAGGATAGTAGTCCCAATGAAATGGCTAGGAAAAGTAGTTTTTTCATAATGATATATTTAATTGATTGATTGCTTAGGATTGTTTGTTTAAGATAATTTCGAGTTCCGTTTTCTTATTGATGACATCTACCATATACTGCAAATATTCCTGCTGGGCCGTGTATAGCTGTGTTTGTGCCTGACGGAGCTCAAAACTACTGGCAAGACCCTCCGTATACTTTATTTGGTTTTTTTGTTCTATGCGTTCGGCAAGTTCCAGATTCTCCTTTGAGGTTTGGTATTGCTCAATGGCCAATACATAATTGCTTTTGGCATTTTCCAATTGTAAACGAATCTGTTGTTCCGTTTCGGTCAATTGGGTCTTCGCCTTTTCCAAGGCGATTTTTGCCCTTTGGGTACTTGCACTTCTTTTTAACGAACTAAAGATTGGAATGCTAAGGTCCAAGCCAAAAGAGGAAAATTCAAAATAATCCTGTCCCTTATCAAAAAAGGTAAATTCATTACCAAAAGAAAGGGCACCATAGCTTACAAAACCGTTCAGGGTAGGTAGGGCTCGGCTCTTGGCCAGTTTCCATTCAAAATAACGTTGCTCGTTTAGGTTTTGGACAATTTTATAATCCACGTTGTTTTCCAGGTTCAAATCCGTTTCAATGATTCCCAGGTCGATTTGCTCCTGGGTCAGTTTTTCCAAGTCATCCTCTAAACGCGTTGGTGCATTAAGGTCTAATCCCATAACCACGTTCAACATTTGCAAGGTTATTTCTTCCAGGCGAACCGAATTCTTTAACTGGTTTTCAATAGAAGATAACGTGATCTTCAATTGATCCACACTTTCCTCGTCACTTAGTCCATTTTCAAAAAGTTTGGTAGTCTCATACAGATTTTTGTCCAGAGTTTCTTTGTTCTTTTTTAGAATGGATACACTTTCGCGGGCCAAGAGTACATTTCCGTAGGATTCCACCACCGCCTTTCTTACTTCTTGAGCCGTCTTTTCATTGTTATTGGCACTATATCTAAGAAAGGCCTTGGTCGCTTGTACCCCAACGATGTAGGAGCCGTCAAAAATTTTCTGCCTCAAGGTGGCTGAAGCGTTTACCTGTTGGGGCTGGCCAAAAACCACCTCTACAAAGGTACCTGGTTCTCCACCGGCAATCTCACCGGGCAATTGGACCACCTGTTGAATGAGCTGGTTTTGATAGCTCACTGCCCCGGAGACTTGAGGAAGTCCCTCGGCAATGGTTTCCCATTTTTGCTTTTGGGCATCGATAAGGTCTCTATCAGCATTAATGGCACTGTAATTATTTTCCAAGGCGAAGGTAATAGCCTCTTGTAGGGTAAAACTATAGGTTTCTTCCTGCGCATAGCCGGTTGTAAGAGCCATGAACAATAGTAAGGTGATTAGTTGATTACGCATTTATTGATGATTTGAATTGATGATTTCGTTTAATTTTTTTCGCCCATCAGGGGAAACAATGGCCCTTAAATGATATTCCAAGTAGGCCTCCATTAAAAAAATAGCAGGAAAACGGTCTATGGGAAACATGGTCTGGTCCTTAATACTGTTCATACCTGCAAAGTATATTTTAGAGATAAACTCAACGTGAAGGTTGGGTCTATATAAGCCCTGTTCCATACCTCTTTCAATATTGGAGGTTACACAATGCTGCATCATCTCATACTGCATTTCTTTGAGCTTGTTATATATTCTAGGGTAATATTTCATTAATTGATATTGAGGAGAGGATTTTTCATCCTTTAAATGGCTCAATACATATTTTTTTATTTCAAAAAGCTCCTCAATTGGGTTTTTTTCCTGAGCGGTTATATCATTGATGCCATCGCTCATACTACAGAACTTTCCCATGACACAGTCTTCCACCAAAGCCGTCTTATTACTGTACTCGGAATAAATGGTCTTTTTGGAAATACCCATGGCATTCGCAATGTCATCCATCGTAATGCTCTTAAACCCAAAGTTTAAGAACATATCCGTCGCCTTGTCCCTAATTTTTTCTTTCATAACGTGGGGCAAAGGTACATATGGAAACTTTAAAAACAATAAAAGTTTCCAAAGTTTTACAATTTGTTAACAAGCGATGCCCACTATCGATGACCATCTGGCAAAACTGGAGATACCGCTAAGGTTTCAGTCTGATCTATTGTCTCGGATTTGGGGAAGTTAAGACTCCAGAAAAAGGCTTTGTTTAAAAAATGATATCTTCTTTTATTTTTTTTATTCTCCTCCATTTTCTTCCATTTTAATTCTTTCAACATAATTTTTATAGGCCTGCTCCCCTTCTTCCTTCCAGAAATCGTCATAATGCTCCCATTCGGAAAAATCCCTTCGCATACCTCCGCATCTATTTCTAAAGAATTCCTTCTTTTTGGATTTTCTTTTTTTGTCATGGCCTCCACCACCACCAAAACCAAAAATTATCTTTGATAATAGGAGAATGCCAAAAGCTTGCCAGTAATTTACTTTTGGAAGTCCGAATAAATAGGGCATCAACCAGTTCCACAAGTGCATGACTATGTAGCCGAATAAAAAGGCTATGGTAATTCCCAGTAGGACAAAAAAGAAAATCTTAACTCCTTTTTTGACCGAATTCTTCACTCCGTCCTCTACGTGTCTTTTAATGTTATCCTTTGTTTCCATAATTCATTGTTTTTATTTTTTTACATCTTTTAATTTTTTTAATAAGAGGGACATGGCCCTGTGTCTTCTAGACATCAATGTGCCTGGTGGTATTCCTGTTTGTCTCGAAATTTCTCGATAGGTATACCCTTCAAAGTCCACGGCAATAATAATGTCCCTATAGTCTGGTTTAAGGGCTGTGATAGCATCCTTAAGCTTTTCTTTTAGTTGGTCAGGATATTCTTCGTGAAAATCGTCGTGAAACATACTGGCGAATTCTGTCCATAGAATCTCCAAGCTCTTTTCATCATCGATTCTTTCCTTTTTTGCACGCATGATATCAATAATCCTATTTCTTACGGCATTGTACACGAAACCACCAATATTTTGAATGGGCAACGCATCCAATGGCCTAGAGAAAATTCGTAAAGCAACATCCTGAATAATATCCTCAGCATCACTTTCTGCCGTGTGCTTAATTTTGGAACGCACATAGCCTTTAAGCGAACTGTATTCTTCTTCAAAGAATTCGGCCAGGTTATTATTCTGCTGTTTTTTAGTAACCACTAATGGTTTTTCTTTTGGTCTTCAATGGTAGAGACGGTTATTTTTGAAACTATTGCATTTTTTTTGAAATAATTTCTTTTAACATCTGACGGATTTGTTCGCTTTTTGTAACAATGGACGTATTTTTGAAAAAAAAGTGCATGAAACCCATTGATTTTTATAGGTCGGAATTTATTTCCTACATGGAGTCAAAGTTTGTCCTAAGGGAGCCCGTCAACCTTTATGAACCCATAAACTATATTTTAAAATTAGGGGGTAAACGATTGAGACCTGTATTGGCTTTGGTAACGGCGGAAATTTTTGATGGTTCTTACAAAAAGGCATTGGATGCGGCATTGGCCATTGAAGTATTTCATAACTTTTCCTTGGTACATGACGATATTATGGATGCGGCCCCCGTGAGAAGGGGCAAGATGACCGTTCATGAAAAATGGGACACCAATACGGGCATTCTTTCGGGAGATGCTATGCTAATCTGTGCCTATCAGTTTTTTGAAAACTATGACCCCGTAACTTTTAGGGAACTGGCCAAGTTGTTCAGTAAAACGGCATTACAAGTCTGTGAGGGGCAACAGTATGACGTGGATTTTGAAGTACTGGAAAATGTTGCACTAGCGGAATATTTAAAGATGATCGAATACAAGACGGCCGTCCTGTTAGCCGCAGCCATGAAAATGGGAGCCATTGTTGCCGGAACCAATAATCAAAACCAAGAACTGATTTACCAATTTGGGCTGAACTTGGGAATAGCGTTTCAAATACAAGATGATTATCTGGATGCCTTTGGAGACCCAAAAACGTTCGGTAAACAAGTAGGAGGGGATATTATCGAGAATAAAAAGACCTATCTTTTCATTAAAGCCATGGAATCTGGATCGGCCGTCTTCAAAAAAGAACTTTTGGATTTGTATTCCATACAGCCCAAAGAACCCGAAGATAAAATTGAAGCCGTAAAATCGATTTTTCAAGAAAGTGGAGCTTCAAAAGCCACCCAGGAGGCTATTGCATTTTATACTGAAAAAGCGTTTAAAATTTTGGAATGCCTGGATATTACAGACGACAAAAAATTAATACTGAAGGAATTTGGGGAAAACCTAATGCAAAGGACGGTTTAAAATAATCTTTTGAAAAAGGCCTTTAAGAATGGGATTTTAGGGCAACCCAGTATATAATATATTTCTTCCCATAAATGGGTTTCCTCATCCAAGAACTTAAAAATCAATTGGGGGGGTCTGCTTTTAAACAGACGCGTAAAAATTTTATGGCCGATTGCATTATTTGAGTGAAGGACATCCAAAAAAAGGAGATCGTAAAACCAAAAGCGTTTATCTTGTTTTAAGCTTTGGGGTTGTCCCTCCAACTTTAAATTGGAGACCAATAAAGGAATTTTTTTTGAAGTATTCATAAATGTATAACCGGTACTTGGCTTTGCCCATCCGCCGGCCGTTCCTATACAGGTGACCCGCTCGTCGTTGTTTTTGGTGAAATCAAAACAGGTCATGGGAATATTGCCTTGTTCACGTTCCAGAATTTCATAGGAGTCACAGTTGAGGTGATTTTCTATATAGTCCTTTATGGCTGCTTCGTATTCGGTCTTGGGCAAGAGGTGTTCAGAAAATAAAGTGTATTCCACCAGGGCTACGTCCTCCTTAAAAGGCAGAACGTACATAAACCGGGTATTCCCTTTTTGTGGAACGGAGAAATCCATATAGGTGGCTTCGTCCACATTGAAAATAGGGGAAGGGGTTTTTATGACCCATCCCACAAAATGCTGCTGAATCACTGGATATTTACCCTTATTGGGAATCATACTGTAGTGAAATCTACTATCGAATACCTTTTGGCAACTATACTGGTTTTCTTGGGTGCTGACAATCACATTCCCCGAAGTTTTTACGACATCTGATACCGTTTCCTGTTTAAAGTTGATGTTGGGATAATTCTTTATTTTTTCAAAATAGTGAATGTAAAAATCGAGTCCCCGCACCATTTTATAGCTATAAGGGGCTATGGCATAGCTTTTGGAAAAATCCTGACCACTAAAGACTATGTTATTCCATTCTTTATGTAATAGACCATCAAACTCACCCTTTCCCCTTTCCCAGAAACACCAAGTGCGATCGTTACTTTTTTTGGCATCCTTATCCACAAGGAGAATGGTTTTGTTTTTGAAATAAGTATCCTTACCCAAGGCATCGGCCAATAGGAGCCCTGCTGCTCCTGCCCCAATGATAATGTAGTCATAGTCCAATTTGGCCATGTCCAAAAATAGGGATTTACTCAATGCCCTTTTTAATATCAGCAGGTATTAATTGAGCCTATACCGTAATCCAAGGAAGCCCCGGATGCCTTGGTTGGGGCCGTACACATAGGATGGGTCAAAGGTAAGCGCATTTGGGTTGTTTGGTGTAGCCATAGGGCTGCCATTGGAATCAAATACGACCTCTTTGTCAAAGGGGTCGTTGGCGCGGGCAATGATAAAGGGGTTGCCACGGCTGGGAGTCCAGTTCAATAAATTTTTGAGGCCGCCATAGAATTCAAAATTTTTCAATCCCTTATAGGTAAACTGTATGTTTTGGATACTCCAAACAGGCGAATAATCACTTCTAGGGTCACTTTCTCCTAAAGTTGGTAAACGCATAGGTCCATAAAGATTACCTGTGTAATCGATAGTCAAGTCTAGGTTGTGCAGGGTATATCCGAAATTCCAAGTTCCCGTATAGCTTTCGGTAAGGATTTGTCGTTTAGTGATACCGTTTTCGGTCTGACTCACATCTTGTAATGTAGCTCCAAGTAAAAACTTGAATCCGTTAGGGAACACTACATCTATATTGGCACTTATTCCTTTTGAAACCGATTTGCCATCTAAATTATCGTAAATTATCTGGTTGGGATTTGTATCATAGTCCGGCAAAATGGCATTGCTGAAATGGGTATAAAAAAGCGAGGCATCTATATTGGCGAAGGTGCCATTGGAGCCATAAATCTTTTTTAGATAGTTGAGGTTGACGTTAAAGGAACGCTCTGGCTTCAATTCCTCGGTAACGATTACATCCCTAGCTCCGGTAAGGGCCGCATGCTCTTCCGTGAATAGATTTACTACCCTAAAACCCGTGCCTGCGTTCAGGCGTATAATATCATTGTCCGTCACTTTAAAACGATAGGCGGTTCTGGGGGTGTAAATAGCACCGTGTCTTTGGTCATAATCATAACGAAGACCTAATAGCAAGGAATGTTTTCTCGCCAGATTGATTTCATCTTGTAGAAATAGACTAGGAATAAGAACCTCATCGGCAATTACAGTGGCCGTAGTATTGTCGTCATAAAAGTTATACCGAAGAGAGGTGCCCACCAAAAGGTCGTGCTTGCCTAGTTTTTTATCCCAGGTCAATTGGGAGAATCCAATCCGTTGGTCGGCAATATAGGAGATATCGCCATAAACCGAGTTTTGGCTGTGATTGTTATACGAAAAGGAAAACAACAGCTTTTCCTTGATGGGGAGTTGGTATTTTCCAAGGATTTCCCAGCGTCTAGTATAGATACTTTCACCATAAATTTCGTCCCCCCCACGGTATTCGGGAGTCCACTGTAGCTCACCGCCCCATCGGTCCTCATAAAAATAACGACCGGCCAAGGAAAATATACGATTGTCCTTTCGCTGAAAACTCCATTTTTGAAAAAGTGATATGCGATTTTGAAGGGTTAAATCCGTAAAATTGTCCCCATTGTTGTCCACCAATTGGTCAAAGTTAAAATAATTGACTCCCAGTAATACATTTGATTTTGGCCCCACATCAATCTTGGCCCCTATATCCAAATTATATTCGCCCCATCCGGTCAAGAAGGTATCGGCGGCAAAATTAGGTGCTTCCAAATTATTTTTGGTTATGATGTTGATAAGGCCCCCTACAGCTTCGCTCCCATATAGACTTGAGGCTGGACCTTTGACAATTTCGATTTGTTCTATCAGGGAATTAGGAATTCCAGATAGGCCATAGACCGTACCGAGTCCACTAACAATGGGCATTCCATCAATCAAAACCAGGGTATAGGGACCTTCCAATCCATTGATATGGATATCGCCGGTATTACAGACATTACAGTTTATTTGCGGTCGAACCCCGTTTACGTTTTGAAGGGCTTCAAAGATGTTTGCGGTGGGATTTTGTTTTAAAAATGTAGGGCTATAGACTTCAACGGGAACGGGACTTTCAGAACGGCTTACTGCTTTCAGGGTGCCTGTGACTACCATTTCCTCAAGATTCTCCGTTGAAGCCTCCAAACGGATGTTAAGAATAAGGTTTTGATTTTCCGAAAGGGAAATTCTCTTGTTAAAAGGTTTATAACCGATGAAGGATACGGACAAGGTATAGGTACCAGGTGCTATTTCCTGCAAGAGATAGTTGCCAAATTCATTGGAGGAAGTTCCAATTTCTGTGTTTTTGAGATAAATATTCGCATAGGGCACTTTTTCATCTCCCGAAGTGACAACGCCGGAAACGCTAGCGTTCTGTGTCCAAGCCCAAAAGCATGCGAAATTAAAAATAAACAAAATGAAATCTTTTGAAAACACGTCTAAAATTTAATTATAATTATTCTAAAAAATAATTTAGACAAAACTAAATATTTGTTTTTAGATATAAAAATGTAATTTAGCTTCATTTAATAATGAAATGACACTTTCAGAGGAAGATTATATAAAAGCGATTTATCATTTGGGGAACGGTAAGGAAGACCCTATTTCTACCAATGCCATTGCAGAACAGATGGAGACCAAACCTTCTTCCGTAACAGATATGATAAAGAAGTTGTCTGAGAAAAACATGGTGAACTACAAGAAGTACAGAGGGGTCTCACTTACGGAAAAGGGACAACTTACTGCACTTTCCATAGTTAGGAAACACCGTTTATGGGAAGTGTTTTTGGTAGATAAATTGGATTTTGCCTGGGATGAGGTCCATGAGGTCGCGGAACAATTGGAGCATATAAAAAGTGAAAAGCTTATTGATAAGCTTGATACTTATTTAGGAAACCCAAGGGTGGATCCCCATGGAGATCCCATACCTTCAAAGGACGGGGAGTTTAAGAAATCGGTCAAAAAGCTGATCAGTGAATTGCCAATTGGTTCCAAAGGGGTTTGTGTTGGGGTAAACGATTCTTCCGTGGCTTTTTTGAAGTTTTTGGATAAGAACCAAATAGCATTGGGAGATACCCTTAAAATTTTGGAGCGCGAGGATTTTGATGGTTCCGTGAGCATCAAAATCAATGATAGGGAAATGAGAATATCCGATCAGATAGCCTCCAATCTGTTCTTGGAGATATTGGAAAAGAGTTAAAATGAATTGACATGGATTCTGTAATCGATTATTTTGAAACTATAAACCCGGTTTTGGCGGCCTTGTACGCCACTCTGTTCACATGGGGGCTTACGGCTGCCGGAGCTGCCCTAGTTTTCTTTTTCAAAACTATGAATAGGGCTGTTTTGGATGGTATGCTTGGGTTTACTGGGGGTGTTATGGTTGCCGCCAGTTTTTGGAGTCTATTGGCCCCTGGTATTGAAATGAGTCCGGGAGAGGGTTTTGTCAAAGTGATTCCCGCAGCCGTGGGTTTTCTTCTTGGTGCTGGATTTATATTTGGACTGGACAAAATTCTTCCCCATCTGCATATTAATTTTAAGGAAAATGAAGCCGAAGGTGTCAAAACCCCTTGGCATAGAACGACCTTGCTCACGCTGGCCATAACATTACACAACATTCCCGAGGGTTTGGCCGTAGGGGTACTTTTTGGAGGTGTTGCAGCAGGTTTTGAAGGTGCCTCTATAGGTGGTGCCGTAGCTTTGGCATTAGGGATTGGACTCCAGAATTTCCCCGAGGGTTTTGCTGTAGCTATGCCCTTAAGAAGGCATGGTCTAAGTAGGACCAAAAGCTTTATGTTTGGGCAGGCCTCGGCATTGGTGGAACCTATTGCTGGAGTTTTGGGAGCGTGGGCCGTGCTTACGTTTCAGCCTATTTTACCCTATGCCCTATCTTTTGCTGCCGGCGCTATGATTTTTGTGGTCGTGGAAGAGGTAATACCTGAAACCCAGCAGGATAAATACACGGATATTGCCACTATGGGTTTTATAGGAGGGTTCATTATTATGATGACCCTGGACGTGGGGCTTGGATAAACTTGTTTTCAAAGTACGGATTCAAATAATTTTTTAAGGAATACACAGTTATATTAACTGAAAGTGTGCTTTTAAGTTTAGTATGGATGCGCCCTTTTAAATTCTAAAATGGAATAAAAATATGGCTCCCAAAAAGAGACACTGGTTTTGGAATTTGATATTGGTTATAACCATTATCCTATGCTTATCCGTATTGATCATGCATTATAAAAACTGGGTGAAGACCGCTCCAGATCATTTTCAAATAATTTCTGGATTTTATGTGGAAAAGGTACCATATTCAGATTTGGACAGCGTCGTATTCGTGGATAGGATTCCACCTATGCTTCGTTTGAACGGTTTTTCTGCACTTGAAAAGGAGAAAGGGATTTTTCAAGAATTTCAGGATTCCTTGACGGATAAAGAAATTCATGTTTTTGTGGACAATATTTCACAGCCCAAAATTAAACTTGTGTACAAAGACTCTATTAAACTCTATTTTAATCTTAAGGATTCTATTGAAACGGTAAATATCTTCAATGATTTAAAGGGGAAATTACAGGTTGACCCCCCAAATTAAAGTACTATTGAAAAGTGGTTATTATAATAACCCCATTTCCTCCCTGTGTTCCATAGCTTGAAGCTTCTGAACCAGACAATATCCTTATTGATTTTACATTAAAACTGTCAACGAGGTCATTTACGGAATCAAAAGAATTACCAATAACCTGTGAGTTCACCACATACAGGGGTTCCTGACTTCCTTCAGAACTAAATGAGTTGGCAGATTTGTTAAGTAAAGGCACTCCATTTCTGACAATCACACCACTTTTTTTACGTATTCTATCCAGTAATGAAATATCCGTGCGTTCGCGCTCAATGGGTTCATTTGATTGTCCATTGGTTGTAATTTTTTTTGAAGTTTTACAGCCAACGGGTAGTGACAATAGGGCAATGAAGATAACGGTAAGGATTTTTTTCATATTTAAAATTTGTATTAAAGATAACCATTCTTCAGGCAGTCGATAATTTCAAGGAGTTAGCACTCTTAAAATACTATTATATTTGAAAAAAAGTCATGGTACTACTTTCACAGGTCATAGGGGCCCTTTTAGGTCTATTGGCCGTTATTTTGGGAGCCTTTGGAGCACACAAATTAAAAAAGGATTTCACCACAGATCAGATGGCCAGTTTTGAAACGGGCGTTAAATACCAAATGTACCATGCCCTTGTACTATTAATGATTGGTTTTAATTTTAATCTGGAAACTGATTTGGAGTACTATATGGTTCTTAGCTTTATACTTGGAACGGTGTTATTTTCCTTCAGTATCTATGGATTATGTATTAGCGCATCAAAAGGGAAGAAACTTAAACTTTTAGGTCCAGTAACTCCCCTTGGAGGCCTTTTGTTGGTAGCGGGTTGGTGCTTGCTATTCTATAATCTGATAAAAAACTTGATTTAATACCTTAGGTACATATTGCCATTAATGGTATTCAACTTGAGGCGGTTTTTGCCGTTTGCCGTAATTCCTGAAATTTTTGAGCCCACATGGCGGTCCGAGTATTCGAACTTTAGTTTTTCATCGGCATAGATGTCGCCGTGAATGGTTTCTGCCACCAAATTGGCATCTGTCATTTTCAGGTCTATTTCGCCATTAATGGTTCTAAGGTCCAGAGTGCCGGAGTATTCTGCAATATCAATATTTCCATTGATAAGTTCTGCGGTAAAATCGCCTTCGATTATATCGGATTTTAGGTCTCCGTTTATACTGCTTAATTTAAACTTGGCATTTTGAGGAATGTAAACTGTATAATTGAATTGATATTCTTCTCCAGTAACAAAATATTCCCTTGTCTTACCAGATTTTTTTTCTCGATCCTTCCATAATTGTTTAAAAAGCTTTTCCGTTTTTGATTCAATTTTGATACTGGAAGTTGTTTCCTCAAAACTTATATCGTAAAGGTCCAAATGATTTCCCTCATAAGTTGATATTTCTGCTTTGAAGTATACCATAGGCTTGTTCCAAGTTTTTATTTCAATGTCCGAAGCAAACTTAACATCGATTTCTATGTACTGATTATTGTAGTTGATATTTTGCTCAATTGTTTTTTGGGCGGAAAGGGCTAGGCTGATTAAGCAAAGGGCCAATGTGATTTGTAATTTTTTAATCTGTTTCATTTTGATTGACTTTTAAAAGTTAGATAGGATTCGCCATTTAATATTCTACTATAATTAGAACTTTAGTTGGCTCATTTCATGACTGTTCGTTTTTATTGATTATTCTATTTTTTGCGTAGATAAATGTTACCGTTAGTGGATTTAAGTTTAAGATCCGTTCCACCACCATTGATGGCTCCTTTTATGTTTTTACTGGATATGGATTTAAGTCCATCTTTATCAGGTCTCGAAATATCAAAATTTGAATAGATATCCCCGTTCCATGTACTTAGTTGCAAGTCGGCCTTGGCAGTGGTAGGAATCGTTACATCAATTTCACCGTTGGTCGTGCTAAGAACTATTGGAGTGTCGGGTTTAAGTTCATTAAACGTGACTTGTATTCCTTGATTTAGCGAATAAGCCGTAACGGGACCGGAAAGATTTTCCAGCACCAACTGTCCGTTCAAATTATTGTTGGCTTCAACTTCTCCTGAAAAACCGGAAATGGTGGTTGTTCCGCCCCAGGAATTGGTAATGGAAACATTTTGGGATTTAGGTAAATAGATTTCTGCTTCTTGGTCTTTTCTGATGTTCTCCACTACTAAGTTATTTCCGGATTGTTCTACATTAAAACCAACATTGGTATTGTCCGTACCTGTAGCGCCGAGAAGTTTAAGCCCTTGTGCTTTTTCCGGTCTGGGTTTGGGGTCCTTGATCTTTATAAGCATTTCGTTCTTGTCATGGGTTTTAATGGTGATACTGGATTTGGTTTCAATCTTTACCCAATCTATACCGCTTAGGGCTTTGCTAAATTCGGATTGCGCCTGTAAGCCCCAGGAAAGAATGGTTGCGACTAGAAATAATGAGATTTTTTTCATGATTTTCGTTTTTTGATGCGTTGACTACGTCAGCACTGGTGTTTATATAATTTGTGGTAATCCTTTTTTGATTTCTTCTTTGATAAATGGTTGTGTATCCTCTTGGTTCAAGAGTTTTTTCATAGGTCCGGTAGCCTTTTTTTCCTGTATCCGTACCAAATTTTTAATGATGGCTATTTGTACACTGGGATTCTTTTCCTTTTCCAGGGCATTTACAAATGCCATTTTAACGGATTTGGAGGAGGTGTAATTGGAGAGTGCTTCTACCGCGGCCATTCGCACGTTGGTATTCTCGTCATAAAGCATCCTATCCGTTAAGGCTTTTAGGATGTCTTCATCAGGTTGGGTAAAGTCCTCTATATAATTGACCCCGCGTATGCGCTTGCTTGCAGATTGATTTTCCATTAAGGAAAGCATGGCGGTTTCTTTGATTTTTAAGGTTTCATTCCGCAATAGGGCCAATTCTGAATCAGCTTTCTTTGCCTCCTGCATTTTACCCATCATAAAGGCTCCTATGAGCAGTGCAATCCCAGCGGCAATACGTATTAAATTTTTGAAGCCTAGGTTTTCAGTATTTTTTTTACGGAGCGGTATTACCTTATTTTGCTTGTTTTTTTCTTCGTTCAAAGCCTTTAGAAACTCAATTTCCAGATTATTTGAAGGTTTCGCCACTTCTTCCTCCTTAAAAGCTTTGGATAGTATTTTGTACCCTTCCAATTCTTTTTTGCACTCCTCACAATCCGTTAGATGTCCTTCAAGGAGTTTTATTTCCTCAGCATCAAGGACTCCTTCCAGATAGAGCGGAAGTAGGGTTTTAATTTTTTCGTGTGATATCTTCATAGTTCATTCAAATAAATGGTCTTCAATTTTTTTAAGGCCCTGCTGACCTTAGTTTTTATGGCTCCCGGCGTACTCCCTGTTATCTCGGCCAGTTCTTTGTATTTTATCTCCTGAAACCGATTTAATAACAACAATTCCCTATCCGATGCGCTGAGTTTGGCCAATGCCAATTGCAATTGCGAATATTCTTCGGAGCTATTTTCGTTTTCATTAGCCAGTTTATAGGAGATGTTTTCAAGATCATCATGGGGCCTATTTTTCTTAAAATGTGTCTTTAAACTATTTCTTGCTATAGTGAACAGCCAAGAAATAAAACTTCCATGGTTATAGGAACTTCTATATTTCATGACCTTATAAAAAACTTCTTGGGTCAAGTCCTCGCTTAACATACTATCTCCGCTCATTTTGTACAAAAAGTTGAATACATGGATGTGGTGCCTTTCAAAAAGGATTTTCACCGAATCCAGTTCGCCATTTGCGACCGATGTCATCAATTCTTCGTTGGTTAGCTCTTTCAAAAGGTGTTCTTTATTGTAATCCTTTACCATATATAGTCTGGAAATTACAAAAGGTTACACTGCGGCATAAAAAAAATCGCCTTTATCGGTAAAAGCGATTTTTAAATATTGAACTATAGAGGCAATTAGTTTTCTTGCTGTACCTCGGATTTAAACTCCTTTATGGCCATATTGGGTTCCATAATGGTATGGCCTTTCCAAAATTCAGGGTCATAATTGGGCATATATTGGGGCAGAACATCTTTTTTTTCGGTAAAGGATTCAAAAGTGGACTCTGATATGGCCTCGGTATCAAATACGACGACTTCATATTTGTTTCGGCCATTGAATGCAGCATCGATTTTTAGATGAAGTTCATTCTGCTTTCTTCGCCCCTTTACATGTTTGTTTTTTTCTATAATCTTGACGGGCCTTTTGAAACCTACTCTGTTACCTTTGGTAATTTCATAATACCGAAGGCTGTATTTTCCATCGTCGTCCTTTCCAAAAAGTATACTTCCCTTGGCCAGGTATTCGTTCAGGGAAATCCCAAGAAGACTGAATTTCCGTAAGGGTTCTACATTTTCAAAGTCCATTTTTACCAGTGCAAAATCGTTAGCATCTATATATAGCTTTCCCTTAAAATCCTCCGAACGTTTTGGCTTAAAGTCTATGACATACAATGGTTTATCACCGATATAGGTAAATTCCTCCATGGTAAGTTCGTAACGCCTCGATTTCCATAACACATTATAGTCTGTGTCCTCAAAAATGGGAAGGTTGGTATATAAATTGGCCAAAGTCCTTCTTTTATAGTTTGAAAAGAATTTTTTGCGTTCCGTTGTTTCTTCCAACTCTTTGTTGAGCGATTTAACATCGTTGGAATCCACTTCCTTCTCAAAAAGCTCATCGGCATCGACCTTGGTGCCGAACAATCCGGACTTTACCTTGAAATAAGAATCCGTTTTAACGTTCTTCTTGATAATTTCATTAAAACGTTCCTCAAGGTTTTCCAGGTCAAGACGGCTGTTTTTATCGTAGAGCTCCGATGCCTTGATGAGGTCCAATTTTTGCTGGTCTTCATCCTTTGTGCCATACAGGTCACCAAGAACCTCCGTGTAATAGGTGTCATTGGTAGGTACAGACCTTAAAACACTATCCAGAAATTCTCGGTTCAACGCCGGTATGGTTGATTCCTTGATTTGATAATCCGATTTTTCTATATAATTGGAATAGGACTCCCTAAGAAAGAGTCTTTTTTTGGTATAGCCAATTTTGTAATTTTTTTCGATGTTGTCCTCTACCAATTCAAGAATTTCTTCCGGGGTATAATTTTTGTTGGAAACGATGACTTCACGAAGTTCTATTGCCTTCGGACGCAGGAGAATTTTGTTTCCCGTAAATTCTTTTAGAGGTTTTCCTAAGGATTCATATCCAATGCAGGAAATAAAAAGGGAATCCGTCTCCTTGATTTCATCCTGAATCAAAAAAGTGAATTTGCCTTCTTCATTGGTGATTACCCCCCTATTGTTCAATAGAACTGTAGCGTATGGAATGGGTTGTTGGGTTGTGCTATCAAGAACAGTGGAGGTAAGGTTTTGGGAAAATATTAAATGGCTAAAGAAAACCTGAATTCCCCATATTAAAAAGATAGGTGTTTTGCTCATAGGATTGATGACTGGTCTGCAAACTAAGGTATCCGAACGAACAAAACCATAGGATTTTGGAATTTATTGTGAAAGTTTTATTGATCTGTTAACACTGCACCAGTGTTCTAGTGGCAACCACAATCATCTTGGCCACAAGCTTTTGTATTGTCCTTTCCGTTTGAAAACAGTTTTTTGGGAAGTATAAACTTAATTACAAGATATGCGAAAGAAATCGCCACGGTTAGATAAACTAATATATGTTGCAGTAGCTCCATTTATTTTAAGATTTGATACGCAATCAGTGCAATAATATAAGCAAACAAACTCATAAATACTAATTGGAAAGTGGGCCATTTCCAAGAGTTGGTTTCCCTTTTCACTATGGCCAATGTACTCATACATTGCATGGCAAAGGCATAGAATAGCAATAGAGAAATACCTGAGGCCAAGTTAAACAATGGCTCCTTGGTTTTGGGGTTGACTTCTGCGGCCATTCGGTTTTTTATGGTCTCTTCCTCATCGTTCCCAACGCTGTAAATGGTTGCCAAGGTACCTACAAATACTTCACGGGCCGCAAATGAGGTGAGTACGGCTATTCCTATTTTCCAGTCATACCCCAAGGGTTCTACAATGGGTTCTATGGCCTTTCCCATATATCCCATATAGGAATGCTCCAGTTTGTAACTTGCTATTTCCTGATTTAGGGCCTTTTGTTCCAAAACGGTATTCATGGCCCTTATGGAATCCTGGATAGCCATGTTTACTTCCGCCATCTCACCTTGTCCAAGAGAATTTTTATATTCTGTCAAGTTATTTTTGATGTAGGACTCACTGTAGGTTGAAAAACCATTTTCCGCTACTCGGTCAGTTACAATGGATTCTGCATTTTTGAAATCTTCAGAAAATCCATTGGATCCCAAAAACCAAAGAATAATGGAAATGGCCAAAATGATTTTTCCTGCTCCAAAAACGAAACTTTTGGTTTTTTCCAAAACCGTATATCCCACATTTTTTAGAAGTGGGAGTTTATAGTTGGGAAGCTCTATAACGAAGAAAGACCTGCTTTTTATTTTCAATATTTTATTGAGCGCCATGGCCGAAAATATGGCGGCCGCAAAGCCCAAAAGGTACAGGAGCATCAGTGTTAAGGCCTTAAAGCTTAGTCCTAAAAAACTTCCTTCCGGAATAACAAGGGCAATAATAATCAGATAGACGGGTAATCTTGCCGAACAGGTGGTAAATGGGGTTACCAATATGGTAATCAATCGTTCTTTCCAGTTTTCAATGGTCCTTGTCGCCATTACGGCAGGTATGGCACAGGCAGTTCCCGAAATCAAGGGAACAACACTCTTTCCACTAAGCCCAAAAGGTCTCATGATTCTGTCCATCAGAAATACCACTCTACTCATATACCCGGTTTCCTCCAAAAGGGAAATAAATAGAAAAAGGAAAGCTATTTGGGGTATAAAAATTACGATACCTCCAATTCCTGCCAATACACCTTCTGCAATCAAATTCGTAAAAACTCCGGGAGGCAAAGTATCCTTGACCCATTCCGTTGCCGAGGCGAAGAAACCATCGATCATATCCATGGGATATTCGCTCCACCCGTATATGGCCTGGAAAATGGTAAGAAGAATGATAAAGAAAATCAGATAACCAAAGATTTTATGCGTCAAAACTTTATCCAAGGTGGCACGGAATCCTTTGGCAGCATTTACGTCTACCTTATAGGTTTCCTTTAAAATGCCATTGATAAATTGATAACGGAGTATGGTCTCCTTTTGCTGAAGCCTTTTTAATTCCGACTTTGATTTGGTGGTGAACGAAGAAGCATCCTTAATAAGGTTCTTTTCGATAGGCATAAAGTTCACATCCTGGGTTATGACCAGCCATAATTTATAGATATCCTCTTTAGGGAAGGTTTTCCTTAGTTTTTCAAAATACTCTGGCGCTATAACCGTGGCATCTACATTAGGTGTCTTTGAAAGGTTTTTGTAATCGGCAATAAGTTCTTTTAGCTTTTCTATGCCCGTGCCTTTTCGTGTGCTTACCAATGTAATTTTGGCATCTAGTTTTTCCTCTAAAAGTTCAACATCGATGCTAATGCCCTTTCTGTCCATCCTATCGGCCATATTGATGACCAGTATGGCAGGAATCTTTAAATCCTTGATCTGTGTAAAGAGAAGCAGGTTCCGTTTAAGGTTTTCTACATCAGAAATTACAAGGGCTACATCCGGGTGATCCTTGTCATTTTTATTAAGTAGAAGTTCCACGGCGACACTTTCGTCCAATGAAGTAGTGTTTAAACTGTATGTTCCGGGCAGGTCGATAATATGTGCCCTAACACCTCTTGCAAGCTTACAGATGCCTTCTTTCTTTTCAACCGTAATTCCCGGGTAATTTCCAACTTTTTGATTGAGTCCGGTTAGTTGATTGAAGACGGAGGTTTTCCCGGTATTAGGATTTCCAATAAGAGCTACATTGATTTGTTTGCTCATAGCACATCATCTTCATCAATGACCTCCAAAGCTATTTGCTCCGCAATCACTCGCCTAATGGCAATATGTGACCCATTGACATTTATATAGATTGGATCCTTGAGGGGAGCCACCTGTACCAGTTCTACCTCGTTACCAGGCAGACAGCCCAGCTCCAAAAGTTTAATGGGAAGCAAATCCTCCGTAAACTCTTTGATAATTCCTTTTTGACCTCGCTTTAAGCGTGCAACCGTTGTCTCCAATTCTTATTTAGATTCAATATAATTAAGCAAAAATAACGCAATTTTTATCAATACCAAGGATTATTGGAGATATATCAACTTTAGATCATAATACGAATATAGTTTTGGGCTCCTGCAGGGAAAACAACTTAGATTATTCTTGATAACTTGATTTTAAAATTTCAAGGTCGTCCAACAATTTTTGAATTTCTTCTTCTTTGGTACCGTCGTAAAACCCGCGAATTCGTTTTTTTTTGTCGACCAAAATAAAGTTTTCTGTATGTATCATGTCGTAAGGGCCTCCATCACCGTCGGTTTTTACGGCCAAATAGGACTTACGTGCCAGATCATAGATCTGTTTTTTGTCACCGGTAACCAAGTTCCATTTAGAATCGTCAACCCCTTTTTCCAAAGCGTACTTTTTTAATTGTGCTACGGAATCTATCTGCGGGGTAACGGAGTGGGAAAGCAGCATGACGTCATCCCCAACTTTATCTTGGATGGAGGCCATATTTTTGGTCATTATGGGGCAGATCGTAGGGCAGGTGGTAAAGAAAAAATCCGCCACGTAAATCTTATCCTTATAATCATCCTGTGTAATGGTGTCTCCGTTTTGGTTTATCAGGGAAAAGTCCGCAATCGTGTGATATTTTCGGATATGCTGAATTTCCTGGTCTACCAATTCACTGTTGACCATGGCCGGCGTGTAGATAGGAAGTATTTTTTTGGGCTGTAGGGCATTATAAAACAGATATATGATAACCGCTGATATACCCAGCATTACTATGCCAAAAAATTTGAATTTACTGAAAAAAGAGCCCATGATTCTTTTTGTGCAAAGGTAAGTTAGTACAAGGTGTGATTCAAATTATTATGGGCTGATGAAGCCAAATTATTCTTAAAAAAAGAGAGTGTATACCGAGTTTCTTTTTTTAAGACTCCGTAAAGCCGTACTTTTGTCCGATTTAAATTTTAGAAGACGCTAATGAGTCCCATTGCCATTAAGACTATCCAGTTTTTCCTAAGCCTTTCCTTGTTGATCGTGCTTCATGAACTTGGACATTTTATCCCCGCCAAATTATTCAAGACCCGAGTAGAAAAGTTCTATTTGTTCTTTGATGTAAAATTCTCCCTTTTTAAAAAGAAAATAGGGGAAACTGTATATGGAATAGGCTGGCTTCCACTAGGTGGATATGTGAAGATTGCCGGCATGATCGATGAGAGTATGGATACCGAAGCCTTGAAGGAGGAGCCCAAACCATGGGAATTTCGCAGCAAACCGGCCTGGCAGCGCTTGATTATTATGTTGGGTGGGGTTACGGTTAACTTTATCTTGGCAGTAGTAATTTTTATTGGATTAGTATTTGCTTATGGCGAGACCTACATTTCCAATGATAGTCTTAAAGATGGAATATGGGTTACAGAGCCTGTTCTTGGTGATGCTATAGGGCTCAAAACTGGAGATAAAGTGCTTTCTGTTGATGGAAAACCAGTAGAAGATATTAATGGTATTTTACCAGAGTTAATCTATGGAGAGACTTTTACCCTAGAGCGTGATGGAAAAACTTTTCAAGAGGAAATTCCTGTTGATTTCATAAAAACAATATCTGCCAATAAAGATGAAGCTCGATTTATAAAGCCTAGACTTCCGTTTACAATAAGTCAGATTCCAAAGGAATCTGTAAATGCTAACGTAGGGTTTAAATCTGGGGATAGAGTTATAAATATTGCAGGTGAATCCGTTCTGTATCAAGATCAGGTCTTCCCAATACTGGAAAGAGAAAAAGGCAATACAGTGAATGTCATTGTAAAAAGAGAAGGTGTTGAGGTGCCTTTACGGGCTCAAATTTCCGAAGATGCAAAGTTGGGCTTAATGATAGGTGTTACCTATGATGAGGCAGAGAAACAGGGATTTTTGAAAATTAAAACCATTGAGTATTCCTTATTAGAATCGATACCCGCTGGTTGGAACAAAGGTGTTAAAACCTTGACTGATTACATCAAGGGTATGAAGAAGATTTTTAATCCTGATACAGGAGCATATAAAGAGGTGGGAGGTTTTGCGGCAATTGGGGGTATGTTTCCCGACAATTGGAATTGGCCGGCCTTTTGGGCTACTACGGCTTTTATTTCTATAATTTTGGCCTTTATGAATATTCTTCCTATTCCTGCTTTGGACGGGGGACATGTTATGTTTTTATTGTACGAAATGATTACGGGTAGAAAGCCAAGCGATAAGTTTTTAGAGTATGCCCAGATGACAGGATTCTTTCTTTTAATAGCCTTGTTGTTATTTGCTAATGGGAACGATTTGTACAAATGGTTATTTAAATAGAAAAACCGCTTTTTTTTGTTTGGCAAAGTTTAAAAAACATTTATATTTGCAGCCGCTTTAAAGGATAAAGTACGGTATTTTCCTCCTTAGCTCAGTTGGTTAGAGCATCTGACTGTTAATCAGAGGGTCCTTGGTTCGAGCCCAAGAGGAGGAGCTTAACAATAGCAAGCCATTCAAGAGATTGAGTGGCTTTCTTGTTTTTTACCATTTGAGGCGAGAAGTTTATCCGGAGCATTTCCACTTCATCCAAAGTAAACGTACACAAAGAATCACCAAGTGGTAGACGAAAACCTCTAAATCAAACAGATTATTCTTTAGCAGTATTTTGCCTTTAAAACATCGCAACGTATTTAAAAGAATACTATTTACTTTCCTACTAAATCAGAATTAGGTCGTTTTGGTATTTTTAGTCTTAATCAATCAATCCAAAAAATTGGGGCAACCACAATGATATTCCTGAGAAATAAGTAATTAAAAATAGTACAAAAACCATGGCCAATAAAAGGGGTAATAAAGGTTTAATAACCTTGCCAACGGGCACTTGGGCCACGCCACTGCCCACAAAAAGTAAAGTACCCACCGGGGGGGTACAAACTCCAATACACAAATTCAATACGATCACCATACCAAACTGAACGGGATGCATCCCTAGCGCCATGGCAACGGGCAAGAAAATTGGTGTAAAGATGAGAACGGCGGGCGTCATATCCATAAAAGTTCCTACGATGAGCAATATTATATTGATCAAAAGGAATATCAGTATAGGATTACTTACGGAGTCTACCATGAGTCCCGTAAGCAATTGCGGTATGCCCTCAAAGGAAAAGACCCAGGACATGGCCATGGAAGTGGCAATCAAGAACATAACGATGGCCGTTGTTTTGGCACTTTTCAACAAAATTCCCCTAATATCCATAATACGTAGCTCCTTGTTCAGGAAACCTAAAAAAGCGGCATATACAACGGCTATGGCCGCAGCCTCAGTCGCTGTAAAAATACCGGCAACAATTCCTCCAACCACAATAACCAAAAGCGTAAGGCTGAGAAAGGCTTCCTTAAAATGAATAAAAAGCTGTTTAAAACCTACCCTATCTGCCTTGGGCAACTTCTTCTTTTTTGCATAAAAATAGACCATGATCATAAGTGCAAGGCCCACCAAAATACCGGGGATATACCCTGCAACAAATAGGGCGGCCACCGATGCCGTTCCACCACTTGCCAATGCAAAAATGATGAGTACATTACTGGGCGGGATCAATAGGCCCGTAGTGGATGAACTAATGTTTACGGCGGCACTAAATTGCCTGGGATAGCCCTCTTTTTCCATTTTGTCAGTTAGGGTACTACCAATGGCCGAGGCCGCAGCTATGGCCGACCCTGAAATGGCCCCAAACAACATGGCCGAAATGATATTCACATAGGCCAGTCCTCCTGGAAGACTCCCAATTAGGGATTTGGCCAAAGCAATAAGCCTATTGGCCACGCCCCCACGGTTCATAAGTTCCCCGGCCAAAATGAAAAATGGGATAGCCAGCAGGGCAAAATTATCTATGCCCGTGGTCATACGCTGGGCCACTGTAGTGACTGAGGGGTTAAAGGCCATATTAATAACAAGCACCAGGGTAGTGGAAATTCCAATGGAGTAGGCTACGGGTACCCCATAGAGCAATAAAATGGCGAAACTTACAAAAAGGACCAAAACACTTATAAGTTCTATACTCATTTATTTGCTATTTAGTTGTTTAACGTTGTACCAAGAAAAGAACATAATAATAAGACCACATAAGGGCACAATACTATATACGTACCCCAGTGGTAGGTGTAGGGCAGAGGAAGTTTGGCCTAATCGAAGCGTTGTATAGACCAAATTGCCACCGCCAATGACCATAACCACGAATGCAAAGACGGCCATACATATTTGGATTACTTTTTGCCTTCTTTTTCGTTTGGCCTCCGGCAATTTTAATAGTAAAAAATCCATGGAAAGATGGCCTTCTTGCTGCCCGTTGATATAGGCTGCACCAAGTACCGTAAGCCAAATCAATGAAAATCGTGCGAATTCCTCCGTAAAGGAACTGGATTGGCCCACGACATAACGGGATAGCACTTGCCAAACTACATCTATAACCAATAGACCGAAGATGGCCACCAAAAGGCCCTCGATTATTTTATTCAGGAGATTGTAGGTTTTTTGCATTATTCTGACCGTATTTTTTCAATTACCGCTTTCATTTTTTCATCCTGCATCATTTTCTCCATGATCGGAGCGGCATTTTTTGAAAATTCACTTTTATCCGGGTATAAAAATTGAACATTGGCCTTTTTCAGCACCTCCATATTTTCTTCCACTGTTTCTTTCCAATATCTTTTTTGTTTTGCTACACTTTCATCGGCAGCTTCCTGAAGCCATTTTTTTTCTGTATCGTTCAATGTTTCCCAAAAACGGGTCCCGATCACTACTACATCGGGTACCATGGTATGCTCATCGAACGAATAATATTTACAGACCTCGTAATGGTTACTGGTAACAAAGGAAGGGATGTTGTTTTCCGCTCCATCAACCACATTTTGCTGTAGGGCGGTATAAAGTTCGCCATAGGCCATGGGGGTTGCAGAACCGCCAAGGGTGTTTACCATATCAACGGACATTTGGTCGTTCATCGTCCTGATTTTCATGCCATCTAAATCCGCCGGGCTTTCTATTTGATGGTTCTTTGCATAAAAGCTTCGAGCTCCGGCATCATAGAAACATAGCCCTCTTAGCAAATATTCTGTGCTGCTCAACAATAATTCCTTCCCGATTTCACCTTCCAATACCCTGAACAGATGTTCCCTGTCCCTAAATAAATAGGGAATACTGGTTACCTGGTAATCCGGGGCAAAGTTGGAAAGGGAGGCTGCACTTACCTTTGTCATGGAAATACTCCCTATTTGTAGGAGTTCCAAGACTTCGCGCTCTGTCCCCAGTTGGCCATCGGGAAAGACCTTTATTTGTAATTGCCCACCCGATTTTTGGGCCAAGGATTCCTTCATGTCCATAATGGCCCTATGTACGGGATGGGTAACAGGAAGGGAATGGGCAAAATAGAGCACCTTGGTGTTATTTTCCAGAGCGCAGGATTCCAACAAAAGCAAAGTACATACCCACAAAGTCTTTGTGCGTATTCCTTTCCAAGTGATAGTATATATTTTACGAATCAATATTATTTTTTTTATACATCCAAGCTTTCCCGTACGCCCATCTCCAGTCCGGAAAGTTGGGCAAGTCCCATGGCCCTGCCAATGAGGGAGTAACCAGAGTAAAACTCTTGCTGGCGTTTTTTGTCATCCAGCAAAACATGGCCATGATCTGGTCTCATGGGTATGTCTACCACGCCATTTTGTGTCATATGTCGTTTTTGTTGCTGTTGTACGATGGCCTTCATGACCTTTTGCATAGGTACAGAACCACTAAGATGATCGGCCTCGTAAAAACTGCCATCTTGGTTTCGGGAAACATTGCGAAGATGTATAAAATGAATCTTATCCCCAAAATCCTCAACAATCTTCACCAAGTCATTTGTTTCCGATGCACCCAATGAACCGGAACAAAAAGTTAGCCCATTGCTGGGGGAAGGACAGCATTCCAACAAAAACCTAATATCCTCATAATTGGAAACGATTCTAGGTACCCCAAAAACGGAGAATGGAGGATCATCTGGATGTATGGCCATGCGTACGCCTAACTTTTCTGCCTCTGGAATCACCGCGTTGAGAAAATAGGACAGGTTTTCCTGAAGTGTTTCCTTTTTTATACCCAGTACGGTTGTGTGGTTCTTTTTAAACTCGCTTAAATCTATTTCTTTTCTGGAACCTGGCATACCGGCCAGAATAGCTGCTTTTAGATTCTTTTTTTCTAAACTGGACAAGGCTTCAAAATAGGTCTTTGCTTCTAGATACTCCTTTTTTGAGTACGACTCTTGGGCTCCTTCGCGTTCCAAGATAAAAAGGTCAAATGCCGCTGCTGAAATTGGACTATATCGAAGGGCGGAGGCTCCGGTTGGCAAAATATAATCTAGATCGGTACGGGTCCAGTCTATAAGCTGCATAAAATTGTAGCACACATTATAAATACCGTGGGACGCCAAATTTTTCAAGGTTTCTATATAATTGGATATATACAGGTCCCTTTCCTTGAGCCCGTACTTGATGGCTGTATGCACATTCACACTTTCCACCACGGACCATTCCATACCATGGTGTTCTATTTGTGTCTTGAGGGTACCAATGGTGTCCTTGGGCCATATCTCGCCCAGCGGTACTTCCTGGCATGCCGCCACTATTCCTTGTACGCCCAATTGCCTTATATCAGCTAATGATACACCAAAATCAGGTCCAAACCACCTAAATGTTTTCTTTAGATTTTTCATTCTTTCATTAAAAAAGATAAGTTATCCCGTGTTTCCAAAGGTAGGTTACAATATACAGTTTTATGGTCATTTCCAAAGCATGCTAAAAGTATTAGGGATATTTTCGGGAAAGAAAATCTATTACAAATGTGGAGTTTAAAATTCTTCAAACGGTGAAAATATCAAGTTAATAATCCATAAAATGATACTGTTTCAAAAATCCAAATTCCAAACCTAGTACTAATCAGGAATTACTATTATAAAATGGGTTCACTTCCTGAGGGGAAGCACAATTGACCTTCTCAAATGAAATATAAATTCTAAGGCAGCCAATGCTTTTTAAATTGAATAATTTAGAGACAGCAATTTAATTTAACAAAAGCTCCAAAATATGGAATAATCCCATGAAAACTAATCCTAAGCACCAGCGCTTAGTACCAAAATCATTAATTTTAACTATTTGGTCGGCATCCATCAAATGGATTGGATGATAATCAAAGGACCAGCCTTAAAAATGTACCTATGAAGTCCTTTATGGATAGCGACTTTTTATTGGAGAATGAATACTCCAAAATACTGTACCATGAATTCGCCCGTGATATGCCAATTATTGACTATCACAATCATTTGTCACCTGAAATGCTCGCAAATGATACCAAATTTGACAATTTGACCCAGGCATGGCTCTATGGAGACCATTACAAATGGCGGGCAATGCGTACCTTGGGAGTTTCCGAGGAATTTATAACAGGTAATGCGAAGGACCAGGAGAAATTCGAAAAATGGGCGTACACGGTACCTTATACCATGCGAAACCCACTATATCACTGGACCCACTTGGAACTGCAACGCTATTTTAATATTTCGGAAACTTTATCGTCGGATAACGCTATACAGATTTACAATCAGGCCAACAATCATTTAAAGGGTGAAGACTTTGGCAGTAGGGGATTGATAACACAAATGAATGTTGAATTTTTGTGTACCACGGAGGACCCCACAGATACTCTAAAGCACCACCAGACTTTGGCACAAAGCAATTTTAAAACCAAGGTAAGCACGGCGTTTAGACCGGATAAGGCCATTTTCATTGAAGCGGAGGGCTTTGTGGACTATTTGGAAGAACTTTCGGAAGTTTCCGGGGTTGCCATTAACAACTTTGCCACCTTGTGCGATGCGCTTGAAAAAAGAATAGCATACTTCCATACCCATGGTTGCAGGATAGCGGATCACGGACTTCCCCATATGTACTTCGCTTCCTTCAATGAACACGATCTGAACACCGTGCTGAACAAGAGGTTTGACAGCAAAACCATCGGCAATGAGGAAATGGATTCCTTTAAGTGTGCCATTCTCTTGTTCCTTTCGCGGAAATATCATGAGTATGGTTGGGTGCAACAATTTCATTTAGGAGCTTTAAGAAACAATAATAACAGGATGCTGGCCCAATTGGGACCTGATACCGGTTGGGATTCAATAGGGGATTGGCAGCAAGCGGAAGCTTTATCCAAGTTTTTAAATGAGCTGGATACCCATGATCAACTATGTAAGACTATCATCTATAATATCAACCCAAGGGATAATGAAATGATGGCGAGTATGATCGGTAATTTTAATGACGGTTCTATCCGAGGAAAGATCCAGTTTGGGTCCGGGTGGTGGTTCCTTGATCAAAAGGATGGTATGGAAAAGCAGATGAATGCCTTATCCAATATAGGGCTTTTAAGTTGCTTTATTGGAATGTTGACGGATTCAAGGAGCTTTCTTTCCTTTCCACGTCATGAGTACTTTAGAAGAATTTTGTGCAATCTTATCGGAAGGGATATTGCCAATGGTGAGCTCCCCAATGACACAAAATGGTTAGGTAAAATGGTACAGGACATCAGTTATAATAATGCAAAGGAATATTTTAATATTTAAAACAATTTTCAATCTAAATTCATAATGAAAAAAGTAGTTACTTTCGGTGAGATCATGCTACGATTGTCACCTCCCGGTTTTTTAAGGTTTTCCCAAGCGAACGAATTCGATGTGGTATATGGTGGGGGAGAATCCAATGTAGCCGTTTCTTTGGCCAATTATGGTGTGCCCGTAGAGTTTGTGACTCGCTTGCCCAAAAATGATATTGGGGAGTGTGCGCTAATGGAAATGCGTAAAAGAGGCGTAGGCACCAATAAAATTGTGTTCGGTGGGGACCGTTTGGGTATCTACTTTTTGGAAACCGGTGCGGTAAGTCGTGGAAGTAAAGTGATATATGATAGGTCACATTCAGCCATAGCCGAGATTGAACCGGGCATGATTGATTGGGATGATGTTTTTGACGGTGTAGAGTGGTTTCATTGGACGGGTATAACCCCTGCAATTTCCCAAGGTGCCGCCGATGTTTGCCTGGAAGCGGTAAAAGCTGCCGATAGAAAAGGAATTACCATTTCTACGGATTTAAATTATCGTGCAAAGTTGTGGCAATATGGTGGCGACCGTGAAAAAATAATGACGGAACTTACTTCCTATTGTGATATCATCTTAGGAAACGAAGAGGATGCCGAAAAGCATTTCGGTATACATCCGGGAGGATTGGATGTCCACAAGGACGGGGCCGATGTGAAGGCCGAAGCTTTTCTCTCCGTCTGTAAGCAGATGATGAAGAAATTCCCAAAGGCCAAAAAAGTGATTACGACCTTAAGAGGTTCCATATCCGCATCGCATAATACGTGGGCGGGTGTGCTTTGGGACGGTTCCAAGATGTATGAAACCCGTCAGTACCAAATTACGGATATCGTGGATAGAGTCGGTGGGGGCGATTCCTTCATGGGCGGACTCATCTATGGTTTGATGAAGTATGAAGGCGATGACCAAACCGCGTTGGATTTTGCCGTTGCCGCTTCCTGTTTGAAGCATACGATTAAGGGAGATGCCAATTTGGTAACGGTCGATGAGGTCGAAAAGCTGATGGGAGGAGACGCTTCAGGTAGGGTGGCGAGATAGTCCTATACAAACCCCTTCAAAGAAGTATGATGAAAAGATTTTTGTTTAAATTGAGTATTAATAGTTAAAAAAAATGGAAGTCCTTCCCTTTGGGAAGGATTTAGGATGGGCTTATGGCAAAATATTCGAGATTGGAAGTAGCTGCGGTCATGAAGGAAACAGGCATGGTGCCCTTGTTTTATCATGCAGATATAGAATTAGGAAAAAAAGTACTAGAGGCTTGTTATAAGGGTGGGGCCCGTCTTATGGAGTTTACCGCTAGGGGGGACTTTGCCTTTGAGGTTTTTTCTGAGTTGAATAAGTATGCCCTTAAGGAACTACCCGGAATGATCATGGGTGTTGGTTCCATTACAGATGCCGCCGCTGCCAGTATGTTCATGCAGATGGGAGCTAATTTTATCGTAACTCCTTCCCTGCGGGAGGATATCGCCCTTGTCTGTAATAGAAGAAAGGTACTTTGGTCTCCAGGTTGTGGTTCATTGACTGAAATCAATAGGGCCGAGGAACTGGGTTGCGAAATTATAAAGTTGTTTCCAGGTTCTACCTATGGTCCCGGTTTTGTAAAGGCAATCAAAGGGCCCCAACCTTGGACCAGCGTCATGCCCACAGGTGGTGTAAGTACCGATGAGGGTAACCTGAAAGGTTGGTTCGACGCCGGGGTGACCTGTGTAGGAATGGGTTCGCAGCTCATTGGCAAGGAGGTCCTGGCAAAGAAGGATTTTGATGGACTTACTAAAACGGTTAAGGATACTTTAGCCCTTATCAAATCCATAAGAAGCGTAGAATCTTAGAAGGAATTTTTGTCCTTTTCCAAACGAATTACAGTAAGATTATTATAAAGCTTTCTCAGGGTCTTGGAAGAAACTATCCATAGAATTTTATGCAAAATCTAAATAGGAAATTTAATAATAGCGTAAATAATTTACCCATAAAAGTGGTCCAGTTTGGGGAAGGTAATTTTTTGCGTGCGTTTGTGGATTACGCCTTTCAAGTTTTGAACGATGAGGTGGGTTTCAATGTGGGTGTGGCCGTAGTGCAACCTATTGAAAAAGGTATGGTTTCCTTGCTCAACGAGCAGGACGGATTGTATACACTGTTTACCAAAGGTATTGAGGATGGGGCTGAGGTTCAGGAAAAGATTCTTGTTCAAAACATTGTCAAAGGAATCAACCCCTACGAAGCGTTTAATGCCTTCATGTCATTGGCAAGAGAGAAGGAACTGGAGTTTGTCATATCCAATACCACCGAGGCCGGAATCAGCTTTGATGAAAATGATACGCAGGAAATGCAGCCTCCCAATTCATTTCCGGGAAAGTTGACACTTTTTCTACATGAGCGATTTCAATATTTTAAGGGAAGCAAGGACTCGGGTGGGTTGACCATTATTCCATGCGAGTTGATTAATTACAACGCAGATACCCTAAAGACCATCATTTTAAAATATATAAGCCTATGGGGGCTTTCCAGGGACTTTAAACACTGGGTGCTGAATGCCTGTACTTTTCATAATACTTTGGTAGATAGAATTGTCCCGGGCTATCCAAAGGATGACATTGAGGAATATGATGGTCAGTTAAATTATAAGGATAGATTGATTGTCAGTGCCGAAGCCTTTTTCCTATGGGTAATAGAGGGCGATGCTCATTTAAAGGAGAAACTACCATTTCATAAGACCGATTTGGATGTACAGATTGTAACAGATATGCAACCGTATAGAACAAGAAAGGTTCGGATATTAAACGGGGCACATACGGCCATGGTACCTTTAGGATTGCTCTATGGTAATGAAACTGTAAAGGATACGGTGGACGATTCTTTTACCGGTACCTTTATTCGTTCCCTAATATTCGAGGAAGTAATCCCCACGCTGGAAATGGGCAAAAGGGAATTAGAGGATTTTGCAAAGGATGTCTTTGACCGCTTTCGAAATCCGTTCATCAAACATCAATTGTCCAGCATCGCCTTAAATTCCGTCTCCAAGTTTAAGGTCAGGGTACTGCCAAGTCTATTGGAATATGTTCAATTAAATAAAAGGCTGCCCTTAAAAATGGTTTTTGCCTTTGCTTGTTTGATCCGATTTTATCAAGGCCAATGGAAGGGTGTGGATTTGCCATTGAATGACGATGAGGCTATTATTAATAATTTTAAAAAGCTCTGGGATCTTCCCAACCTGTCGAATATCGTTCATAAGGTATTGGGCAATATTGGCTATTGGGATACTGATTTAAACAACGTGGACGGCCTTCCCGAAGCCATTGAAGAAGCCTTGAAACATTTGGAAGCAAATGGTGTAGAGGAGGGATTTACGAAATTTGTGGACAGCTATAAATAAAAGCATGATGCAACAGATGATCAAAGTACATAACGAGGACAATGTCGGCATAGCCCTGATGGACTTGAAGGAAGGAGAAAAGGTACGTTTTGAAGGCCAGGACATTACCATATTAAATCCTATCAAGGCAAAACATAAAATAGCCCTCCAGAATTTAAAGGAGGGAGACAGCGTTTTTATGTACGGGGTTTTAGTAGGTAGGGCTCTCCACTTTATACAAAAGGGGGGACTTTTAACTACGGAAAATGTAAAGCATCAGAGTGCGGAAGTACAAGGAAGAACGGATAGATATACTTGGAACCCTCCCGATATTTCCCAGTGGAAGGAACGAACTTTTATGGGGTATCACAGGTCGGATGGCCAGGTCGGTACCCAAAATGTATGGCTGTTCTTTCCCTTGGTATTCTGTGAAAATAGAAATATAGAGATACTAAAGGATGCCTTTGAAAAGGAATT
>JAUIGC010000142.1 GCA_030429835.1 Bacteroidia bacterium
AATTTAATATTCTTATTGATAAGCCATTGACTCTTTTGGGACAGGGATATCCCATTGTGGACGGAGAGGAAAAAGGGGAGATTATCCGTATAGTTTCAGACCATGTTACCATAGACGGACTGTTCATTATAAATGTGGGCACAAGCTATACGACGGATTACGCAGCCATCCGCGTGGTTAAAAGCGAACATTTCCTTATACAGAACGTAGTTTTGGAAAGGTTGTTTTTTGGCATTTATTTGGAAAAATCAAATCATGGCAAGATTTTTCACAACAAAATTATAGGTGATGCTGTGGACGAGTACAATTCGGGCAATGGTATACAACTTTGGTATTCCCACAATGTTGAGGTTGAACGGAACATTGTACAGGGCGTACGAGACGGAATCTATTTGGAGTTTTCCGATAACGTGACGATTAAAGGTAACACCAGTACGAAAAATCTTAGGTATGGCCTTCACTTTATGTTCTCCAATGACGATGTTTACACGGGTAATACCTTTGAAGAGAATGGTGCCGGAGTGGCGGTCATGTTTTCAAAACGCATCAAAATGATAAAGAACACCTTTAGGAACAATTGGGGAACGGCTTCTTACGGAATGCTCCTAAAAGAAATAAACGATGCCGAAATCGTAAATAATGTTTTTGAGGAAAATACAATAGGAATCAATATAGAGGGATCCAACCGTATTACTTACGACAACAATGATTTTGTTGCAAACGGATGGGCCATAAAGGTATTGGGTGCTTGCTACGCCAATACGTTTACAAGGAATAATTTTCTTTACAACTCTTTTGATATTTCGTACAATAGTAAAATGAACGATAACATATTCGACCAAAACTACTGGAGCGATTACACTGGGTATGACCTGGACAAGGACGGTATAGGCGATATTCCCTATAGGCCGGTCAAACTGTTTTCTTATATCGTGAACAGGACCCCGGAAACCATCGTCCTTTTACGTAGCCTGTTCATGGATATTATTGACTTCTCGGAAAAAGTATCGCCCGTTTTTACTCCAGACAACCTTATGGACGCCAACCCCCTAATACAAAGATCACATGATACACATTAAGGAACTACACAAGTCCTTTGGGAAAAATAAAGTTCTATCGGGTATAGATCTTGACATTGAAACCAATGGAATCTTCGCGGTTTTGGGCCCCAATGGTTCTGGAAAGACGACCCTTATCAAAAGTATCCTGGGGATGGTGTTACCCCAAAAGGGTACTATAACCGTAAACGGCGCCCCAATCAAAAAGAACTGGAAGTACCGTGAACAAATTGATTACCTGCCACAAATTGCGAATTTCCCCGGTAATTTAAAAGTACGGGAACTTATTCGTATGATCAAAGATCTACGCCGTAAACCCAGTGAGGAGCAACGATTAATAACACTCTTTCAATTGGAACCCTTCATGGACAAAAGATTGTCCACCTTGTCCGGTGGAACCAAACAGAAGGTGAATATTGTATTGACCTTTATGTTCGATTGTCCCCTAATCGTACTTGACGAACCCACCACAGGACTAGATCCCGCATCCCTTATTCATCTTAAGGGATTGATTCGTGAGGAAAAGGAAAAAGGAAAAACTATTTTAATTACCTCACATATTATGCAATTTGTTGCAGAGGTAGCCAATACCATTGTATATATTTTAGAGGGGAAAATCTATTTTAAGGGAAGTATACCGGAATTAAAGGAACAGACCCGACAGAACGATTTAGAACACGCCATTGCGGCCATAGCAAACGCAAAGAACCATGCTTAAAATATTAAAATACAGTTTTTTTGACCTGATTAGGAGCCGCTGGAGTTATGTATATTTCCTATTCTATCTTTTATTGGGTTTTGTACTATTGTTTCTCAATAACGATGTGTCCAAAGCTGTCATAACCTTAATGAACATCATAATTGTACTGGTTCCCTTGATAGGGACCATTTTTGGGGTCATGTATTATTACAATTCCAAGGAATTTACGGAGCTTCTTTTGGCCCAGCCCATCAGGAGGACGTCCATATTTTTAGGGCAGTATTTTGGGGTTGCGGGTTCCCTGACCATGAGCCTTGTCCTTGGTTTGGGTATCCCCTTTGTTATGTATGGCCTGTTTAAAAGTGATGCCATATTCGATTTTTCCTTGCTTTTGGTCACAGGGGCATTCTTGACCCTTATATTTACAGCACTTTCCTTTAACATAGCCCTTTCCAATGAAAATAAAATCAAGGGCTTCGGCTATGCGGTACTACTATGGTTGTTCTTGGCAGTGATATACGATGGGCTGTTTTTAATGTCCCTCATTATCTTTAAAGAATATCCCTTGGATACATTTTCTCTGGCCGCCACCATGATTAACCCGATCGACCTTTCAAGAATTTTAATTTTATTGGAACTTGATATTTCTGCGTTATTAGGATATACGGGAGCAGTGTTCAAAAAATTCTTTGGTACACAAACGGGTTTGATAATTTCTATTGTAATGTTGGTGATTTGGACGGCTATCCCTTTATGGTGGTTAACTTACAAAGCAAAGAGAAAGGATTTTTAATACGATGGACTGGTCTGTACCCTACATGTGATACATCTCCAAAAACATATCCGGATAGCTTTGACCTATTTTTTGGCGGCAGCGATGCTTGGTGTACTTTTACGATTCTTTTCTTTGGCAAGTTTTGAATTCGATTATAGGTATGTTGTACATGCCCACTCTCATATTGCCTTATTGGGATGGGTTTATATTGCCTTGACCACAATTATTTATAAACTATTTTTGGAAAAGGGGCAAATAACAAAGAAATATAGGCGACTTTTCGGGTTTACCCAAGTGACAATTATGGGGATGTTACTTACTTTTCCTTTTCAAGGATATGCCCTTTTCTCCATATTGTTTTCCACACTTTTTCTATTCGCCTCTTATCGATTTCTATTTCTTTTTGAAAAATACGCCAAAATTGATAATGAACACGGACTATCCTTTAAATGTTTAAGGTGGGCACTTTGGTACATGGCCCTTTCAAGCTTGGGACCTTGGGCCTTGGGCGGAATTATGACCAATCTTGGCGTCCAATCCATATGGTATCGCCTAGCCATTTATTTCTATTTGCATTTTCAGTATAATGGATGGATGGTTTTATCCTTGATTGGACTTTTTGTATACGTGCTAGAGCAAAATAAACTGATAATTCCTAAAAGGAAAATCGGATTCTTTTTCTGGGGCCTCAATGCAGGAATTGTACTTACTTATTTTCTTTCCGTTTTGTGGATAATGCCCCCCACTTTTTTTTACATACTGGGAGGTTTAGGAGCATTACTTCAGATAGGTGGCATTTTGGTATTGGTCGATATCAACATGAGCCATTTCATCCAAAAATTTCTATCCCCGTTTCAATGGCTACTACTTAGGATAGTCCTTTTGCTTTTTTCAATAAAAATGTTGCTTCAACTCGTGACGGCGATTCCTTACTTTGCAAATTTAGCGGCAACGTATCTCGACTTTACGATTGGTTATCTACATTGGACTTTTTTAGGCGTAATTACCGTAGCTATATTTTTTCTTTTGGATTATTTCCGATTGTTGAAAATTGATAAAAGTACTTTCATTGCCTTCTTTACAGGATTTGTTACAATGGAGGTATTGATTTTCTATAAGGGTATTTCAGGATGGTTAGGTCTTCCCGGCTTTGATCTTCATATCTTGTTCTTAGCGGTGGCAAGTTTGGTCATCGCGTTAAGTATTATGATAATGCTCTGGAAATTTAGAAGCGCCAAGGTCGATAAGAATCCATAATGTCAATTATTAATCAAAAGATAGGGCCGATTGCGCATAGACTCTTCCTTTTAGCTAAAATATATTTAATTATTAAAAAACTATTTCTCTTTGAAACATTTTGTTTAAATCTATATGAATAGCCTTACACCTTGACCCTTGTATTTTGACCAATCTGTAAGTTCGTCTTTAAACCCGTTGTACATTTCCTCCGTTTTCTTGCCGCTACCGCCCAATAACGAATTAATGGCGTAAACACCCTTTTTAAGCAAACGGTTTTGTTGGACACTTGTTTTTTGTTGGATTACCTGGTTCATACACTTTCGAAGCCCGTTGTCCATATGGTGGTGCTCCACCTCTCGGTGCAGGTTCGGTCGCACGTTTTCTGCCGTTATCATATAGGTGGCCTTGTCGTACATTCCCCTTTCCATTAAATGGCCCGTCCATAGGTTTTCAAGTTTGTTCCTGCCCTCTTCAACAAGGTTTTTGATGACTGGCTTTTGCCCCTGTAATGTTGTTGCCAAATCGGGAATCGAACTCAAATACTGGCTCGTTCTATTAGGCAGAGTGTAACTTGTTTTGTTGTCCGTATAAATGGATTTGACCTCGAATCCTTCTTGCCCTTTGACAAAATAGAACCCTTTGGCATTGAAAAGTGCTATATAGTCCTTCGCCGATTTTTCGAAGGGCCCATGCATATGTTCGGCATTCTTTATATAGGAACCCAAGGCAATGCTTTCGTACTGCTTTTTATAATCGGGATCCATTCTATCAAACAGATTAGGAAAAATCATCGGCAGGAACATGGCAGCTGCCGTCAGCTTGGGGCTATTCTCTGAAGATTGTTCCGTCAACATTTCCAGCAACAAATGGTTTTGACGTACAAAACCCGTGGACACATAGTTCTCCATTTCCTTAGGAAAAGTTAGATGCCCCAATTTCACGGGTACGGTATGCCTGTTCGAACAGGTGAAGGACAATTGATTGTCTTGATACTTTACGCCCAAAGCTTGAAACAATAGACGGATACTTCCCTGTTCCGTGCCGACATTGAAAATCCGCTTTTCCAATATATTTCCGATAAGTTTGAACTTGTTTTCCAAGGCTTGCCTTTCCTTTTTGGTCTCATTTTCGTACATGTTTTTTCTGACCATTGGGAATTCATTTTCCATGGCTTTTCTGAATACCTTCTTTTGGTTCCTTGGAAGATAACGCTCCAAGAATTGATACCTATCCGAGGCCAACAAGTTCGGAACAATATCCTCGAACTTCATATTCCCGATATGTTCGGATAGCAATCCGTTCTGTTTTGGGGATTTCAGATAGGATGTCGTCAATGCCTCTTTTATTGTTTTTTCGACTTCCAATCTGAACTGTTTGCTCTCGGTATCGATTTGTGTGAAGGCATCGCCATGACCAAATATTTCCAAACGGTTCTGCATTCGGATGTTCTTACCGAGTTCCCTTTCCTTGAACACGTATCGTGATCTATCGAAGATTGTATATCCCTCTATAACATCTTCCTTTATGTCCAGTTTAACGTCGATGTCCTGATATTCCTTTAGCACGGCTTCCAGGTCATGCGGACGGATGGTCTGGAAAAGGTCGTAAGTGGTCTCTATTTGCTTCAAGAGGCGTTTCCGGTACGTCGGCAACAGCTTCGATTTGGAATGGATATCGAATACCTTTTGAAGTTTTGGGCCGCTCAACCCTCTATGTACTTCGGAGCCATTGATAAATCGGGTTTTATATCCATTTTGGTTGTTCAATCCATAAGCGACCCCTATCCTTCCCGTTTTGTTCTTTGTGGTCCTTATCTCTATATGATAGGGCTTGACCAACCGCGCAAGTTCATTAAAACTGCGCACCTTGTATTTTTGGTTAATGCTGTTCAGGACATCCTGTAGATAGTACTTCGTTCCTTTTTCGGCTTCCATTCCGAACTGTTCTTCCGGTAATCGGTATATCGGTAACTGGCTTTTTTGTTTTTTGGTCGGTGCGGGTGTAAGTCCGTACTTTTTTTCGATGTGTTGCCGTATCGCCATACTCCTTTTATGGCTATTGAAGATTCCGAGTACTTTTCCGTCTTCCTTTACTGTAGTGGTTACAATATGGACATGTTCGTGCTTGGTATCGTTGTGACGCACTACGACATAGGGTTGATTTCCAAAGCCCATATTTTCCATATACTCCTCGGAGATTTTATAGAAGGTCCTATCGTCCAAATGTTCGCCATGGGGAAGGTTCAAGCTTATATGGGCATACCTGTTCTTGGTGGCATTACGCTGTCCCTGAAAATACAGCACGCTCCCGAAGAATTTTGGCGATATGCTTTGGGAAAACGTATTGCCGTAGCCGAGTATTTGCATACCTTCCTTTTCGAAGACATAGTTCAATGTTCCGGTACAGGTTTGTCCATAAATGATCTTCGCTATCATGCTGGTTTTTCTTCAAACGCAATTTTCAAAAGTGAGTAAAGCAATTCGTTCGTTTTTTGTATCTCGTTTTGCAAACTGCTGTTCGGACTTCTCAGGTTCTTGTGGTGTGCTATCTTGACCAATTGGTTGATGTTGTTTCCGATTTTGTTTATTTGATAGGCAAGGTTAGAGGTGTCCGGGAGCCTGTCCTTTTCTTCGGATATGCTTTGCAAAACCAATCTTCTCAATAACGGACTTATAACGCCCCTTTCAGAAATATCCAGATGATACGATTCGCAAATCAACCTCAATTTGTCATATTCTGTATCGTTGAACCTGAGCATAACATTATGGTGTCGCTTCTTTTTTCCCAATCGTTTCCGGCCCCTTTCTCTTTGTTTCATTTTCGTTGCTTTTTAAGCAAAACACTTCGCCAGAAGTAGACAATTCTAAGTTACTTAGAATGCACCTCGCTATCCGTTTCACGGATAAATATAGATAATCATACTTGATTTTAACTAACTTATAATCAGTTATTTAACTCGTTATTTCATATAGAGCCATATCAATATAAATAGGTACAGGCATGAAATTGAAATGGTCTAATATGGTGTTTAAAAAATGGGAAGAAATACGGAAGGGTTCAAGTTTTTTGTGGGTAGGGAGAAAAAAGGTAAAGCGGCTTTTTCGCCGCTTTTGCTTTTACGCATTCCGAGGATGTCGTTCAAAACTGGAACGGATAGACTTCACGGGCGGACCGGCGAAGCGTGTCCGAACGGGGAGGATAGGAGTGAAAGTTTGTGCGACTTCCGTAGGGCGGAAGTATAGGAAGACTAACTTAATGACATAGAAACTTTGATTTTCACTATAGCTTTATAGCTATATTCCTATAATCATATGCTCATTTTATCATTTGGACATATGAAGACTTAAAATTGGGAAAGTTGGCTTCTTTATTAGTAGCTAATCCTTAGGGAAACAAGAGCTATTAAATCGGGCCTGTAGATTTAAAGTCCTAAACCTTTGCCCTTTCCCTTTTTTTCATTTTGTTCTACCGATTTTTCCTGCCTTTTGTTCTTTGTAAGTTTGGCCTCTTCAATAAACTGTTGCATACCCAAATGCATAGGGTTTTCGGGTATTATTTTTTCTTGGTTGTGAAGCAAGGGAACTTTGAGATTTAGTTCGGCTGCAAGTCGGTAGCCCAGGTTAAAGGATTTTTTAAACGCTTCATCTACTTTGATATCTTCTTCCATAGTCAAAAAGTTTCTCGGGCGTGTTTTTCGATATATTCCATAATCGATTCCCTATCGTAAAGTATGATTTTCTTTTGGGGCTGGGAGAACCTAATCTTACCCTCGTCCCTCAGCTTTTGAAGTGTCGTGGTCGACTTGATTCGTAAAATGGACATGGCCTCTTCACCATCAATCCATCTGTCGAGCGTATCCTGCCTTTTCGATTCTACATGTTCGATAACCTTAGTGAACAGGGCATAAAAGGCTTCTTCTTGTAGACAGACGACTTGCATAGGTTCTTGAAAAGATAATTGAATTTTTAAGTTACCGTATTTCTTGTTTTGGGAACTTCCATTTCGACCAGTTGTTCATTAATTCGTTGTGAAGCTCGTTTATCAATTGTTTGATGTATTCCAAGGTCTGAAATGGTTTGTTTAACCACCTCATTTTTAAAACTATGAATGGCCAAATAATTATTGTCTTGATTCTTTA
>JAUIGC010000143.1 GCA_030429835.1 Bacteroidia bacterium
AAAGGCGGCCATGGCAGATTTGGGCAATAAAGTGTTTGTATTGATAATCCTCTATCTAGTGGCCATGAATTGGTATTATAGCAAACGTGCTATTACCGACCAATCCAGGGCATCTAAATTAAAGTCTTTGACAATGGCAATGATCTCCGAACCCGTAAATATCTTTATAGTCATTGCCTTGATTTTGGTATTTTTTGGTTTTAAAATGGAGTCATTGCCATTTTTCATTAGTGATACGCTAACTAGACTTAGCGTTATTATGACGCCCCTTGTTCTTTTGTTTATCGGGTTGGCCGTTAAAATAAAAAAGCAGCAGATTTATAAGATTTTCTCCCTACTGTTCTTAAGGGCGGGGTTTGTTAGCGTAATTTCAGGAATATTTATAATAGTTGCCAACATCACTGTGCAGCAAGATATACTCCTCTTACTTTCATTTGGATTAAGTGCCTGTAGTTTTTGGCCATTTTCACATATTGCGGTCGTGGGCTCCCAAGAAATGGAGATTAAAAAGAAACAGAAGACCTTCAATGCTACTTTTGGAGTGAACATTCTTGCTTTGTCCTTTCCCTTATCAACGGTTCTCATATTGGGGATTCTATCCAGCGGAAATCTTTTTTCCAATGGATATTCCGTATTGGTCTTAGGTATGATATTTTCTATTGTGGGTACACTACCCTATTTGCTTAAACGTATTTTTAAAACAAGGAAAAAGGAAGACAGACAGAAATCTGGTTGGGTCATTTACAAAACCACCAGAACGGAAACAACTTGATTATAATACCCTACGGAATTTTTTAAGCTTAACCCACCTGATTCTATCTTAAAGGAAATCCCTTGGCCGCCCACCATGGGTGAATTTCTATAATCAATCTACCCGTTTTGACCATAGGGTCCATGTTGGCAAGGCTATCTGCCATTTCCAAGGTTGGCGTGTTATATATGGTAATGCCCCTAATTTCCCCATCATCACCAAAAGGTCCGGAAATATCGGCATATCCCAGTTCATACATACGACCCAAATGGGCCAAATGAAGGGATTGGAGACTATCCGCATCTTCCTTTGACTGACTTCTATTAGGTCCCGACTTTAAAAATGCTATGTAATATTGCTGCATTAATACAGTATCCTTGGTTTTGTCATCCACATAATCAAAGATCTCATATCCCTTATCCTCCAATTCCTTCTTAATTTCCGCAGTCGTTTTGGTCTTAGCTTTCACCGCGTCATTCATTTCCCTGTCCAATTTTGGATTACCACAGGAAAAAAATATGGTCAGAAAGAATAAGGGTAAAATCATTTTCATATTACCAGGTTTTAAAAGGTTGTTTGCTTAATTGTGAATTATAATATTTAATGTCTCCCGTAACTTCTTCTCCCAGCCAATCCGGTTTTTGGAACTTTTCGTTTTCGGTTGACAGTTCAATTTCGGCTAAAACCAGCCCCTTGTTCTCCCCCTCGAATACATCCACCTCAAAACTATGATTGTGAAAAGATACCAAATACCTTGTCTTGTCTATAATTCCTTTTTCACAAAGTTGAAGCAACTTTTCGGCATCCTTAAATCCAATCTCCGTTTCCCACTCAAAACGTGTAGTTCCGGAATCGTTGGATTTTCCTTTTACCGTCATAAAACCTTTTTCCCCTTTGATTCTAATTCTAACCGTTCTTTCTGGATGCGTATTTAAAAAGCCCTGTACAATTTTAGTCTTGGAAACCGCGACATCAACAAAATTCATGGACTTCACAAGAAACTTTCTTTCAATTTCAATCACCTTTTGCCATCTTTTTAATTTCATCGGAAGATATCCTTCCACTCCCATGTGCTTTGTTGGCCAGCTGAATCATGCATTTTGTAATTTCTTCGGGATGAATGGACCTATATTTTTTTAATGGGCCTACTAAAATTACATCAAATAACTTAAACAGTTGCTTTACCATCCATTCCCCCAAACGCCTTTCCTTCCTTTGCCCGGAAATCAATGAAGGCTGCAAGATATGGGTTCTGCTTACACCTATCTTCAAAACTTCTTCCTCCATTTCGCCCTTCACCCTATTGTAGAAAACTCTACTGTTTGGGTCGGCCCCCATTGCGGAAATAACGATAAAGACATCAATGCCATTGGCTTTGCACATTCGAGCAGCTTCAACAGGGATTCCAAGATCTATCTTTCGGTAAAGTTCTTTATCGGGTGTTTTTGATTTGGTGGTACCGATACAGCAGAATACCTCGTCCGCATCAAATACAGGTTCAAAACGTTCCAAATCCAATATATCCCCAATATGTTCCTCAATTTTGCTCGAGGATATGTTTACACTTTTCCTTGAAAACAATTTTACGGTTTTATACCTGACATCTTCCAAAAGTAGTTTCAAAAGGGTACTGCCGGTTAGCCCTGTGGCTCCAAGAATAATAGCCGTTTTTTTGCGGTGTTCCATTAAATTAAATATACCTTAATTTTATAGGATGTCCAATGAAGTTCCTTTACGAAAAATTATCCATGTGGATATGGATGCATTCTATGCATCCGTTGAACAGTTGGACAACCCAGACCTCAGGGGCAAACCTATCGCAGTAGGCGGAAGTTCCGAAAGGGGGGTAGTATCCGCAGCTAGCTATGAGGCAAGGAAATATGGTGTTAGAAGTGCCATGAGCAGCGTTTTGGCCAAACGGAACTGCCCAGAACTTATTTTTGTAAAAGCCCGTTTTGATAGGTATAAGGAAGTTTCAAAACAGATTCGCACTATATTTTATGACTACACAGAGCTGGTAGAGCCCTTGTCCTTGGACGAAGCCTATTTGGATGTTACCGTAAACAAGAAGGGAAATCCTTCGGCGACACTCATTGCACAGGAAATTAGGGACAGAATCTTCAAAGAAACAGGTTTAAATGCGTCCGCAGGTATTTCAATAAACAAGTTCATCGCCAAAGTTGCCAGTGATGTAAACAAACCCAATGGTCAAAAGACGGTGAACCCCGAGGAAGTACAAAGTTTTTTGGAGAATCTAGAAATAAGAAAGTTCTATGGTGTGGGCAAGGTCACCGCCGATAAAATGTACCGTTTGGGAATTTTCACGGGAAAGGATTTAAAAACCAAATCCCTTGCTTTTTTGGAAGAACAATTTGGAAAGAGCGGAAGCTATTACTATAACGTAGTCAGGGGAATTCACAACAGCCCGGTCAAACCCCATAGAATACCCAAATCTGTGGGGGCGGAACGTACCTTCAACGAAAATTTGAGTAGTGAAATTTTCATGCTGGAACGTTTGGAACATATTGCCAACGAATTGGAAAAACGTCTTCAAAAATCTAAAATAGCTGGTAAAACGGTAACCCTAAAAATAAAATACAGCGACTTCACCTTGAACACCCGAAGCAAGACATTGCCTTACTTCATATCTGACCAACAACTGATTCTCGATACGGCCAAAGAACTGCTATATCAAGAAAAGTTACAGAACTCCGTTCGGCTTTTAGGGATTTCACTATCCAATTTGAACACGGAAAAAAAAGAAGGACCAAAACAGGAAAAGGAAACCGTTTCCGTACAACTAAAATTTGATTTTTAGTTCTACCTAACAAAAAAAGCCTGTTTTGAACAGGCTTTATTATATACGGAAATAAATAGTTAGAAATTACAGGTCTCGATTTCCGTAACCCGTAAGGTGTTTACCATACCCTTTGCCTTTATGGGCATGGCCGCCAAGCTTACCAACATATCACCTACCTCTAAATATCCTTTTTTGCAAGCGATACCGTTCACATCCTCGATTGTTTGATCTGTGGAGACGAATTTATCGTAATAAAACGCCTTCACGCCCCATAATAAATTCAATTGAGTGAGGATTCGTTTATTGGAAGTGAACACTAAAATGTGGGCACTAGGCCTCCATGCAGAAATTTGAAAAGCGGTATATCCACTATTGGTCAGGGTAGAAATCGCTTTTGCCTTTATTTCGTTCGCCATTAAGGCGGCATGATAACATATTGATTTTGTGATGTATCTGTTGGTCCTTACATGCGGTGGTTCATGTGGTACTTTTATCAGTTCAGACGATTCTACGCTTCTAAGAATGCTGGCCATTCTCTCGATTACCTGCACCGGATAATTTCCAACAGAAGTTTCTCCCGATAACATTACGGCATCCGCGCCATCCATTACCGAGTTGGCAACATCATTTACCTCAGCCCTAGTTGGGGTCAGGCTCGTAATCATGGTTTCCATCATCTGTGTAGCGATAATAACCGGAATTCTCGCCTTTTTAGCTCTAAGAACCAGTTTCTTTTGAATTAAAGGAACTTCTTGGGCAGGAACTTCTACTCCTAAATCTCCCCTAGCTACCATAAGACCATCACAATAGGCGACAATTTTATCTATATTCTCAACAGCTTCCGGCTTTTCAATTTTGGCAATAATGGGAATTTTATGTTGGGAATGTTGCTTGATAATATTTTGAAGATCAATCAAATCTTGACTAAACCTTACAAATGAAAGGGCTATCCAGTCCACTTGAAGAGAAATGGCAAACTCGGCATCCTTGATATCCTTTTTGGTAAGGGCTGGTAAAGAAATATTGGTGTTTGGAAGGTTTACCCCCTTTTTGGACTTTAATGGTCCACCTTGAATCACTTTAGCCTTTACTTCAGATTCTCCATTTGTGGTGACTACTTCAAAAATTAATTTGCCATCATCAAGTAAGATTCGCTCGCCAGGTTTTACATCTCTAGGGAACTCCTTGTAATTCATGTATACCCTTTCTGCTGTTCCCTCAAAGGGCTCTCCCGTCACAAAAGTGATTTCATCACCTGGGCTCACCACCACCTCACCGGACATTACCCCAACCCGTAGTTTGGGGCCCTGTAAGTCCGCCAATATTGCTGTATTGGTTTCCAATTCTTCGTTTAACTCACGTATAAGATCCACGCGCTCTTTTACATCGTTATAATCTGCATGGGAAAAATTAATCCTAAAGACATCCACTCCTGCCAACATCATGCTTTTTAGCACATCTTTCTTACTTGTAGCGGGACCTAAGGTTGCTACGATCTTTGTCTTTTTATTGCTTGACATTATTAAAAAATTAAATTATTTCTAGATTTTAGTTTGTTCACATCAACTTCGTAAGCAGCCATTATCTTTGGAATGCCCTGAAGGGTTTTTATTATTGTATTTCCATCCAATGTTTCTTCATCATCGTCAATTTTAAGAAAGTAATCCACTTCCTTGAGCTCAGGAATTAAGCGAGGAGTAGAATAAGTAGTTTCATTTTCAAATAAATCATTGTTGATTACCAATTCCTTTTTGGAGCTATGATTGGAAACTAGCACCCAATACCTATAATTATATTCATCTTCCCATTCATAATAGGGGAACGAACTAATTTCCGATAAATCAAAATCTTCTCTGCTTCTCCTGAATTTTGCCTTTAAGATACCGTTTAAACCATATGCAATAGCATAATCCTCCAAAGTACTGTGCAATGCAATCAAAAAGAAGGTATCATCAAAAAAATCATCTTTTATTTTATGGACTGCGGACATACGCACTGAAAAAAAGTAAATATAGAACTATTAAAGTATAAACCCTAACGGGCAAATAAGTTTAAGATGTAGTTATGGTTACGAAAACGTTAGTCATTTGTTGTAATTGTAACGTTTCTATTTCATTTTATCCTGTAAGGCAAAAAACGCCCTTTTAGAGGCTCTTTCCTCTGCCTTCTTCTTGGAGGTAGCCCTTGCCTTTGCTACCACATTATCATCTATGGACAGTTTTACGGCAAAGTGTTTTAGAGAATCGTTTCCCGTATCATCGTAAACATTGAAATTAAAGGATTTCTTTTGCTTTTGGCACCATTCGATAACTAGGCTTTTATAGCTAATTACCTTACCTTCCAATTGCTCTATATCCACATAAGGTTCTATAACTCTTTTGTTTATGAATCTCTCACAATACTTATATCCCCTATCCAAATAAATCGCCCCTACCAATGCTTCAAAGACATTACCATGGATATTTTCCCCAAAATGTGATTTTGGAATCCTGCTTTCCACATAATTGATCAAATCCAAATCCTTACCTAACTCATTCAGATGCTCCCTACTCACAATCTTGGACCTCATTTTAGTAAGATAGCCCTCGTCGCCTTCGGGAACCTCATTATACAAATGCTTGGAAATAATAGTGCCTAGCATGGAATCGCCCAAAAATTCCAATCTTTCATAGTTCATAGGGTTTCCATTTTCATCCTTTTGGTTCATGGACCTGTGCAAAAAGGCCTTTTTGTAGAATCCCAAATGCTTGGGCTTAAATCCCAATATTTTCTTTATCCCTAAAAAAAAATCCCCATCCTGTTTAGAATGGGAATTAAATATATTTTTAGGAAAGGTCATAAACGTCTTAATCAATTTTTTTAAAGACAACACAAGCATTATGACCCCCAAAACCAAAGGTATTGCTCATAGCAACCTTAACATCCCTTTTTTGCGCCTTGTTGAGTGTTAAGTTTAGACTAGGATCTATATTTTCATCTACCGTAGTATGGTTTATTGTTGGAGGAACCATTCCATGCTCCATGGCCAAAATAGATGCAATGGCTTCTATGGCTCCTGCGGCACCCAATAAATGTCCGGTCATGGACTTGGTAGAATTGATGTTTATATTCTTGGCATGTTCGCCAAATACCTCTGAAATGGCCTTTAATTCCGCCACATCGCCTAAAGGGGTAGAAGTGCCATGGGTATTGATGGCATCAACCTCTTCTATGCCCATGCCTGCATCGCGCAAGCAGTTTTCCATCACCTTGACAACACCTATTCCATCAGGATGTGGTGCAGTCATATGATAGGCATCACTGGAAAGACCTCCACCGGCAACCTCAGCATAGATTTTGGCGCCCCTGGCCTTGGCATGCTCATACTCCTCAAGTATCAAAGCCCCTGCACCTTCACCAAGAACGAAACCGTCCCTAGTAGCGTCAAAAGGCCTGGATGCCGTTTCCGGACTTTCATTTCGGGTAGAAAGTGCATGCATAGCACCAAATCCTCCCATACCTGCAATGGTAACCGCAGCCTCACTACCTCCCGACACTATAACATCACAATGACCCAGACGTATGTAATTCAATGCGTCTATCAGTGCATTTGCGGAAGAAGCACATGCCGAAACCGTAGTGTAATTTGGCCCCATGAAACCGTGCTTTATGGAGATATGCCCAGGAGCTATATCTGCAATCATTTTGGGTATAAAAAATGGATTGAATCTAGGGGTTCCATCACCTTGGGCAAAGTTCATTACCTCATTTTGAAAGGTTTCAAGGCCACCAATACCTGCTCCCCAGATAACGCCTACCCTAAACTTGTCCAATTTATCCAAATCCAGTTTAGAGTCCTTAATAGCTTCATCAGAAGAAATTAATGCATACTGCGCAAACCTATCCAGCTTACGGCCTTCTTTTCTGTCAAAATAATCCTCTGTATTGTAGTTTTTTAGTTCACAGGCGAATTTTACCTTGAATTTTTCAGTGTCATAATAGGTTATGGGCGCGGACCCACTCTTTCCGTTTACTAGACCGTTCCAATACTCCTCAATATTGTTACCAATTGGGGTAAGAGCACCCAACCCGGTAACCACAACTCGCTTTAATTGCATTGAACTTATTTTTAGTTTAGAAATAAACTGAAGGTAAATTAAAAAAAATTATCCATGCGGAGCATTTACCGCATGGATAATTTGAATTCTATTTAAGAAATCATCAAATTACTTTGCTTCTTCTATATAGCTAATGGCTTGGCCAAC
>JAUIGC010000144.1 GCA_030429835.1 Bacteroidia bacterium
CATGTTTACCGGCCTGCAGTGCCATAATGGCCATGGGTGCATGCCAATGTTCTGGAGTTGCAATAAAGACGGCATCCACTTTTTTATCCTCTAACATTTTTCTAAAATCCTTTTCAACTTTTGGTATATATCCAATATTTTCCTGACACCAGGCATTGTGCTCTTCAAGGATTACATCATCTACATCGCAACTGTATAATATTTTTGCATTTGGATCTTCGTTTATGGCCTTTACGTGTGCCTTAGCCCTACTTCTTACTCCTATCACGGCACAATTTATCTGATCATTGGCGCCTAAGATATTGGCATACGAGGAGGAAGGTAATACCAAACCACCCAAGGTTACGGCCGCAGTTCCTGCTGTTGTTTTCTTTATAAAGTTTCTTCTTGTTGTCATTGCCTATTCTTTAGTGATTGGTTTAATCTTGATGTTTTTAAATGAAACTCGGTCTCCGTGGTCCTGCAGTAGTATATGACCCTTTTTGGCTTCCCCAAAGTTGGGCCAGGTAACATACTTACTTTCCGACACCAATTTTTTATAATCATCACTGCCCCGTTCAAATTCCAGTACCTTCATGCCGTTCAGCCAATGCTCAACATGTCCATCCTTGGAAATAATATGGGCCGTGTTCCATTCTCCAATGGGGTTGATGGGCTTGTTTTCATCCGCTTTGATAAGGTCATATAATGAGGAAACTGTTCTACTTCCTTCATGGTTGCCCAATTTGGCATCTGGATGTCTTTGATCATCCAATATTTGATATTCAAGACCAATGGAGGAACCTGGGCCTTTGTTGAGGTCCGTATCCACATAATATTTGATACCGCTATTGGCTCCCTCGGTAAGTTTGAAATCCACTTTTAATTCAAAATCACCATAGGTTTTTTTGGTAACAATGTCACCACCTGCGGCGGATTCTTCACCCCCTGAGGAAAGTACCGTTAAGACACCATCCTTAAGTTCCCAGCCCTTTTCCGGGAATTCGTCCAAACGGGCCCCACGCCATCCATCTGTAGTTTTACCGTCCCAAAGCATTTGCCATCCGTTTTTTTGCTCGTCTACGCCTAGGGAATTTTTAGTGATTATAGGAGGTACAGGGGTTTCTTTGGAATATTTCGACAGGCTATCCGTCAATATTTTAATGTTTTTCCAAATAATTTCAGTTCCCTCTTGTTGTTCATCTCCAATACTGTGCACTTGTAGTGCAATAAAACCTTCGGGGGTTTTATCATCGATGAGGTGAGCGGCAGGAACTCCATTGATCCATGTTTTAATGGTATCCCCAATGGCCTCAATTCTATAATGGTTCCAATCATTTTGTTTAAATGCTTTTTGAGCTTCTGGATTTTTGGTCATGGGGTTCAGCCAACCTCTTCTTGCTTCATCATAAATACCGGCGCTCCATGCCCTATCCGAGGGATCTATCTCAATTTGATATCCATGAACTCGCCCGTCCATATAATGTGGATAACTGTTACTCCGTATTTGAATCCCTGAGTTCATGGTAGAGTCTACCTTATAATCCAGCTCCATGATAAAGTCACCGTAAGTTTTGTCCGTGGTCATAAAAGAGTTGGGGGTGTCATGTACAGTACTCCCCACAATACTATTATCACGAACGGTGTAATTGGCCTTTCCTCCTTTTTGAGTCCATCCTTTTAAAGATTCCCCATCAAAAAGGGATACCCATGGAGAATCATCAACTGGTTCTTGTTTGCAGGCTAAAAATAGAAAAGTTCCTAAGGCAAGTGCTGTAAAGCTTAATTTGTGTTTTATCATGCTTTATTAATTAGTTAAATAAAAAAGCGTCCTTTTTTGGACGCTTGAAGATAATGATTTTTGTGGTATTGATTTAATGAGCTTCTTCCTTTAAATAATCCCCGAAATTGGCCTTAAACCGATTTAACCTAGGAATGGATACATTTCTAATATAGGAGTTGTTCGGATGTTTTTTTTCATAGTCTTGGTGATAATCCTCGGCCTCGTAGAATTTGGTAAAGGGTGTCACCTCCGTAGTTATGGGTGCCCCATTATAAACATTTTGATCTCTTAAGGCTTGAATATAACTCTCTATGATTTTCTTTTGCTCATCATTTTTGTAAAACGCAATGGAACGGTACTGTGTTCCCCGATCCGGACCTTGTCGATTTAACGTGGTAGGATCGTGGGACCCAAAAAAAACTTGGACCAATTCCACAAAGGAGATGACCTTAGGGTCATAATATACTTCCACAGCTTCTGCATGCGAAGTCTGTCCACGTCCTACCATTTCATAAGTGGGGTTTTTCTCCGTTCCCCCGGCATAGCCTGATATTACTTCCTTAACGCCTTTTACACTTTCAAAAATGGCCTCTACGCACCAAAAGCAGCCGCTTGCAAAATAGGCTGTTTCATATTTGCTTAGGTCTTGTGGACTTAATTTTTCAATCTCTTCAGGTTTTTCCATTTTCTTGGAAGAATTTTCGGAGGTTTTGTCCTGTTTTGTTTTGGACTGGCAACTCGTGGCCAATAATGCGACCAATACCAATAAGAGGTGTTTTGTATATTTCATGAACATTGGTTTTATATAGTTAGTGGGAAAAATACAAAGTACTTACCCTAGAAAAGGTTAAAAAATGTTAATGAAAAGAGTCAACGTTTTATTTTTGAAGAATGAACACCTTGGAGAAATTACTTATTTCCTATTCAGAAAAGGCTATTCCTATATTGGACAACTCCTTGCCTATAATTAGCTATGTTCCATTAAATCTATCAGTTGAAAATCCTGATTTGAAGCAGCTGGATATTACGGACCCATCGGAATGCCAATCCTATATAGAGTCCGTTTTGAAAGCGCAGAAGGGTCTAGTCGCTTATGGGGGCTATCTGGAAAAAAGAAATTTATATGACGATAAAGGTAATTTCAATAGTGCTGACCAGTCAAGGAACATCCATTTAGGAATCGATTATTGGGCGCCCGCCGGAACCAAGGTAATCGTTCCTTTGGATGGAAAAGTCCATAGTTTTAAGAACAACAATGTAATAGGGGATTATGGTCCTACCATTATTTTGGAACACCATTTTAATAATTCAATACTTTATACCCTATATGGTCATTTGAGCTTGGAGTCCTTGAGCGGCTTAAACGTAGGAAAGCCTTTTTCCTGTGGTGACGTATTGGCCACTTTGGGTACTCCGGATATTAATGTCAACTATGCTCCGCATCTACACTTTCAAATTATTAAGGATTTACAAGGGAACATGGGCGATTATCCCGGTGTTTGTTCTAAGCCTCACTTGGATTTTTATAAAAAAAACTGTCCGGATCCCAATTTGTTGCTAAAAATAGGCTGATATACATCGACCAAAAACATACTTTTTCCGTTGACCTGTTTTTAACCTCTTGAACGTTCATCGAGGTAAATTCACACTTTATCCGAATCGATGCCGGATAACGAGAAACGGTTGTTGTTCATCGAATCTCCACCCCCTCAAATACGCTTGCCGAAGTTATAATAATGTAACAAACGCAAGTCATGAAAACAATTGCAACCATCTTCTTTATCCTTTTCATCGGAACCGCAGCAAGCGCACAGGAAAATACTGATTTGGTAAAAATGGAGACTATTACTGCGGGTATTGTTACAGAGACACAACAGCCTACGCTTAAGGCCGAAAAGACGCAAGAAGTAGCCAGGTTATACAAGTTCAAAGGTTCCAGAATTAAAAAGGAACTTTCCTTCGCTACCAAAAGAAACAGCCCAAAGATGGCATAACCTAAGATATTATCCCCTCGGGTGGACCCTTACCTGCCGCTTGGCAGGTTTAGGGCTATCCATTAAGTTATTCTCCAAGGATAGGTCTTATTGTAAGTAAATATCAGATACGTATTCTTAACCTGGATTCTCTGTAGGAAATAGTTAATTTCATCGATGAAATGCATAAAAACATCGATGAACTTAAAAATATTTTGTAAGAATTAACTTATAAGCCTGTGTTGTTCATCGAAAAGTTTGAATTTCATCGGAAAAAATTGACCGTTTGTCGAATCATAAATTTTAAATAGACAATGTCTGAGTTATATACAGACCAAATCTACCTATCAATGAAAACTATTCTTTTGTTAATGCTTGTTGTCTGCACGGGGGCCTTTGCCCAAGCTCAGAAGCCGGAAATTGAAATTAAGGTAAGAACCATTTCAATGCCCATTGCTGAACCCATGGACCAAACTAATTTGGGTGAAAAGCTCCCTGCGATAACAGGTATTTTTGTTTTAAAACATTCTAGGGTAAAGAGGGCATTATTCTTTATCGTGGATAAGAAAAGTGAAAAATTGGCCTAATCCATTATCATTTCACCTTCCTTTTTTTGAACCACTAGCGGTCCTAGTATGTCCCATACATTTTCCGCAACTATTTTTTGACCTTCCGCCGTTGGATGTATGCCATCTTCAAGATTTAAATTTGGCTCTCCGGCCACACCATCTAGAAGGAAAGGAATTAAAAGAATATCGTTAGTCTTAGCCAAGTCCGGGTACATGTTCCGAAATTCCGCTGTGTAATCCAAACCCATATTGGGAGGAATCTGCATTCCAGCAAGAATGATGGTCGTGTTTTTATTTTTTTCTAGAACGGCATCAATAATTTTTTGAAGGTTTTCCTTTGTTTTCCCCAAAGGAATACCTCTAAGTCCATCATTGGCACCCAATTCCAAAACAAAAATATCTACGTCCTGGTTTAGAACCCAATCCAATCTATTAAGCCCTCCAGAAGTAGTCTCACCACTAAGTCCAGAGTTGATAACCTTATAATTCAGACCTAGTGAATCTATCCTTTTTTGAATCAGGTTTGGAAATCCTTGTTCGGTTTCCAGTCCGTAGGCGGCAGTAAGGCTATTTCCAAAAAAAAGAATCACTTGGTCATCGGTTATTTTCTTTTCTTCTTTACTCTCTTCTGGAACTTCAGAATTTTCTGAGCCGCTTTTTGACTGTTTTGGATCTTCTCCACAGCCTAAAAGGAGGAAAAAGGCCAAAAAATAACTAAACTTTAATACTTTGTACTTCATGGTTTCTTCTAAAAGTAGAAATCATTTGCTTACTTTGTTAGCTTGTACCAAACGATTTATGGCAAAGATATTAAACGTAAGCAATCTTAGGAAAACTTATAAGAGCGGGTCCAGGGATTTAACTGTTTTGGATGGTATTTCATTTGACATCGAAGCAGGGGAAACCTTTTCCATTGTAGGCCCTTCCGGAAGTGGTAAAACAACTCTTTTGGGATTATGTGCAGGATTGGACCATATAGATGAAGGTAGTATTGAACTCTGTGGAACGAAACTTAATCAATTGAACGAGGATCAATTGGCTTTGTTGAGAAACCAAAAAGTGGGTTTCATTTTTCAGGATTTTCAATTATTGCCAACCCTTACTGCCCTAGAGAATGTTAGTGTGCCCTTGGAGTTGCAGGGCAACCCCAAGGCAGCGGAAGTGGCCAAGAATTTGTTGGAAAAGGTTGGTCTAGGCGATAGATATGATCACTATCCTTCCCAATTGTCAGGTGGAGAACAACAGCGCGTTGCCCTTGCAAGGGCATTTTCAACGACCCCGGATATTTTATTCGCCGATGAGCCTACAGGTAACTTGGACGAAGAAACGGGCGAGAAGGTAATTCAACTTTTGTTTGAGCTGAACAAAGAAATGGGAACTACCCTGGTCATTGTTACCCACGATTTAGATCTGGCTCAATTGACCCAACGAATAATTCGTTTGAAAGGCGGTAAAATTATTTCCAACCAAACCAAAACATTAGCTTGAGTAGTTTAGATACGACTTCCAAAACTCCATTTTCATGGTTGCTTAAAATGGCTTGGCGCGATGGTAAAGCCAGTGGCAAACGGCTTTTATTGTTTATGGGCAGTATTATTCTGGGCATTGCAGCTGTAGTTTCCATACAGTCTTTCAGTCAGAACTTGAAGGAGAATATCGGTGGACAATCCAAGGTTTTGATGGGAGCCGATTTCTTAATCGATAGTAATGAACCTGCCAATGAACGAGTGATGGAAATCATGGATTCCCTGGGAGGGCCGGGGGCCAAGGAAGTTAAGTTTGCCTCAATGGCCGCTTTCGTAAAAAGCGGAGAAACAAAATTGGTACAGGTTAGGGGGGTAGAAGGTAATTTTCCCTTTTATGGGGAGTTGGAAACAGAACCCATTGATGCCGCTTCTACCTATCAAGAAAAAGGAGGAGCATTGGTAGACGCCACTGCCATGTTACAATTCGATTTAAAAGTAGGGGATAGCGTGAAATTGGGCAACATAATATTTCCTATTGTTGGGTCCTTAATTACCGCTCCCGGAAGCACCGGAATTGGTACCTCGGTGGCACCTCCAATTATGGTTCCATTTGAATATATGGAGCCTAGCGGACTTTTGCAGAAGGGAAGCAGATTGGAATACGCCTACTACTTTAAATCACCGGATGCAGATCTGGAACAACTTGATAAGGAAGTAGATCCCTTGTTGGATGAACAGAATGCCGATTTGGACACACACACCACAACAAGCCAAAGGCTGGGAAGAAGGTATGACAATGTAGGCAGATTTTTAAACCTTGTAGCCTTTATTGCCTTGTTACTTGGCTGTGTTGGTATAGCAAGTTCGGTCCATATTTACATCAAGGAAAAATTGAGGTCGGTAGCGGTTTTAAAATGTTTGGGAGCTACCAGAAAACAGACCTTTTTGATTTATTTGATACAAATTGCGGGAATGGGTCTGTTAGGAGGTTTTATAGGTACCGTTATCGGATTATTGCTACAGCAAACCTTCCCATTGATTTTACAGGAATTTTTGCCTTTTGAAGTTGAAATATCTACATCTTATGTGGCAATCGCCGTTGGTTTGATTTTAGGTGTTTTAATGTCCGTACTTTTTGCTCTTTCCCCGCTGTTGAATACCTGGTTCGTATCGCCCTTACAAGTATTAAGGGTTCAGGACAATTTGGGTACAAAATCTAGAAAAGCCCAGCTTTGGGTGGTTCTCGCTATTGTCCTGTTTGTCTTTTTATTTGCTTTGTGGCTGTTGAACAGTTTCAAATATGCCTTTGGCTTTGTCTTTGGAATTCTAGTTACATTTTCAATCCTGGCAGGAGTTTCTGTACTGTTTATGCGCTTGGTAAAAAAGTATTTTCCAAAATCTTGGAATTTTACATCGAGGCAGAGTTTGTTGAACCTATTCCGTCCCAATAATCAAACCGCGGTTTTAATTCTTGCCATTGGAATAGGAACTTTCTTGATCAGTACCTTATATTTTACAAAGGATTTTTTGCTGGCCAAGGCCGTTGTAGAAGCCAATGAAAAGAGTCCCAATATTATTATGTTCGATGTACAGACCGGACAAAAGCAGGATATAATCAATACTATTGAGCCCAAAGGGTTACCAATTTTGGATAATATTCCGATAATTACCATGCGCATGGAGCGTATTAAGGACCGTAGTGTCAATGAAATTCGTTTGGATACCACTACAAGTATTAATAAATGGATACTAAACCACGAATTTCGGGTCACTTATAGGGATTCTCTAATAGGGTCAGAAAAATTGATATCAGGTGAGTTTAACTCCAAAGTACCGGAGAATGGTCCGGTTCCCATTTCTTTGTCAGACAATGTAGCCAGGGATGCCCAGGTTGTTGTGGGCGATACGCTGCTTTTCAATGTACAGGGAATGCT
>JAUIGC010000145.1 GCA_030429835.1 Bacteroidia bacterium
TTCCCTTAGCAATTCCTTTGGAAACCGAATCTGTTGAATATGTAAAAGACCTTGAAATAGATGAAGTAGAAGGCATTGAAGAGGATAGCGCTGTAGTGTTGACCGAGACTGAAATTGCATTTTTACCCTATGTGGTCGACTCTGAAATAGAAAAGCTTGATGATTCAAGAGCTGTAGAAAAATCTCTAAACGAAATTATTGTTGATTTTGAGGTGGTAAAAGCCGAAAAAAACGCCCCTTTATTAGATTTTAGCTTCCTACCATTGATCATAGAAAGTCAAGATGAAAGAAAAAAAAATGTACTGGAATTTCCTGTAATCTATGAAGAGGTCATGGCCATTCAAAAAGAAGCCTCATTCAACATAGAGGACCTAGAGGTATTCTTTGAAGAGGTAATTCCTGTTCATTCAACGTATGTAAATGAAGACACCACTCTAGATTTGCTCGATTTTTCAGAAGTTAATCCATCGGAGGCTATCGGCCAGCGCAATACCAATTTGCAAAAGGAGGAAGAGGAATATTACATACCATGGCCAATCGATTTTGAGGTTCAATTTTCATATGATGAAAATCATCAAGAAGAGAACTTTGAAGAGCAGCTTTCCCATCCGGACATATCCTCGGAACTCATAATTCCTAAGCCAAAATTTTACGAAGAGCTGGATACAATGGCTTTGTTGGAAAATATTGAGGAATTGGGCGATGAAAGGGAGATTCCTTTTTTGCGCTCCATGATGGAGAACGAAACCTCACCCTATGTTTTGGAAAAAACTGGAAAAATTCTTGACCATTTTATTTCAAGATATAGTTCAAATGAGGAGCCAAAAAAGATGGAACCTCAAAAGGAGCATAGTGTTTTTGAGGAATTGATCATCAAGGGGGATTTGGAGTCCAAACTTTTTTTGTTGAATGAAATTGCTGAACTAGGGGATGCCAAGGAACTATATTTGTTGAATTTATTGGTTTCCGATGAGAATAGGATTATTAGTAAAACTGCCACTCAAGTCCTTAAAGTGTTGAAAAAACGATTGGAGGATGATACGGAATTGGGGGGTCAAAATGTTGATTCGGCAGTTTCCATTGAAGAATTGATAGAAAAGGACTTTCCGGATTTCTTTACGTTGAATTTTGAGCCCAGCGGAACGGTTGAGACCTTAGAACAAAAAGAGGTTTCCTCCCATTGGAATTCTAGGGAAAAAGGAACACTGTTCGACCATTTGTGCAATATGTCCACCAAATTTTACAACAAGAAGAATGGCTAACGGTTTCCTGGACATACTAATGGAGTATATAAACATCGTTTTCTTTGTATTTACGGTGGTGCTATTTACCATGTTTACCTTAATGGGATACTTGTCCACAAGGAACTCCATCCACTACCGAAACAAAAATAGTTTCGGGGATATGTCCAAGCTCATGGCTTCCCCATTGGCTCCTAGTATTACCATTATCGCTCCAGCATATAATGAAGGGCTTACCATTGTTGAAAATATACGGTCGCTCATGTCGCTTCGATATGTGAATTATGAGGTCATGGTGGTCAACGATGGCAGTAAGGATGATACCTTACAGAAAATGATCGATGCCTATGACCTTGTTAAAATAGATCAGGAAATTGACCCGGATTGGAAGAACAAGCCCATTCGTGGAATCTATAAGTCTCCTCATAAGGCATTTTCCAAATTAACGGTAATTGATAAGGAGAATGGTGGAAAATCCGATGCATTGAATACGGGTATGGCCCTGTCAACCAATCAGTATGTTGGGTGCATAGATGTGGATTGTCTTTTGCTTCCGGACGCTTTGTTGCATGTTGTAAAATCATTTTTTCAACGCTCTGAAAAAAAGGTTATCGCCGTAGGTGGGGTAATTCGGGTGGCTAATTCCTGTATTATTCAAGGTGGCCAATTGGAGGAAATTCGCCTTCCTACCAACTGGTTGGCCCGTTTTCAATTATTGGAATACACCCGATCGTTTATTTTGGGTAGGATGGCTTGGGGAAGGATCGATAGCCTGTTGATAATCTCTGGAGCATTCGGTTTCTTCGATCGTGAAATCGCTTTGGAAGTAGGGGGATATGATACCAATACGGTTGGAGAGGATATGGAAATCGTATTTAAGATGAGGCGTTATATGCATGAACGTAAACTGCCATATACCGTTGAATATATACCCGATCCCTTATGCTGGACCGAAGTCCCCGAAGATCGAAAGATTCTGGTGAATCAAAGAGATCGTTGGGCCAGGGGTAATCTGGAAACATTGTTTAAACATAAGGATATGTTCTTTAATCCCAAGTTTGGTAGGTTGGGGATGTTAAGTTATCCCTATTGGTTCTTTTACGAATGGCTGGCTCCCCTGTTGGAGTTTTTCGGCTTTTTTACAATTATTCTATTTTATTGGTTGGGAATTTTGAATTGGGATTTCTTTTTGGCCATTACAGCAACGGTTTATGTGTTTTCGATCATGTTTTCCTTTTACGCCATTCTTTGGGATGTTTATTCCTATAACGAATACAAAAAAACCAAGGACATACTCATTTTGATGCTGTGTGCCATTATAGAGCCCATTACCTTCCATCCATTGGTCGTATGGTCGGCGGTCCGCGGCAACTATAAAAAATTGTTCAAAATTAAATCCGGGTGGGGATCACAGGTCCGTAAAGGATTCGCAAAAGCTAGTTAACCATGTTGGAATACAGGGAAGACCATATAGAAACAAAAGAGAAGACACTGCGGGATTTTATCCCCATGGTGCTTACCTTCTTTGTGGGACTGACCTTTCTTTCCATATATCAAAATACCATTTTATATTCCAAGGGTGTGTTGGACAGCGTTTTTAATGGTAGTTTTTTGTTGTACTTATTGCATCATTTGGGGTATACGGCCGTAGTTTCACTTTTTTTGGCCTTCATTTTCAATCTCTTGGAAAACAAAAGGTACGGGCTCGGACTCAGGGTATCTAAGATTATTTTAATTCTTTTGTTGATAATCGAGGCCAGCCTTATTACCTATTATGTTCAGAATTTTGAACCTTTGGGTTCGGATTTCCTTGGGTTGTTCGGAAATAAGGAAATTCACTTTTCCATATCCCAAGTATTGGTAGTATCGTTATTGACGTTAACCATTTGCTTTTTCAGCTATAAGTACATTGCTCCTATATATACGTTCATCAGTAGGATGTACCCTCTAACAATCGTATTCTTCAGTATCTTTTTGGCTACCTTATATTCCGATAAAAAACCGGTAAATGAAAACAAGACCCAACACTTGGCACAGCATGTGACCCGGAGCTTATTTCAATCACATAGTTATGAAGGCAAGGAAGAATACCCATTATTGTCTCCATTTCAAAGTACCACAGGGCTTTCCAAATATTTTCAAGGAATGGATTCATTACCAAATATTAAGATCATTGTGATCGATGGTTTGGGAAATGACTTTGTGAACGGTCAATTCAATGATTTTATGCCCTACCTCCAAAAACTCAAAAAACAATCCTTGAACTGGAAGAATTTCCTAAGCAATACCGGGGAAAGCCATGCCTCCTTTCCCAGTATTATTGGATCTCTACCCTTTGGAGAAGCAGGATTTACCAACCTTCCAAATTTCACACATAGAAATACGCTATATAGTATTTTAACTAAGAATGGGTACACTACAAGCTTCAACTACGGTGGAAATACGGCACTTTACAATTTAGATAGGTTTTTGGAGGAAGAAAAAGTGGACCTAATTTTTGATCGAAACAATTTTGGAAGGGAGTTTAATTTACAAGAGGAAGATGCAGCCGGCATTAGTTTGGGATATCCCGATAAGTCCCTCTTCAGTAATTTCCATAAAAACAGCAAGACGACCAATGGGCCAAAATTCGATGTATTCCTAACCTTAAGCACTAAAGCCCCTTTTCAAATCCCTAATCCGGATGGTTACGAAAATAAAGTGAGACAAATTGCGGAGCAGTCCAATTTGGATGAATCCAACAAAAGATTTGTAAGACGTAACGAAGAACTATTCGCCAGTTTTACCTATGCTGATGATGCTTTGGCAGAATTCATGGAAAACGAGAAAAAGCGGCCAAGCTTTAACAATACGATTTATCTGATTACGGGAAGTCATCAACTTTCAGAAATTTCGCAGAACAATGCCCTTTCCAAATATCGGGTGCCCCTTTTAATTTTTAGTCCTTTATTAAAGAAGCCTGATGAAATTGAAAAAATGGCCTCACATGTTGATATAGTTCCGAGTTTATTGGCGTTGTTATCCGAAAATCAAACATTTCAAGTACCGGAACAATTGGGATTCTTGGGAGGAGATTTAATACAGGCCCCCAACTTAAATGAATTTAGGGAAATACCCCTACTAAGGAGTTCTTATAATATTCAGGATTATATCCTAAACGATATCTATTATTCCGATGGTAAAATGTATCGGCTAGACCAAAATCTAAACCTTACCGAAATGGAGGATGAGGAAAAAGAGAATACCATTGAACGTAGGTTTGACCTATTCAAATCTGTCAATAGCTATGTGACATTAAAAAATAGAATCATTCCGTCTTCCATATCCTTGATTGAGGATAAAAAACCAAAATTTTCCAAAGAGGAAATGATCTGGATCGAAAGTGTCTTTAATGGAAAGGATATTGACAATGCCTATATAACGGCAAAGAATATGGCCTTCGACAAGGAATATGGCAGGGCTCAACTACTTTGTAAATATATTTTGAGCATTATTCCGCGCCATGCTGATACGGAAATTCTTATGGGAAGAATCCATTCTTGGCAGGGGGAATATGACAAGGCCATTGAAATATTAATGGATGTCATCCATAAATACCCCAAGTATGAGGATGGATATTGTGCTTTAATGGATGCTTTTTATTGGTCTGGGCAAAACGAAAAGACATATGATATTCAAGTATTGGCCAGAAAGAATGGCGTTACCGATAAAATATTGACGGAAAAATTCGAAAGGTCCATTGACTTGATTTTACCTGAAGATACAATGGATGGAGGACAGGCAATTGAACAAAAAACCGCGGGAATAAGTACCAAACTACAATGATTCAAAAAATAGTCTTCGCTTTTCTCCTATTGGTTTCTGTACGGATGGTTGGTCAGGATAACGCTTATTCGGGTAATCCGGATGCCTCTTATTTTGCAGCTAGGGAACTGGCATTTGCAGGAAAGAGGGAAACCGCAAGAGATACCTTAAAAAAAATACTTATTGAATATCCAGAGTATACGGATGTTAGAAGTCTTTTGGCAAAAACCTATAGCTGGGATCAGGAATACGATACTGCAAGATTGGAATTTAATAGAATTACAAGTAAGGAACGAGAAAATCTTGAAGCTTGGATAGGTGCTATTAAGAACGAGCAATATGCGAAAAATTACCACATCGCATTGGGACTTACCAACAAGGCCCTAAGCTATCTACCGGAAAACAAGTCATTATCCAACCTTAAGGAAGAGATTCTTCAACAGATTGCCGACCAACAACTTTTACAGAATGTTCTAAAGAAAACTAAAATTGAGGAAGAACGTAATCAATCCATGACCGTTTATACCCAAGCTGAGGTCTTTGACAAAGAACTGGACCCCATGTATTACGGTGCCCTGGAATATCAAAAGAAGACAAAATGGGGGGTGCTCATACCCAGATTAAACTATCAGCGTCGTTTTAATATCAACGGTATACAAGGAGAAGTAGATGCCTATCCAAGATTTTCCAAATCCCTCAGTGGTTATTTTAATTATGGTTATTCTGGAGCCGCAATTTTTCCAAAACACAGAATAGGAGGGGAACTGGTAAAGGAACTTCCAAAGGCTATGGAAGCTTCACTGGGTTTTAGACATTTGATATTTGATCAGGACGATGCCACGATTCTTACAGGGACTTTTGGGTTATACCGTGGAAATTATTATGCCGTTCTTAGGCCCTATGTGATACCCTCGGCAAAAAAAGGGTTAGGTCTTTCCGGAAATATGTTGTTACGGAAGTATTTAAGGGACGGAAACAATTTCTGGGGCGTTAATCTAGTGTACGGCTTTGATACCGAATTGAATCAATTCATCGTAAATGGACAACTATTGGCAGAAACGCTCCTGTACCTAGAATCACAAAGATTTCGATTGGAGTATCAATTCACTAATAAAAAGGGGGATAATCAATATAAGGTCAATATAGGTGCAAATCGCCAGGAATTAGCTTTCAGCACTGGTAATTTCTTTTTTTCGGTTACTGCGGGACTTGCATACCAGGTGAAATTCCATTGAAAGATTATAAATAATCGATGAACGGAAAGTACGTATGCACTTGTAAAACAGGTTAATGCCTATAGCTGGAAATCAATACCTATAACAACTGTATTTTTTACAACATAAATGAACAGGTTTACCACAATTTGTTGTTAAAAGCGTAATCTCAATATACTTTTAGGGCATACTTAATAAGTAACCAAATCAGATTATAAACCTAAAAACCCCTAATCCATGCTTTACGATACCTACGGTGAAGAATACTTGGTTTTTCTTCAAGAACTAAATGAAATTCTTAGCCTTAACGAATTAGCGGAATTGGACTATATGTAATTGAAATGATCTTAACCTAAAATAAAATAGTATGGCAAATCAAAGTAATGACAATGCGTCCTATCACAATTTTATTGAGGACTTGAACAATATTCTTGTTGACTATAACATCAACAAACTAACTTATTCTTAGTGTCTAGTGTGTACTACCAAAAAAGCGCCTTTAGAATCTAAAGGCGCTTTTTTATTTGAGGCTGTTCAATCTTTATCCCAAGTATGTCTTTAACAACTTACTTCTGGAATTATGGCGTAGCTTTCTAATTGCTTTTTCCCTTATTTGCCTTACACGTTCCCTTGTCAAATCAAAGGTATGACCTATTTCGGCCAAGGTCATGGACTGTTGGTCTCCTATACCATAATATAATTTCACTACGTCGGCTTCCCTAGGGGAGAGGGTTTCCAAAGCGCGATTGATTTCCGTGTTCAAGGATTGTTGCAATAAATGGTTGTCCGGTTTAGGGGACTCTCCCGATCTTAGTACATCATAAAGATTGGAGTCCTCACCTTCCCGAAGGGGGGCGTCCATGGAAACATGTCTACCCGAATTCTTTAAGGATTGTTTTACCTCCGTAACAGTCATTTCCAATTCCTTGGCAATTTCTTCAGGGGAAGGCGGACGTTCATGGGTCTGCTCCAAATAGGAAAAGGTCTTTTTTATCTTATTGATAGAGCCTATTTTGTTCAAGGGCAACCTTACAACCCTGGATTGTTCTGCCAAGGCCTGTAAAATAGATTGTCTGATCCACCAAACGGCATAGGAAATGAATTTGAACCCTCTGGTCTCGTCAAACCGTTTCGCAGCTTTTACCAAACCTAAATTACCCTCGTTAATTAAATCTGGTAGTTTCAAGCCTTGATTTTGGTATTGCTTTGCTACGGATACCACAAACCTAAGATTGGCCGTGGTCAACTTTTCAAGGGCTACTTGGTCGCCCTCTCTTATCCTTTGGGCGAGTTCTACTTCCTCGTTTGCTGTGATTAAATCTATTTTACTGATATCTTGCAGATATTTGTCCAATGATTTTGATTCACGATTGGTTACCTGCTTGATAATCTTTAGTTGCCTCATATATATTTTTTTATGTTAAGTTACTACAA
>JAUIGC010000007.1 GCA_030429835.1 Bacteroidia bacterium
TGGAAGTTCTAAAAACACCATTTTCATAATAAAGATGATAGATGGAATTTGTGGATACCCTTGGATGACCATCGGTGTATGTGAAATCAATTCTATTGACCTCGTCCGTCGCAAACTTGGGATATGGTCTTTGAAGTCCAGAACCTGTAGTCCTTATAAGTTGTATTTGATCCTCCCATGTTATTCCTTCATCTCGAGAAATTGAGACTGTAGGATTATCGTTAATACCACGGTAAAAATTATAAATTGCGTTGCTCTCACCGGACAGTGAATATGTATTGGAAAAAAGATTTGTAGTGGGCAAATCCCATTTATATTCAGAGCTCCAATCAGAAATGGTGCTTGGAGTTGTGTTATTTGAAATCCTATAATAAAACTCATTGCCCAAATGTCTGGTATGCATCGCAAGTAATCTACCATCTGATAGAAGTGTAAGGGATGGGGCCACATGATCATCCTTTTGTTGAGAAGCAGTAGTAGAAATGATAGTTTCTGTCCCTGTGCTGGTAATGGGATTATATCTTGTTAAACCAACTTGACCATTGCGTTTTGCGTAACCAACAAAGAGATACCCATTGTTATAAACGGCTCGTTCATCCATGCTCCAATTCCAGGCCCCATCCGGGGCTATATCCCTAATATCAGGGGTTCCTTGACCTATTATTTCTAAGGGAGATAATAGGACACAAAGAAGAAACAATATTATATATGTCTCATTTGACCAAAGGCGAAGCTTTTTCATTTCCAAAACTTAATTAAGTGTTCTTTCAAAGAAATGAATTTAATTCCAAATGCTTATGATACAATCGTTTTACCTAGAAAAATAAACGATTAAAGGTATAAATATGGATTTATGGTTAAGAAGATAAAACAAAAACAATTTTGAAGTATTGACTGATTAGGTGGCCTACTGTTACTCTTTTTTTTTAATCTTAATTATTTTTGCTTTTTGTCGGAATGAAGTAACACCTTCAGAAATCAATATTGGTAGGAATAATGGCTAATATATTATTTTTAGTTATTTTCAACAATTCCTAAAAATAAAAAACCCCGGCGATTCTACCGGGGGTTTTGCGGAGGAAGATGGGATTCGAACCCACGGAGGCGTTAACCTCAATAACAACCTGAAGTCGTTATTTGCATTAAACCACTCTGCCATTCCTCCTCTTCGAGGATAACTATAACGTAAATAGTCTCATATTATTGTTTTTGCATCGGTTTTAACACTAATTGAATTTCTTTTTATCTGATTCTTAGTGTAATTTCGCGGCTTTGAAATTAAACGTTTTTATAGGTTCATTGAACGATATTAATCTTTAAAGACTGTTTAATGTTATTTTTTTGTTGGTTGAATTTACTTACAACTTTTATGCTATGAATAATTATTACGATTTTAATTCTAAAAAGCTTAAGAAATACCTTTATATATCATCTGTTACTGCTTTTGCCGCGGCTATTATGAGTTTCGGTCCGATGTTCTTCGGTCCGGGGATGGGGGATCCTGAGCCTTTCAGCGTAGCGGTGGATACCGGATTTCCTGCTGACGGTGTCAGCACCCCTGCCTACGAGGAGGCCTTCCCTAACCTGAACTTCGACTCGCCCATAACCTTCGATCCGGTCCCCAACGACAATTCCAGGATTGTTGTGGCCCAATTGAACGGTAGGGTTTATTGGATTGGCTCCGACAACGGTACTACGACAAAAACTGAGATCGTGAACTGGTCCGCGGAGGTGGGCGACCGCAACGAGGGGGCGGTCTGGGACGGCGGCTTTTTGGGCCTTGCGATCCATCCGGAGTTCGGTACGGACCCTGCGAAGAACTATATGTTCGCGTACTACTCCACGAACGCCTCTAACAACAACCTGGGCACCCCTCAGGACTTCAGGTGCAGTGTCGAGAATTTCAGCGGCAACTATCTGGTGTTGGCACGTTTCCGGGTAGATCCGGTCACCATGTCCTATGTTCCCAACAGCCGCCAGACGATGATCCGTCGCGAGCTCTACAACACCACGCACCGTGGTGGAGGGATGACCTTCGGCCCCGACGGATACCTGTATATCACCACGGGGGACCAGGCGACCTATGCCAATGCGCAGGACATCGTTAACAACCTTGACGGCGGTGTGCTCCGCCTCGATGTGGACATGGACCTGGCGACCAGCCATGCGCCAAGGCGCTTCCTTCAGGATCCAGGGGTGGGCAACACCCATCCGGACAGCGAGGGCCAGGAAATGTCCGGGGCATATTACTATATTCCCAACGACAACCCTTTCAACGACCCCGCGGGGAGCGTTTTCGAGGAGTACTATACCATCGGTCATAGAAGCCCTCACCGGTTGACGATGGACTCGGCGACGGGCGACCTTTATATCGGGGAGGTCGGAGAGACCAAGCACGAGGAGGTGAATATTCTCAGGAACAGTCCCGCGACCGCCGGGAACAACTATGGCTGGCCTTTCAAGGAAGGGAATGCGGACTTCACGCCGCCCACACAGTCAGGTACGCCGTGTACCGCAAGTCCTTATCCCGATGCGGGAACGGTGGTCTATACGGCCCCTTTGACGGATTTCGTAAGGGACGATGCCTGGTCGATAATCGGGGGTTATGTGTACAACGGCTCCATAGCCCAGTACCAGGGGCGCTATATCGCCGGGGATTATGTTACCAACAAGTTGTTCGCGATAAACACCCAGAGCGGGGCCAAGGAAAATATCGGTGTGGGCCCGGGGGAGATGATCTCCTTCGGCCAGGACAGTAGCGGGGAGCTGTACATACTAAGACTGGGTAACAACGGCAATAGTGGCATCTACAGGTTAAAGGAGTCCATCGATATCAATGCGGCCCCTACGCTGCTTTCGGACACCGGGGTGTTCGTTACGGATATTGACGGGGATTTCTCGGATATCGGCCAGCTCAGCGTCAACGATGGTTTCATACCCTATGATATGATCCAGCCTTTCTGGTCGGACGGAGCGCTGAAGAGCCGCTGGATGGCCATCCCCAACAACGGGACGCACGATACTCCTGCGGAGCAGATCCAATGGTCGGAGGACGGCGATTGGCAGTTCCCCGTGGGCTCTGTGCTGGTAAAACATTTCGATTACCCGGACGAAAGTAGGCCCAACCAGACCAGGAAGATAGAGACCCGTTTTTCGATAAAGGGAACGGACGGCAACTTTTACTTCCTCACCTATAAATGGAACACTTCGGAGACGGACGCGACCTTGGTGGACATGTCCACAGGGGAAACGGTAAGTATAGATATAACAAGAGGCGGTAACCAAGAAACCATAGAATGGCTGTACCCATCCAATTCACAGTGTTTGACCTGTCACAACCCTGCCTTGGGGGGTACCTTGGGGCCCAGGACGCGCAACCTTAACAGCGACTATGACTATAGTGCCAAGGGAGGTACGGTAGGGAACCAGTTGGTGACCTTGAGCCATTTGGGCATACTTGACCAGAACATCACTGATACCGATACCCCGGGCTACCAAACGCACAAGGCGATCGATGACCTGAACGCCACGTTGGACGAGCGAGCTCGCTCGTACCTGGACAACAACTGCGCCTATTGTCACCAGCCGGCCACGGGCAACCGGGCGGATTTTGACCTAAGGCTCTTCAATACGCTTTCCCAGACGGGTCTTTTGACGGCCGGGATCAACCAATCGATTCCCGCGATGGCCCCAGACCAGGAAATCGTATTTCCCGGGAATGCGGCCAAGTCGCAACTGTACCACAGGGCGAACAGTCTTGAGCCGGGCGTAAAGATGCCACCTTTGGCCAAGGGTATCGTGGACACGGAGGGCGTTGCCTTGCTTGAGGCATGGATCAACCAGCTGCAGCCTCCCGCACCGGCCCCTCCGTTAGGGGACTATAGGATCGTGAACCGTGCCTCGGGGCAGACCTTGCAGGTTCCCGATGCCAGCACGGCGGATGCGGCCAATGTTGCCCAAGGGGGGTATGCGGGTCTGGCGCACCAGAACTTTACCTTGGAGGATGCCGCAATTCCTGGTTATCACCAGTTGAAGGCCGTACATAGTGACAAATATCTGGACGTCGCCTCCGCTTCAATGGCCGACGGTGCGAATATCTGGCAGTATACAGGTAATGGTACCGATGCGCAGCTTTGGGAAATAGTGGATGCGGGCGACGATACCTACAATATAATAAGCAAGCTCAGCGGCTATTACCTGGGTACCGAGCCCAACGGCAACGTGGTGGTGGCCGCCGATAACGGAAGCGATATCTTCAGGTGGGAGTTTCAACCTACAGGTTCGCCTTTGGATTTAGGAATAACAGTTGCCGAAGAACCTTTGGTAACTTCGGAAGATGGAACATCTGATGAAATCAGTATTGTTTTGGATGCTCCCCCAACAACGGACGTAGTTCTATTGTTGAACGGAATCCTAAATGCAGATGAATTTTCACTATCCGAAACTCAATTAACCTTTACTTCTGCAAATTGGGATACTCCTCAATTGGTAACGATAGCCGGTCTTGATGATACAGAAGTTGATGGTGTACAATATTACACGGTCGAAATAAGTGTTGTTGATGCACAGAGCGATCCTTTATACGCTGGTTACTCGGCAACAATAGAAGGGTATAATTCTGACGATGATGGTGGTGGTGTGGGTCCACCGGCCTTAGGTATCTATAGAATTGTAAACCTTGCCAGTGGGCAAACCCTTCAAGTACCCAATGCGAGTACGGCCAATTTGGCAAATATTGCAGAAGGTGCATATGAGGGTCTAGATCATCAGCATCTTGAATTGGAGTATGCAGGTAATAACCTGTATAAATTAAAGTTTGTGCACAGTGGCAGTTACTTGGACGTTGCCCAGGGATCCGCTGCGCCAGGAACAAATGTTTTACAATATGAGGATAATGGCGGTGATACGGATGCCCAGCTATGGGCAATTGAGGATGCCGGCAATGGAACATTCCATTTGGTGAGTCAGGCCGGTGGTCATTATCTTGGTACGGAACCTAATGGTAATGTATATGTTCAAGTGGATGATGATAGTGATACATTTCGTTGGCAGTTTATGAATCCAAGCGGACCTTTGGGTAATGGACTTACTGTGACCCCAGACGTAATCGCTGTTTCGGAAGATGGCCAAACGGATATAATTAGCGTTGTACTAAATGCTGCTCCTGGGGAAGACGTGGTCTTAACTGTCGTTGGACTTTCCAATACAGATGAATTTAATCTGTCCCTGGCCGAGTTGACATTCAATAACGCCAATTGGGACGTTCCTCAGGAGGTCATGGTATCCGGTGTCGATGATACAGAAATTGATGGGGTACAATATTTTCAAATAGAAATAGCAGTGGATCCCGCGAGAAGTGATGCAAATTATAACGGATTTTCTGTGGTAATCGATGGATACAATTCAGACGATGATGGTGGTGGAGTAGGGGCTCCGGTAACTGGAATCTATAGAGTAATCAATAGGGCAAGTGGGGAAACCCTGCAAGTTCCTGACGCAAGTCTTTTAGATCAAGCCAATATAGCTGAAGGCACCTATTCCAATACAGACAATCAGCATTTTGAATTGGAGTATGCGGGTAACAATCTATACTCTTTAAGAGCTATCCATAGTGATAAATATCTGGATGTTGCTGCCGCTTCCACTGCAGTTGATACCAATATTTGGCAATATGAAGGTAACGGTTCCGATGCGCAATTATGGCAGATAGTAGATGCTGGAGACGGCACTTTTTATTTGATCAGTGAGTTAAGTGGTTATTATCTAGGAACAGAACCCGATGGAAATGTTATTGTGAAGGCTAATGACGGTAGCGATACCATCAGGTGGGAGTTTACCTTTACAGGATACCCCCCAACTGCCGTTGCAACCTCGGATATTACTGAAGGGGAAGCACCTTTGGATGTTTCCTTTACTGGGGATGCTTCTACGGACGACATTGCGGTTACGGAGTACCTATGGGACTTTGGTGATGGTAGTACTTCCACTGAGGCGAACCCTATACATACCTTTGCGGCTGCAGGTAGCTATGATGTGGTGTTAACGGTGACTGATGGGGGAGGATTGACAGATACGGCTACGGCAATTACCATAACGGTAATTGCTCCTAACGGTGCTCCAACCGCGGTAGCAACATCTGATGTCAGTGAAGGAGAGGTACCTTTGGAAGTTTCTTTCACTGGAGATGGATCTACAGACGATATCGGTATTACAAGTTATCTTTGGGACTTTGGGGATGGTAGTACTTCTACAGAGGTGAATCCAATGCATACATTCACCGCAGTTAATATCTATGAGGTCAGCCTAGCGGTAACCGATGCAGGAGGGCTAATGGATACTGCTACACTTACAATTACGGTCAATCCTGTAAACGAAGCTCCAACAGCAGTGGCCAGTTCGGATATTAACGAGGGCGAAGCGCCTTTGGATGTTTCTTTCACCGGGGATAGTTCTACGGATGATGTTGCTATAACGGAGTATCTATGGGACTTTGGAGATGGTAGTACTTCTACGGAAGCCAATCCTATTCATACCTTTACTGATGCAGGAAGTTATGACGTTTTATTAACTGTTACCGATGCAGGAGGGTTGACCGATACGGCTTTGATTACCATTACAGTATATGCGGCAAACGGTGTTCCAACTGCGATTGCAACTTCGAATATTAGCGAGGGAGGTGCCCCATTGGAGGTTTCCTTCATGGGAGATGCATCTACCGATGATTCTGGGATTACGGAATATCTATGGGATTTTGGGGATGGTGGTACTTCCACGGAAGCGAACCCAGTACATACCTTTACTACTTTAGGTAGCTATGATGTGGTCCTGACGGTAACCGATGCAGGAGGGTTGACGGATACGGCAATGCTTACTATTATAGTATCTGCAGTTAACGGCGCTCCGACTGCGGTGGCCAGTTCGGACGTGACAGAGGGCGAAGCTCCTTTGGAAGTTTCTTTTACAGGTGATGCTTCTACCGATGATACAGGAATTTTGGAATACCTGTGGGATTTTGGTGATGGTGAAACCTCTACAGATGCTAACCCGGTACATACCTTCATGGAAGCGAACAGCTATGAAGTAACCTTGACTGTTACCGATGGACAGGGACTTAGCGATAGCACCAGTATAACGATTGAGGTTTTGGATAATCAAACCAATTCACAAGATGTTGAAATCGTCATTGCGCCAAACCCGGCCTCACAATATGCCTATATCTATTTCAACAACGTATCAGTAGATAGAAATGAGATTATTGGCTTTACGATCCATGATACAGGTGGCCGATTGATCGGTCAATACATGGAGTCTGAGGTTTACAGTGAACAAGGTCTTTATACCATTCCAATGTTTGGACTTCGGGATGAATTTTATGCCATCACGATATCTTTTACAGAAGGGCCGCCAATTAGTAAAAGGGTAATCGTTAGAAACTAATTATTATTTTTATAAAAAAAAGGGACAACATTCGTGTTGTCCCTTTTTTTGTTGGAGTCGAGACCATGTTTGTACTTAATGGGCGATTCAAAATTTTGAAAGTTATATTGCTATTTATCGGATAAAATTATACTTATATCGATTTATCCAGTTCAATATTTATATAAAAATTATTTAAATTAATTTTAACATTCTCCCCCAAATTTCATATTTAAGATATTCAAAATGAAACACTTCAGGGGTAGGTTTTTATTGCTTTTTATTACTGCTTTTGCTTCGGCTATTATGAGTTTCGGTCCGATGTTCTTCGGTCCGGGGATGGGGGATCCTGAGCCTTTCAGCGTAGCGGTGGATACCGGATTTCCTGCTGACGGTGTCAGCACCCCTGCCTACGAGGAGGCCTTCCCTAACCTGAACTTCGACTCGCCCATAACCTTCGATCCGGTCCCCAACGACAATTCCAGGATTGTTGTGGCCCAATTGAACGGTAGGGTTTATTGGATTGGCTCCGACAACGGTACTACGACAAAAACTGAGATCGTGAACTGGTCCGCGGAGGTGGGCGACCGCAACGAGGGGGCGGTCTGGGACGGCGGCTTTTTGGGCCTTGCGATCCATCCGGAGTTCGGTACGGACCCTGCGAAGAACTATATGTTCGCGTACTACTCCACGAACGCCTCTAACAACAACCTGGGCACCCCTCAGGACTTCAGGTGCAGTGTCGAGAATTTCAGCGGCAACTATCTGGTGTTGGCACGTTTCCGGGTAGATCCGGTCACCATGTCCTATGTTCCCAACAGCCGCCAGACGATGATCCGTCGCGAGCTCTACAACACCACGCACCGTGGTGGAGGGATGACCTTCGGCCCCGACGGATACCTGTATATCACCACGGGGGACCAGGCGACCTATGCCAATGCGCAGGACATCGTTAACAACCTTGACGGCGGTGTGCTCCGCCTCGATGTGGACATGGACCTGGCGACCAGCCATGCGCCAAGGCGCTTCCTTCAGGATCCAGGGGTGGGCAACACCCATCCGGACAGCGAGGGCCAGGAAATGTCCGGGGCATATTACTATATTCCCAACGACAACCCTTTCAACGACCCCGCGGGGAGCGTTTTCGAGGAGTACTATACCATCGGTCATAGAAGCCCTCACCGGTTGACGATGGACTCGGCGACGGGCGACCTTTATATCGGGGAGGTCGGAGAGACCAAGCACGAGGAGGTGAATATTCTCAGGAACAGTCCCGCGACCGCCGGGAACAACTATGGCTGGCCTTTCAAGGAAGGGAATGCGGACTTCACGCCGCCCACACAGTCAGGTACGCCGTGTACCGCAAGTCCTTATCCCGATGCGGGAACGGTGGTCTATACGGCCCCTTTGACGGATTTCGTAAGGGACGATGCCTGGTCGATAATCGGGGGTTATGTGTACAACGGCTCCATAGCCCAGTACCAGGGGCGCTATATCGCCGGGGATTATGTTACCAACAAGTTGTTCGCGATAAACACCCAGAGCGGGGCCAAGGAAAATATCGGTGTGGGCCCGGGGGAGATGATCTCCTTCGGCCAGGACAGTAGCGGGGAGCTGTACATACTAAGACTGGGTAACAACGGCAATAGTGGCATCTACAGGTTAAAGGAGTCCATCGATATCAATGCGGCCCCTACGCTGCTTTCGGACACCGGGGTGTTCGTTACGGATATTGACGGGGATTTCTCGGATATCGGCCAGCTCAGCGTCAACGATGGTTTCATACCCTATGATATGATCCAGCCTTTCTGGTCGGACGGAGCGCTGAAGAGCCGCTGGATGGCCATCCCCAACAACGGGACGCACGATACTCCTGCGGAGCAGATCCAATGGTCGGAGGACGGCGATTGGCAGTTCCCCGTGGGCTCTGTGCTGGTAAAACATTTCGATTACCCGGACGAAAGTAGGCCCAACCAGACCAGGAAGATAGAGACCCGTTTTTCGATAAAGGGAACGGACGGCAACTTTTACTTCCTCACCTATAAATGGAACACTTCGGAGACGGACGCGACCTTGGTGGACATGTCCACAGGGGAAACGGTAAGTATAGATATAACAAGAGGCGGTAACCAAGAAACCATAGAATGGCTGTACCCATCCAATTCACAGTGTTTGACCTGTCACAACCCTGCCTTGGGGGGTACCTTGGGGCCCAGGACGCGCAACCTTAACAGCGACTATGACTATAGTGCCAAGGGAGGTACGGTAGGGAACCAGTTGGTGACCTTGAGCCATTTGGGCATACTTGACCAGAACATCACTGATACCGATACCCCGGGCTACCAAACGCACAAGGCGATCGATGACCTGAACGCCACGTTGGACGAGCGAGCTCGCTCGTACCTGGACAACAACTGCGCCTATTGTCACCAGCCGGCCACGGGCAACCGGGCGGATTTTGACCTAAGGCTCTTCAATACGCTTTCCCAGACGGGTCTTTTGACGGCCGGGATCAACCAATCGATTCCCGCGATGGCCCCAGACCAGGAAATCGTATTTCCCGGGAATGCGGCCAAGTCGCAACTGTACCACAGGGCGAACAGTCTTGAGCCGGGCGTAAAGATGCCACCTTTGGCCAAGGGTATCGTGGACACGGAGGGCGTTGCCTTGCTTGAGGCATGGATCAACCAGCTGCAGCCTCCCGCACCGGCCCCTCCGTTAGGGGACTATAGGATCGTGAACCGTGCCTCGGGGCAGACCTTGCAGGTTCCCGATGCCAGCACGGCGGATGCGGCCAATGTTGCCCAAGGGGGGTATGCGGGTCTGGCGCACCAGAACTTTACCTTGGAGGATGCCGCAATTCCTGGTTATCACCAGTTGAAGGCCGTACATAGTGACAAATATCTGGACGTCGCCTCCGCTTCAATGGCCGACGGTGCGAATATCTGGCAGTATACAGGTAATGGTACCGATGCGCAGCTTTGGGAAATAGTGGATGCGGGCGACGATACCTACAATATAATAAGCAAGCTCAGCGGCTATTACCTGGGTACCGAGCCCAACGGCAACGTGGTGGTGGCCGCCGATAACGGAAGCGATATCTTCAGGTGGGAGTTTCTATCAAGTAGTGGGAATAATGATTTGGTCCTTTCGCCCATATCGGACGTGTCGGGCATGGTTGGGGATTCTGTGGACTTTACGGTCACGGCCACTGGCGGCGATGAATCGGAGGCTTTGGTCTATGAACTTACGGGCGCCCCTGCGGGAGTCGATATCGACGCTTCGACGGGCCGTGTGACGGGCACGTTGGCGGTCGGTTCGGATACGGGCGGCCCCGGCCTTGACGGTATATATACGGTAACGGTCACGGCCACCAGGGGGACTTCCCCTGAGGCCACGGCCAGCTTTGTCTGGACGGTATCGGACGTTCCCGTTCCGTCGTCGGTGGTGTATAGGCTCAATGCCGGCGGTCCCTTGGTGGCTTCCGTAGACGATGGCCCGGACTGGAACGCGGACAACGTATCGGGCCCTAGCACGGGTACGGGCTTCACGGTGAACACGGGTACGGCGAGCACTGCGAACCAGGGTGTTTCCTATGCGAACCGTCATCCGTCGATACCGGCTTATGTGGACGCTGGGCTTTACGGTGCTCTTTTCGCAAGGGAGCGCTGGGACGCTGGCACGGCCCCTGAGATGACCTATAGCATCCCGTTATCTGACGGGGATTACGTGGTGAACCTGTACCTGGGTGACCATTACTATGCTACGGACGCCGTGGGGGACCGGGTGTTCTCGTTAACGTTGGAGGGTGTCACGGTACGTACGGGCCTTGACCTGGTCTCCGAGTTCGGCCACCGCCGTGGCGGGATGCTGAGCTATCCCGTGACGGTGAGCGGCGGCTCTCTGGAGGTCGGTTTTCTGCACGGAGCTTCGGAGAACCCCTTGATCAACGCGATAGAGGTGCTTGTTGATGGAAATGATTCAAATATTGTGCAATTACAAAGTAAAATTTTAGTCGATGAAATTAATCATTCCCTTGAAAGTGTTTCTATATCGCCCAACCCTGTTTTTAGAAATGAAAAAATAACGGTACAATTTGCTTCATCTGCTGAATCTCTAGCACAAATTTCTATTTATGCTCTGAATGGGGCCCAGGTTTATGATAAATCTTTCATGACTATTAAGGGCCGCCATAATAGGATAGAGGTCCTACCGGGTAATTTGGATATGGGCATATACTTGGTAAAAATATCTACTTTGGGTAATGAAGTATATAAAAAAATAGTAGTAAAAAACTAGTTTATCCGGTTTTTTACTGCTATTTCCATAAGTCAATAGTAGTACTACAAAAGCTTGGATTTCAAAAATTTACTACCTTTTAATTCCACATATTTGTATGTCAAGGAAGATAGGCCTAAAACAAATACGCAACAGAAAAGTAATACGCCGATTTCAGTAAATGTATTTTGCTCTATTTTTAGAATACTAAAAAAGAATCTTGGTATAATCGTTATCCAAAGAAGATGATTTAGATACATGGAATAGGATATTTTACCCAAAAATTGTACAAAATTAGAATCCAATATTCTTGTAATATATCCATCAGTTTTCAATAAAATCAAAATTGACATAAAGAATATCAGGTTTATGGTGAAGTTTCCATTAAACTGTCTTAATCCAAAGGTGTCATGATGAATCATATATAGTACAGCTATTAGGGAAATAGGAATTAGGTATTCCATCCAATTTTTAAATGAAATATCCCTTTTACTTACCCGGAACAATAGATAACCTAAACTAAAGGACACGAAAGCCCTTAAAAAGTAATAGTTTACAGGGGGTTCAAATTTTAGTATGAGCCCTAGAGAAAGGACAATAAGTATGGAGTAGAATATGGTCTTATTTCTTTTTGAGAAATAAACAGTGGCCAAACCAAAAACGATGTAAGATATCATTTCTGCAGAAATGGACCATGTTGGACTGTTCATACCACCATCGGTATTACCAAAAATAGGAGTGGAGTTGGTAAAAAGCAGGGAATCAACCGTGGCCAAAAGTAGAGCAGAAACACTCTCTGGAGTATTTATGAATCCTTCAAAAACTACATTACCTAGAAATTCAAAAATAAAGTACAGAAAAACGGTAAATACTAAGAGGGGATATAACCTTATAAACCTTTTTTTGAGATAAACCCAAAATTCATTTTTGTTTGCAATATTGTCATAATTATAGGAAATGACATAACCACTCAGTACAAAGAAGAACTCCACAAAAATCCAAGCTCCATTTTTAATAAAATTCTCGGAAATAAACTCTGGCAATATCCGTTTGTCATAATGATAAAAAATAATCATAAAGCTGAAAACGCCTCTAAGTCCATCTAATTTGGTAATGCGCATTGTATAATATTCTGTAAAGTTGATCTTGGCGCAATTATAACGCTTTTCAACCAACAACTATTATACAGTTAGAAACATTATCTTAATTTTGGGCTTAAATTTTAAATCTACCTTTAAAGTTTCTTAATTCCTAACTATGCATTTAAGTATTCTCGTTCCTGTTTACAATGCTGAAAAACATATTATTAATTGTTTGGAAAGCATTATAAATCAGGGAATCCCTGAGGAACATTACGAGGTAATACTAATAAATGATGGTAGCACGGACTCTACTCAAGAAATAATCTCGGATTTTGTTGGGGACAAACCCAATATGGTTTTAATTCATCAAAGTAATCAAGGAAATGCTTCCACGAGGAATCGTTTATTTGATTTGGCCAAAGGTTCTTATATATACTGTTTGGATGCTGATGATTATCTAGTACCAAATTCTTTGTCTGTTGTTTTAGATTATGCTTTGCGCAATGAGTTGGATTTTGTAGGCTTTGAGTCAAAGGAGACCTCAACCTTACATAATGGGTTGGTCTCAACGTCAAGTTCTTTTGAACAAGTATCGGTGACTTCTGGAGAGACCTTTCTTAAGGAAAATTCACTCCCTAAAGTGGAAGTTTGGTGGTACTTTGTCAAGAGGGGTCTTTTAAAGGACTTCGGCATTCAAATGGATGACCTTATGATGGCTGATGTTACCTTTACCTACAAACTGGTACTTGCTTCGCAACGCATGGCCATTTTGCCGGTGCACGCCCATTGGTATTTTCAGTCCCAGGATTCCTTAATGCGGAGCAAGGATAATATTGCTGCTCATAAATTGCGACTTGCGGACGCTACCTATGCCATGTCATTGGGGCTAAATGACCTGATTGAGAATCCGCAGAATTATCACCTAAAGGTAGATAGGATGGCAATGGGAGACCTTATTCAAAAGCGGGATTACTATACGTTCTTTATGATATTAAAATATCTAAGATTTGAAAAGAGCGGTAAAAAAACAAAACAAATTATCAATACGCTGGGGCAGAGGAAGATGTATCCCATAAAAAGTCTGATACGAATCCATGGATGTCCTTCCTTATTGGAAAAAATCATTAATGTTTTGATCAATAATAAGAGGATATTATTTTTATTGATAGGAATAAGCTCCACGTTGAACAATAAGAAATGAAGTAACCGGTTAATACATGTTCAAAACCTCTAACCCTATTTTAAATTTAAATTATAGAAATTAAAATAATTATGTCTAAATCAACTTTAGAATCCATTACCCTTAATTCAGAAGCAGCAGCTACCAATTATAGACAATCCATTTCCTTAATAGATAACACCAATCCATATTACAGTCTTGAGTTACTTAACAATCATTTGGAAAATCAAGAACTTTTATTCTTTAAATACAAAGTAAACGATGAGTTAAAGGTGGTCATGCCTTTTATTTTGAGAAAAATCGTAGTACATGGAAAGGAAACCGGTTATTTTGATGTAACCAGTCCTTGGGGATATAATGGACCTCTCTATGATACCAAAATGAGCTCTGATCTAATTTTGGATTATTGGTCTTTAGTGGATAATTGGTACGAGGAAAATAAGGTGGTTTCTGAATTCTTACGTTTTAATTTTAATCATAACTATGAACATTATACGGGAACCAAGGTACATACCTTAAGAAATGTAAAGGGCAATATATCGGATTGGGATAATTTTTGGTCCAACTTAAAATCCAATACGAGAAACCAATTTAGAAAGGCCAAAAAGGAAGGATTGACTTTTGAAATTCATTATAAGGATATACCGGAAGAAAAGGTAAAGGCTTTTTATGATGTGTACATTGGTACCATGGATAGACGGGATGCTATCGATTCCTTCTATCATCCCTTGGAGTACTTCACCAATTTTGCCGCTCAGAACCCAGGAAAGTGTGCCATAGGTCTAGTTTATCAGGAGAATTTGCCCATTTCTTGCGAGTTGTTTTTAATTTCGAACGATACCATGTACTCCTTTTTGGGAGGAACAAGTTCTGACCATTTTAAACTTAGGCCTAACGAATTTCTAAAAATAAATGCGATAGAATGGGCGAGAAGCGAAGGACTTGTTTTTTATATGATCGGAGGTGGACTTTCCAATAGCGAAACTGATAATCTGTATTTATACAAGAAAAAGTACTTTCCTTTTGATGAGGACATTCACTTTTATACGGGTAGAAAAATAGTTGATAAAAAGGTATATTTGGAACTCTGCGAATTAAACCATCCAAACCCCAGTGAGTTAGTGGATGTGGAAAATGTGAGTGAAGGTTTTTTTCCAAAGTATCGGGAAAAGTAAACTACATACTTTTCAGTTCCTCGTAGACCTGTAATGTATTTTCTACCATTTTGCCGACCGTAAAATTGGCAAGTGCCTTTTGTTTACCATTTTTGGCCAATTTGCTTCTTAGCGTAGAATCAAGAAAAACACTTTCCAGATGTTGGGCAAGTTCTTGGGCGTTGTCCATTTTAAAAATGAGTCCATCAACACCTGGCTCTATTTGATCGTATGCGCCATTGGAGTCGGACCTAATGGTACAGCACCCGCTCATCATGGCTTCCACGGCCACCAAGCCAAAAGTGTCTGACCTCGAGGGGAGTACAAAAACATCAAAGAGTTGGTAAAAAGGTTTAGGATCCCTAAACCCAAGAACACTAAGGTTGTCCAATCGTTGTTCTTTAAGCATGGTATCGAGCCAAACTTTTTGGTCTTCAGATTGATAGTCCCCAACAATGACTACATGAATCTGTTCTTTTATATTCTCAGGTAAAAATTTCCCTATTGCCTCAACAAGAATATCTGTTCCTTTTTGAGGTGTAATACGCCCAACCACCCCTATAATAAACTTGTTTTTGGGAATATTAAATTCTGCCTTGAGACTTTCAAGGGTTTCCTTTGGTTCCTCCATCGCAAATCTTTCCGATATGCCATGGTATACCATTCGTATGGAGCTTTCCGGTGAACCCATAACCTTTTTGGTAAACTCCTTGGAGCCCTCACTAACGGCTATCAATAGTGTAGGGTGTTTATAGCGCATATTGGGCCTAATGGTATCTGCATGAACCGTTGACACGTATTTTCTACCGATGAGTTTTGGTATAAACGTTAAGTTAGGCGAATGACAATGAATTACATCTGGATTGATTTTTTGCAAGAGCGAGGAAATCCTGACCAGACTGGAAATGGATAAAAGGCCTTTTTTTAACGGGTTGCCTTTGGGTTCCTTAAAATAATGTATAGGTATTCCTAAGGTATTGAACTTATTTTTAAGCTCATCAAAAAAAGAATTATCGGAGGCTTCCTTTATTTTAAAACCACTGGTAATAATATGCAGTTCATGACCCTGTTCAACCATTCCTTGGGCCAGGTCCCTAATATTCGTGGCCAAACCATCCTTGCCCAAACGCATAACGATGAATACGATTTTCATAGTACGGTTATTGGACGTTTTTAAATTCTGGCCATTCCTTTCTTTGTAAATCCATGGCCAACATAGCCGGGTTGGAATTGGGGTCGACTTCTATTTCACCGGGATTGAATATTTTCTGAATGGTTTTCCAGATGATATACAGATCCTGTTTAAAACTCATGTTGTTCATGTATTCTATATCTTTTTCAAAACGCTCTTCCCAAGTCATATAATTTCTACCCGAAATTTGGGCCAACCCGGTAATTCCTGGACGAATAAGAAAACGAGGTTTTTCGCTTTCCCTGTAATAGGGAAGGTATCTGATTAAAAGCGGTCTAGGTCCTATAAGGCTCATATCGCCCTTGAGTACATTGATGAGTTGCGGTAGTTCGTCAATGGAGGTTTTTCTGATAAAGATTCCAAATGGGGTTAACCTATACTTGTCCGGTAGTAATTTTCCATCTTTCCCCTTCTTACTGTTCATGGTCTTTAATTTGATCACCGAAAAAATTTCTTGATGTTTTCCCGGTCTTTTTTGGGTGAAAAATGGATTTTCCCTAAAACTTATGGCTATAGCAATGATGGCGACCAGTAGGATAGGGGAAACTAGGATTAATCCAAAAAGTGCTAATAAAAAATCAAGGGGTCTTTTAACGTATTTTCTGTACATAGGTCATTCTCTTATTGGGTCCACTGGTTGATGGTAGCGGCAAAATAGTCCATATCACGGGCTTCATATCTAAAATCAATATGAATGTTTAATAAGAACTTATATTCGTATCTAATATTGTTTTGTGGCCAAAGTTCTGCAGGATATATCGATTTGGAGATCAAATGTTGCTTCATAAGCTTAAGGTCTTCGTACTCCTTAAAAACCAACAAAAGGCCAAAGGGTGTTGCTTCTCCTTTGGGAAGTACCTTAAAGGAGCTGTTTTCGTTGATTTTGGTGGTAACATATTCCCAATTCTTTATTTTATGGGAGTTGTAATCCTTGAACAGGGCTTCCGTTAGCACCTTTTCATGGTTTGGCCGTAAAGTTTTTAGCTCTTGGGTTGTACGCAATACATTCTCCCCATTGCCATAGAGATCTAAAAATTGTGTCTTTTCCTCAACAGAAGTGCAGGAAGCCTTTAATGCCATGGCCTTGTCTACCAGATCCCAAGCATGTTCCATACCGGTATTTTCTGCTGAAGTGCTCAATTGGGGCAAAGAAAGAGCCGCTTTGCTTTTTTTGGGTTTCCAGGCGATACCCCCCAAGGGTAGGGGAACGGTTTTTCTTAAAGAAGCAATGCAGAAATCTGCCTCGCTTTGTAAACATCCCGGGCTCAGCCAACCATGGGAATGGTCTTCACCGATCAAGGGCCTCTTTCCTGTAGGGATATCATTTCTTTTTAGACCCCAATAATTATTTACCAGTACTACATCGTTGGTGGAGAATTGCGAATAGTCTACTTGGGCCTCTGGATCAAATGGGTCTATGTCGTAGTATTTTAAATTGGGAAACCCTTTTTCCAACCACTCCTTTACAAATGGGCAATAATATTGTGGCAACCAAATATGCCCAATGTCGTAGTTTTTGATTAGCATATCAAAAACATATTTCATGGCATATCTGCCGGCATAAAAAAGCTGATAGTCCTTTAAAAACCGGGTGGGTATATCCGGAAGTTCATCCAAGTTTGTTTTGTGAAAAAAGGAGCCGAAACCGATTAGGTCTTTATTCATGAGTTTTACGTTTTGTCTCTTTGAGAAAAATTTCGAATCTACCGGTCAATCGTTTTCAAAAATTTTTAACATGGCAAAGGAAACAAAATCCAATGATTCCTTTGGACTGTATTAATTTCTTTTTCAATTAAAATTTTGATTTTAGATGAAAAATTAGTCCAGAATATGGATGTATTCCTCGTGAAGTAATTTCCAAATTCTTTTTTGATCATATCTATCTACAATCATTTTACGACATATTTCAGAAGAAAATGGAAGGTCCCTGTTTAAATAGATTCTTGTTTTCTCCTCCAATTGATAACTATCCTTAGGAGGAACAATATACCCATTGACACCGTCCACAATAATTTCATTGCAACCGTTAATATCGGTTGCAATGACAGGAATACCCATTGCTCCTGCCTGCATCACCACATTAGGAAACCCCTCACGGTAACTTGGAAAAATCATAGCCTCAGAAATAGCCAAATAAGGTCTTACATCTTTTAACCAACCCAATAATTTTATTTTTGGGTGCGTGTTTAGAATTTTTTCCGTTTTTGGCGAAATTGGGTCTAAGTCCCTTTCGTAGTCTCCACCAATCAGCAAGGTGACATTTTCAAATTCTTTGGATATGTTCACAAAGGCATCGATAAGCTCATGAATGCCTTTGTCGTTTACAATACGACCTAAATAAACAAGCACTCTTTCTGAAGTAGGGATATTTAGGGATGACCGCAAAGCTTCGTTTTGTTCCTTTGTAAATAATGTGGGATTAAAATGTTCAATGTTAATACCATTGGAACTACCATCTCCAATAACATGTAATTTTTCTGCCTTTGTAAATCCTTCCTTCCTCACAAAATTATCCAAGCCTTTGGAATTGGGATAGATTTTGGTAGCACACGCATAGGTTATTTTTTCTACAAGATTTAGTAAAACCCTTTTTTTTCCTTTTGCTTCCATTAAGGGTAAACCGGCAATAGTATGCAACCGGTGTGGAACTCCAGCAAAGAAAGCTGCCAATAATCCTAAGGTTCCCGCTTTTGGAGTGTGCGTATGGACAATATCAGGTTTTTCCTTTTTAAAAAGGCGATACAGCTGCCAAACAGCCTTTAAATCCTTTAAAGGTGTTATTTTTCTGGTCATATTGATTTCTATGGTCTTGATCCCCTCCTGCAGGGTTACTTCATCCAAAACCTTTTTATTGGACGAAATACCAATGACCTCATAGAATTGGTTCATGTAGGATAACTGTCCTTTCAATAGAACCTTAAGGGAAGAAGCTACAGTAGTTACTCTAATAATTTTTTTATGTTCCATTATGACCAACTGTTTTGTAGAGTAATAGTAAATTTAAACACAGGTTTGATATAGTTCTTGGTGACGTTGGTAAATTTTGTCTATATCAAATTCAGTGCGAACCTTATGCTTAAAACGTTTTGCTTTTGAAACTGCCGTATTATAATCCCTCATAAGTTCTATCATAGACAAATGGAAATTTTCAGTGTCCGCTAAATATCCTGTTTCTTCGGACAAAAAATCTGGAATACTTCCTACGGGTGTAGTTATGACAGGTAAACCTACGGAGCCAGATTCTAGAATAGATATGGGCATACCTTCCCAAAGTGAAGGCATTATTTGAGCATGAAAATCTGGAAGGAGTAATGGCACATCATTCCTAAAACCTAATAGTTCTACATAGTCCTCCACGTGGAATTCCTTTATTTTCTCTTGTAGAGATGCAGCAAGTGGCCCAGTACCAATGAAGTAAATTTTAAAATTTGAGACTCCTTGTTCTATTATGTTCGTTATAATTTGTGGAACGGAAAGAGGATTTTTCTGTTCGGTTAGACTCCCTAAAAATAAAAATTTAAATACAGTAGGTTTGCCCTGCTCATTATCCTTACTTCTCTTAAATTTAGAAAGATCGATACCATTAGGCAGAACAATACTATTTTTTAAATACCACTTTCTTCCTCGCTCTGAAAAGATTATATCCTTACACCTTAAAGGTTTAGTAATAAAAAGTAATAATCTTCTAAGGACACTGCTTACCTGATTATTGTGTAAGGTGAAAACGATATTATGATTAAACCCACTTAATTTTAGAAAAATAGCGACGAAAAGCGCATGGAACATATGGCAGTGAACAACGGGCCTTCCACCTAGATCTGAGAGAATGTTCTTTGCTTTCTTGATACCTTTTTTAAGTTGAGAGAATGAATCAATGTTTAAGAAATGACATTGAATACCAGAATCTATAAATTTATGCTCGATATCATTTAGTCCTGTAACGGAAATAACAAGTATCTTTTTTCCATCGTTTTTTGCCCTTTTACTTAGGTCGAGAACTAAATGTTCTGCACCTCCCCCGGACAATCCTGTAATGATATGGGTATTGTAGTTCATTATCTGTTTATCTTGCTCAAAAATAATTCTTCGTAATCCTTAATGATTTTTTGCTCATTATAACGTGAGATTACACTATTTCTAATTGCCTCTATATTCCACTCCTTTTTATAGGATAACATTATTTTTTGTAAATAATCCTCCGGTGTATCCGCAATATAACCGTTCACACCCTCAATAATTATTTCGTTGATACCTCCCGGTGCATTGAACGCTACAACTGGTGTACCTACGGCACAACTCTCCAACAATACATTTGGAAATCCTTCTACGAAGGAACCAAGAAGAAATAAATCATTTTTTTGAAGAAGTGATTGTACATCATTTGAAAAGGGAATGTGCTGAACATTTTCCTCAAGATTATTTTTTTTTATGGTACTGAAGACGACATCCCTCAAATCTCCATTGCCTACTATGGTGTAGGTGAAAGGTATCTGTAAGTTCTTTAATACTTCAATAATTCTAATATGGCCCTTTCTGTTTGTGAGGCTACCTATTGTAATAAGATTGTATGAATTATGTTTTTCTTTTTCTTCTTCTTCTTCTTTGAATTTTAGTTGAAACTTTTCAGATATTGGGTTGTTGATTATTGAAATTTTTTTCTCCTTAAATCCAAACACTTTCTTTACGTCCTCCGCCATATCTTTGGACTGGCAGACCATTACGTCCAATCTGTTCATTAAAAAAGTGGAAAGCCATTTGGGCATTCTGCCCTTCATCTCTTGAACCTCAGAAAGTACACTGATTACATTTACCTCGCGGCCTATAAAGACGGTCCTAGGGAATAAAAGCTTAAAAAAACCTAGAAGAATATTTACATGGCCAATGGTGCCAAAAACGATATCTGGTTTTCCTTTACGAAGAGTTTTAAAAATGGAACCAAAACTTTTGGAAACCCGCTCATGGTTTAAAAACACCACTGGGACCTCTTTTACCTCAAACGTAGCATCTTTATTAGTGCCAATGACGTAAAGTGTACTATCAAATTTTGTTTTGTCTATTTTTTGGGCAATAAAGGAAACCACACGCTCAGCACCGCCCGCTCTTAGTGAAGGAATAAAAAAATAGATTTTAATTTTTTTCGACAATTTTGTATTTATTAGGTAACTAGTAATTTGTTCCAATTTATAGGGATGGTTTCAAAATAAGCTCACTACCAAGTTTTTTGTCCCATATTTCAGGAAGAATTTTTTGATTTCCACCATCATGATGAAATGTAAGTTCGCCAAAGTATAATTTGCCATCAACATCATACCAATCGACTCTTACATATATAAATGATTTTGCTAAATGTTCAGATAAGAGTATCATTTCATTTAATGTCGGCGGTTTTTCAATATCCTCCTCACTAGGATCAGTTGCTTTTCCGAAATCTTTTGGAGAGGACCATTTATAAGGTTCTCTCTCCCAGTCAATGTTATACCAATTTCTATAATGATTATCCGTACCTCTTCCCATATCTACCTGAATCATTCTTACCTTGCCGTTAAAACAATGCAATTTATAATCAAAGGGTATATCACCGGACTCTGTTTGTAAGAGTTTTTCAACAATAATTAATGGTTTTATGTTCTTATACTGCCACTCTTTAGATTTTTTATAGTGATTATGTTTCAGTCTTTTTTCTAAAGTTATTCTTGATTCTTCCCAATCCAAACTATTTTTATCCTTTACTATAATCCCTCCTCCACTGTCATGATTGGTTTTTATTATAAAAGGTGCATCAGGTAAATTTTTGGGGGTTAGGTCCTGCACTTGTTCTGTTTTTAAAATTAATGGAACCAAATACTTCTCTCCGATTTCATTTTTTATAAATTCACGAACCCTGTACTTATCTGCACAAATAGTGTGCAACTCTGTTTTATCATAAAGTTTTAACCAAATTATTTTTTCATTTAGGGTTTGAGGGTCAATTAAATTAGGATAGAAGCCATGTTTTTTCTTAAATCTTCTTTTTAAATAAATTTTGGTTGGAACTAGATTTTGATTTATCCAATGGTATATAAATTGAAGAGTTTTTCCTAATTGAGTTTTTCGATAAATAATATTGAAAATATTCATTTTTTTAAGACAGATTTTTTTGATAAAAACGTCAAAATTTGCGTAATATTTGAAATACTATGTTGATTTAATTTCTTGGAGCCTTTCTAATTTGACGTACACAAAAATTGACATGAATACTGTAATGAAATTATAGAAATAGCCGTGGCCTGCCATCATCGAAATAGCCAATACAATGATGGTATAAAAAATCCAAGGGTAATCATTGAAATTTTGAAAACTACGAAATATAAGATTTAAATATATTGACAATAATAGTAGTAAAGGGATAATTCCGGCTTCACCGATTATCATTAAGTATGTATTATGTACTCCTGGGTATCCTGGCTTTTGTCTTTGAAACTCTGTATATCCATATCCGAAAAAAGGCTTTTCAAAAATCAAATCATAATATAAAGCCCAGGATTCATCTCTTCTATCTTTATTTACGGCACTGGTATCTCCTGGTTTTCCAGTTACTAAAGTTTCTAAAGCAGAGAAACGAGATGTATTTAAGGTTAGACTACTTGAAAAAGATATTACAAGAATTAAAATAACACCACCTAAAATTGGAATTATTATGTTTTTTTTATTGTGATAAATAGTTAATAAAGAAATAAGGACCCAAATAACAATAAATGTTCTTGAAAATGTAAATATACCTCCTAATGTAAATGCAATTTGACCAATAACCTTCCATTTAATGTCCTTAATCGCAAAACTTAATGCATATCCCAGTAAACATGCGCTACCTGCTAAATTTGGATTTAAGTAGAATCCACTAAAACGACCATAATCACTGGTTCCTCCTGGTTGCATCATTGGAAAGACTAATGCGTTGATGATTATACTCAAAGAACCAATCATCAAAATAAAAAATATTTCTTTTTCAGAAGTTTTTCTCAAAACGGCTGCACTACAAAAAGCCACAATTAAAAATCTGATATTTTCCTTTAAAAAATACAATTGATCAACCATTAAGGTACCGTGTAATGAACAAATTATAAAATAGGAAAGTCCAATAAAAAAGAATGGATAAGCAGGTTTTCTATTGTTTTTTGAAAGAATAAAATAAGCCAATAAACCAATAGAAGTTCCATAACTAGCTATGGAACCTAATGAGCCCCCAATATAGGATAATAAAAAGGATGGCATATACCATAATATCAATACAAGTATAGTCCACCTTATTAAGTTTAAAATCATTAGTTTTTATTGTGACAGTGTTAATAAACTAGTATTGCAAACGCAAACGAAAATAAAGAAATTTAATTATAAAGATTCATATCTAATTTTTCATCATTTTCAATTTTAAAAGTAATTAATCTCCTTTTTCTTCGTTTCTTGTTAAATTATCATATTATAAATTATAACTAAAAGAAAATGGTTTTTATATCAATAATTATATCTGTTTCGCTTAGAATATATAATTACAGTTCAAATTGGGCTTCCAAGTATAAACATTCGAAGAAAATAAAGAAATTAATAAAACTTTCAAATGCTGAAAAATTAAACTCAAAACAGATAAAAGAAATAAAAAGATTTTATGAGAATTATAACTTGAACGTCGATGTAAAATGGCATCAGTACTATTACCGGGGAAATGGAAAGTTTTCTGCTAGTTATATTAATGAGGATATATTTTATCGTAAATTAGAAAAGAAGTTAAATGATTTTAAATTTGTAGAAGCTCTTACCGATAAAAATTTACTTTCGTTCATATTTCCATTCGCTAACCAACCCAATACAGTTTTAAAAAATATAAATGGTTTTTACATTAATGATCATAATGAATTCCTTAGTAAAGCAGAAGTAGAGGATTCCCTTAAAATAAATAAGTTTTTAATAATTAAACCAACCATTGATACGGGAGGGGGTAAAAATGTTAAAATATTTAACCCGACAGAGAAACATAATCTCTGGGAGTATCTGGAATCATATAACAAAAATTTCATTATTCAGAGAATTGTAGAACAGCATCCTGTAATGGCTGGTCTAAATAAAACCTCATTGAACACTTTAAGAATTATGAGCTTTCTAAATGGAAGTTCGGTTGAAGTTTTGTCAATAGTTGTTAGGATGGGAAAGGAAGGGTCGTTTACTGATAATTCAACTACTGGTGGACTTTCATGTGGTGTAAATTTAGAAGGTAACTTGAATGCCGTTGGATTTCAAAATATTACCGGACATAGATTTGAATCCAATAATAATAACATACATTTTAGTACAATTAAAATTCCTTTTATGGATAAGGTTTTAGCCTTGATTAACAATCTTCATATGCGAGTTCCATATTTCAAATTGATATCTTGGGACATTGCAATCGATAAAAATGAAAATATAGTCTTAGTTGAATACAATGTAAAGGGACAAGATATTAATTTGCATCAGTTAAATAATGGTCCTGTTTTAAATAGATTAATTTCTCTAATTGATTAGAAGTCATCTATTTTTCTTAATCTCTTTTATTGCAAAATTGTAAAGAATTATATTTTTAATTATAACAACAACTGTTGTACAAATTGCAATGCCGTAAATACCGTAGTATTTAATTAAAATATAATCAAGAACAAAATTTATAACTATTGCAATTGCTGATACATAAGCCATAATTGAATTCTTATTCATACTTGTTAAAAAGTTAACTATTACCATTCCACAGATAGCAAAGGGTACATATATCAAGAATATTTTCTGTACCTGAGCAACAGTTGCAGTATCATTACTTGTAAATTCTTTTCTTTCAAAAAATAGTGCAATCATATAATCAGATAGAAAGACACCTATTATTGTAATAAATCCGCTTATTACAAATAAATATTTTATAATTTTTAAAAAAATTTGATATGTCCTCTCTCTATTCTCATATAACATTTTGGAAAATTTTGGGAGCAAAACATTTGATATAGCAATAACTAGAATTCCCATAAGAAAAGATGGCACTTTTAACCCATAATTAATAGCTGTTATAGACCCGACTAGAAGTTGAGCGGCAAAAAACTGATCTATAACTGGATTCAAATTTGTTAAAAGCCCTGATGTCACCTTTGAAGGTACTTGTTGAAACATTAATTTTACATTTTTATTTTTAAAATTAGGCATCCCAAAATTCAGTATGTTTTTCTTTTGGGCAATTATGAATAAAAAGACTAAAGTTACTATTGACCCAATTAGAGTTCCAATTGAAAGTGTGTATACACCAAAATCCTTTTTAAAAAAAACTAAACTTAAAATGATGAATAGAGGAATAAACAAACCGGGTAGGGAAGAAAGTAAAAATTCATTGCTGATATTTAAGAGTCCTCCTAAGAGAGAGGAAATCCCCCAGATTATTATGCACGGTGCAAGTATATAGAATTGTGTTTTTATTAAATAATAGTAGTTTTCAGTTTGTCCAGGAAATGCATATTCTAAATAAGTATCTGTCAATAAGAAAGCAATAAGGAGGAAAAATACTGATACTAATAAAGTAATAATAAAGCCCGTAGATTGGAATGACCCAATGTTTTTTCCTGTTTTCATTTCCATTATATAATTTGGAATAAAAACGCTCTTAAATGCACCTAGGAATACATTTTGAATAAAGCCAGGTACTAATGCTGCTATAAAATAAGTATCTAATGCTAGGGATAATCCAAAATTAGCAGCTACAAAAGTTTCTTTATAGAAACCCAAAAGCTTAACGAATAATGTAATTGATCCGACTATAAATAAGTTCCTTAAAGTGCTATTCTTCTTTAAGTTCATAGAACTTGTAAAAGGAATATTTTTCAGTACATTTTGAAGCTTCATTAAATCATTTTTTACCTTTCAAGTACTTCATTAATTAAACCTTCCCATTCTAGAACTACTTGATTTGCACTATATGTTTGAACCGCTAATTTAGCCTTCTTTCCAAAGTCAACACGCATTTCTTTTGAATTAACAAGCTCTCTTAATTTTTGTGCCAATTTTTCTTCGTCGTTCATAGGTACTAAAAAACCATTTACTCCATCTTCTATTAGTTCTGATGGTCCCGTAGGGCAATTTGTTGAAACACATGCAAGTCCGAAATACATGGCTTCTATCAAAGCGTTTGGAAAACCTTCATATACTGAACTAAAAGCAAATATTTTAGATTTAGAATAAATACTGGCTATTTCTTTGGTTTTTCCTAGAAATATCACCTTTTCTTCAATTCCTAATTCTTGTGAAAGATTAAGCAATTTTGTTTTCAAATGACCTTCGCCCGCTATAAGGAGTTTCCAATTAATAGGTGCTGCCAAATAAAATGCTTTTAGAAGGGTTTCTTGAGATTTTTGTTCGGTTAAACTACCAACATTGAGAATGATATTGTCCTTTTCTATTACCTTTTGAGTTGTTGAAGCAAATTCTGGTGAAATAGGATTTGGTAAGATTTTTAAATTCTTTCGTGGTACCTTTCCATGGAAATACTCTTTTATATCCTTTGTTTGTACAATTATTTTTTTGGCAAAAGGGTAAATCAAAAACCTCAAAATATTCCAAAAAGGATTAATTTTCTGTTTTAAAGGGTTATTTCTTTCACTAATTAAAACAGGGATATTATTTAATAATCCACATATTACGGCAATTATGTTAGCCTTGGTCATGAAAGATATTAAAATATCAATATTTGTATTTGCAGTCTGTAACTTTAAATTTTTTATAATTTTCAAATTAGTTTTAAAAGATTCACCAGTGTTTAAACTGGGATTAATTTCTTCTATAAGGTGAATTTGTTTAACACTTTCGTTCAATTTATAATATGAATCTCCCCGTGATTGTGTGAAGATTATAACTTCATAATTTTCAATTAACTTATTGGCTAAAATAGTCATTACTCTTTCCGCTCCTCCTGTTGTATGCAATGCATTTATAAAAAAACCAATTTTTATTTTTTTTTTGTTTTTCATTTTAGGTGTAATCATTCTAAAATTTAATTAAATAGGGAATTTGATTAAATCAAATTGATATGCATTGAAAGAGAACAATTTATTGGTTTTTTTATTGTCTACCATTAAGTAATAATTCGGACTTAATTGATGAATAATTTTGTTTTAGTTTTGCCAAAACTTTTCTAATTGAATTAATCATCATTAAAATGAATAAAGAACCAAGTTTGAAGAAATATCTGCCTGTATTCAATGAAATTGTAGAATATAGTCCAAAATACAGATTCACAATTTTTGTACCTGTTTACAATGCCGAAAAAACCATAAGAAAAGTTTTTGAATCTATTGAAAAACAAACATTTATAGATTTTGAGGTTATTGTGATTAATGATGGGTCTAAAGACAATAGTCACGGGGTGATTACTGAGATTCTTGATCGTTTCAAATTTCCTATAACATACCATAATAATGAGAAGAATCTTAATAAAATGGGAATTCTTTTTCAGGCGATAGAGGAATCAAAAGGGGAGTTTTTTGTTATTCACGATGCCGATGATGAATGCTTTCCAAATGCTCTTGAAATTTTTAATGAACAATATAATTCTATTCCGGAGAATTTAAAGCCCAAAATCGGTGGAGTTACCTGTAGGTGCCAAAATCAGTTTGACAATTTGGTAGGCTGGGACTTTCCAGAGAATCCACTTTACAGTAATACTTTTGAAATTGCGGTTAAATATAGGCTGTCTTTTGAAAAATGGGGATTCGTAAAAACCCGATTATTAAAGAGCATCAAGGTAGATAGTTTTATTTTTGGCAAAGGATTAATTCCCGAAAGTTTTATTTGGATGACTTTGGCAAAAGAAGGCTTTATTACAAAATATTGCCATGATATATTGAGAATTTACCATGTGGATGTTCAAGACAGCCTTTCAACTAAATCCTATTCCCAGAAAGCTCTGGGAATGGCCTTGTATGCAATATTATTCTGTAATTTTTTCTATGAAGATTTTATTTGGAAATATCCCAAGGACTTTTTAAAGAGGGTTTATTCTTTGTTAAAATCATCTATCTATCTAGATTATTCATTAGCAGTTTATTTAAGATCATTGGATTCCAAAATGATTAAATTTTTATTAATATTAGCTTGGCCTTTTAGAAAAATTATTAAATAATGAATATTAATTGAAATCTACTTGATTCATATATTCTTCTATATTTTGATATCCATCCCCATCAAAGTCATCCCGATAACTTTGATTCAAATTACCGAACTCTCTGATTTCCCAAGCATCCGACATTCCATCGTTGTCTGTATCATAATCTGATGGTCTTACATTGTTAGGAATAGCAGGTAGAATCCATTCACTAACCTTATGCCATTCCTTTTCTGTTCTATTTGAAACTATATTAAGAACATTAGAGTCAAAAGAATCTTGAAAAGTCTTAACCCTACCATCATTATCCAGATACTTATTAGCTCCTATATTTTTGTTAATTATCATATTTTGATAAACTTGTTCTGGAGTAGATGGGTTAAGTTGATTTGGAATATTTGAAAGTGAATGTTTCGTATCAGTAAAAAATGATGACCCTAATGAGTTACTTCTATTTCCAAATTCTACCCAAATACTTTTATTGTTAATATTGGCATCTTCATAATATTCAAAACCTTCATAATAATTATCCATCGTATAGATAATTGGTGTAGTATTCAAATTAAGTTCTTGATATGCATGACTGACTGTTGAATTACTTGGGGGTCTTCCGTGCCAATTTGCAATATGATTTAAAATTAAATGATAATAAGTGTTGCTCATTTTTGATGGTGGATCATAAATCAAATTATTAATCATTTCTGCTTGACCGTTAAAACTTATGTTTGCAGTACGGTTCCCACCTATTACAGCGTTTCTATTAAAACTAATATTATCAAATAAATCTTCTGGGTTTCCATCTTGATTAGGATTAACTCCAAAAACTGCGTTTGTATGTCCATCAGCGATTAGGCAATCCTGTATTGTGATATTTTTAGCTCCATTGCCTTCGGCAGCTACGTGTCTGTCTATGTACACACCTACAACTTTATCATAGGCGAAAGAGGCACTACAATTTGAGAGTATAATATTTTCTCCACCATAAAATAGAAAGGCCCATGTATAACTATCATCATCTGCTAATCCATTCGTGTTTCTCTTGTTACCTTGTCGGTCATAAATTGGTCTACTTCGTAGGTATCTGAAAATTAAATTATTACCATCCCCAAATCGACCATTAATCCTAAAGGTGCCACCTGTTAAGGTAATGCCTCCTTCAGGCGCAGATTGTCCAAATATGGTTTTATTGTTAACATTTGGTATTCCGTCAAAACCAAATTGCCCCCCAACGCCACCTAACCCAAGTTGAATATTACCGGAAATGTTGAAAACTATATACCCCACCTTTTCCTCTTGCATAGCCGCATATAAACCTCCCGTATAATATTCATCATTGTTGCCAGAGGCAGGGTAATAGGTCAATTTGGCATTTCTATCCAATGTATTAACAATCGCTAATGCTCTTCCTCTTCCTCCGGTAGCATTAGATCCCCCACCAAAAGCATTTGGAAACGCCTTAATATTTTCAGGATTTACGGTAACTGTGGCCTCTTCCCTATAGGTAGAATTATCCTCCGTGGTCACTTCCGTAGTATAGGTAAAGGTATCCTCCTGTACGGGTTCTTGAACAGAGGCAGTGGTGGTTTCCTCTTGGGAAGACTGCACTTGGGGGCTGTAGGTCAAGGTATTGTCCTCGTTGATGACCACCTCCCCATTCTTGGGGATTGAGGTGTCCACAATGGTGACTTGGGTGTTGGCCCCAAAGGAGTCATTGTTTAATACATCCATGACAATCTCGTTTTGGCCCGGGGCCATATAAAAACTATCATCGATCAACAGGGCGATACTTTGTAAATCGTTGTCCTTGGCGATTACATACTCAGATAATAAATCGGCATCCTTGCTACAGGAAAAGAGTGAAACGAACGCAAGGAGGACCAGACTCATCTTTAGTGGGGTGTTGATGGGGTGCATAAGTAGGTGAATTTTTTTAGGGTGAAAGATTTTTTCTTTTGGGGTACAATAATAGATTATTATTTTTTTTAAACGATGAAAGTTGCTTTTTTTTCGATGAAATGCAATTTTTAACTTGGGGATTCTTTTATTCAACGACAATTTTTTCGGTTTATTTTTAGCGTTAAACTTCTTTTTTATGGAGCATACTTATTTGCTTTAAAAAATGTAATTAAGAAGCTTACGTGCAATCTAGGACGAATGGATCTTTTAAATCGACGAATAGCACACTTTTTCTTTTAAAATCGATAAACGGCATGTTTTGTTAACATTTATTAAGAATTATCCAGTTTTAAAAGGTGCCCTATATTTTGTGGCGGTCTAAAACAAAAAGGGAAAAAGAAGGGCAATGTTACAAAAAAGGGCCCGGGGTTTTGTTCAAAACCCCGGGCCTTTTTGCCTGTATGGCCATGAATTATAATCGTGCGTCTACGTGATCGGTCAATATGCCTTTTACATCATAGATCACCCCGTTTTCTTTAAGCAGTGCCTTGAGTTCCAAACTTAAAAATTCCCTATGTGCCACGGTTAGGACTACGGCATCAAACTTTTCCTTGGGTAGTTCGTTTATAATTTCCAGGTTATATTCATGGGTCACTTCCTCTTTGGAGGCCCAAGGATCGTAAATAGTAACATCCGTTCCATAGCTGGCAAGGTTGGTTATGACATCCACGGCCTTGGTGTTCCGTACATCTGGGCAGTTCTCCTTAAAGGTGATGCCGAGCACTAAAATGTTGCACCCTTTGATCTTGATATCCCTTTGCACCATCAATTTGACAACTTCAGAGGCCACATATTTGCCCATGGTATCGTTCATACGCCTACCTGCCAAAATGATTTCTGGATGGTAGCCATATTCCTGTGCCTTTTGGGCCAAATAGTAAGGATCTACCCCTATACAGTGCCCCCCGACAAGCCCGGGCTTAAAAGGTAAAAAATTCCATTTGGTGCCTGCGGCCTCCAAGACCTGATGGGTATCGATGCCCATTAGGTTGAATATTTTGGCCAATTCGTTTACAAAGGCGATGTTGATGTCGCGTTGTGAGTTTTCAATGACCTTGGCGGCCTCGGCCACCTTGATCGACGAAGCCAGGTGTGTGCCTGCCGTTATGACGGAGGCATATAGGGCGTCCACTTTTTTTCCCACCTCTGGGGTGGATCCAGAGGTCACCTTTAAAATCTTCTCCACAGTATGCTCCTTATCTCCTGGGTTGATACGTTCTGGGGAGTAACCTGCATAAAAATCGGTATTAAAGACCAATCCACTTTCCTTTTCCAATACGGGTATACATTCGTCTTCCGTCACCCCCGGATACACCGTGGATTCATAAATGACTGTATCCCCCTTTTTTAATACTTTACCAACGGTTTCGCTCGCTTTATACAATGGTGTAAGTATGGGTCTATTCGTTTTGTCCACAGGAGTAGGTACCGTGACTATATAATAGTTACAATCCGCAATTTTATCCAATTCATTGGTACAGTAAAGCCCTATGTTCATATTCGGTTCCGTTACCAATACCTTCTTAAGAATGGCATCTTCTACTTCAAGGGTACTGTCGTGCCCGTTCATTAATTCCTTGATTCGACCTTCGTTGATGTCAAAACCAATGACCGGGTATTTGGTGGCGAATAAACGGGCCAGGGGCAATCCCACATAACCCAGTCCGATAATGGCAATTTTAGTGTTGTTCATTTTTTATTTTTTTAGCTAACGGCCTTTTGTGGTTGGCTTTTGGCTTTTGGCTTTTGGCTTTTGGCTTTTGGCTGTTTTTCTGTTTAAGGTTTTAAGTGTCAGGTTATTATTTCAGAGTTTCAAGATTATAGTTCTAAGTTTCAAGTTTTAGCTTCATGTTTAAAATATTTACTCATTTCATTTGGCTAACAACTAATTCCTAACATCTAGTTCCTCAAATTCTCCCAGTACCAGGCTACGGCTTCCTTTAGTCCTGTTTTTATATCATATTTTGGCTCGTAACCCAGTAAATTCTTTGCCTTATCCACTGAGGCCAAAGAATGGGGTACATCCCCGGCACGTACAGGGCCGTAGGTGTTCTGAACATGGGCTATCTTCGGGTCATAGGTGCTAAGGTATTCTTTTAGCAAGGTTGTCAATTCGTTTAAATCCGTCCGTTCTCCAAAGGCTACGTTATATACGGTATTTATGGCTTCTTGGTTTTCCGTCACCAAGGCCCTGATATTCATTTGGACAACATTGTCGATATAGGTGAAATCCCGGGAGTATGCACCGTCCCCGTTTATTACCGGGGATTCATGTCTCATCAATTGTAATACGAATTTAGGAATCACCGCGGCATAGGCCCCATTGGGGTCTTGACGCCGTCCAAATACATTAAAATAGCGCAATCCAATGGTTTCCATACCATAGGTTTTGCTAAAGACATCGGCATATAATTCGTTAACGTATTTTGTTATGGCATAGGGGGAAAGGGGTTTTCCTATAATATCCTCCACTTTGGGCATGTTCTTGGAATCCCCGTACGTAGAGGAACTTGCTGCGTATACAAAACGTTTGACTTTGGCATCCCTAGCGGCGACCAGCATATTTAAGAAGCCCGACACGTTGACGTCATTACTGGTGATAGGATCATTGATGGATCTTGGTACCGAACCCAAGGCTGCCTGGTGTAAGGTATAATCCACCTCATTACAAGCCTTTTGGCAGTCTTCCAAATTGCGAATGTCCCCTTCAATAAGATTGAATTTGGAATGCTCCATAAAAGGAGCGATGTTTTCCCTTTTTCCTGTGGCGAAATTATCCAGACAGGTAACTTGGTTTCCATTTTCCAACAAGGCTTCGCATAGGTTGGAACCTATAAAGCCGGCACCACCGGTTACTAAAATATGATAATTTGGATTTAATCTGAATACATTCATTCTGGCAGTAATTTATTTTCTTTAAGTCTGTTATGAATTTCCTTGGTAAATATTTCTGCTCCGATATGCGAAAGGTGCGTGTTGTCTTTCCAGTTTTTCAATGATTTATCTGATTCGAAAAAATCAGTATAATTCCAATACGTTATATCTTCATTTTCAAGAATGTTTTTAATTTTCCTATCGTCATTTTTACAATTATCTTCATAGATTGGAGATGTAAAAAAAATTAATTTTTTATTATTTTCTTTACAAAAATCTCTGATTTCTCTGATATACTTGAGATAAATATCATTTATAGCTAAATTATTTTTACATTCATTTTTTTTTAAACTTTTCAATTGATTTTGAAAAATTTTCTTTTGTTGTGAAGAAACCATAATAGGGTCGTATCCTGAATATGGCCGGAAATTATATTTTGAAATAAAATAGTTTTTTACGATTCCAAAAAAATATCCGTTGTAAACCTGGCTAAAGAAAAATTTTTGGATTGGACTATTTTTATTTAATGTTGTCATTTCATTCTTTACTATTTGATTCTGATGCAGAAACATAGATAACTTATTTATATCATTTCCGTCATAAGAATCTATAAAACAACTCTGGGCGGAAAAGTGTAATAGTACTAGTTGACTTTTATCTTGTGGCAAGTTTTTAATTAAAGTGGCTGCAAATGCAATTTCTGTAGCATCTAAGCCCATATTAAAGGATTTGGTATGGATTTTTTCGGTATTTATGTGATGATTGGCTCTAGAACTTCCAAAAACTATAAAATCTAAATCATTTTTAACATTCAAAAATTGATTTACCTTACCTATTCTTCCTGTATAAACTTTTTTAGCTACTTCATTAATACCGTAATACACAATTTTGTCCAGAATGAATGCAAAAAATACTACAAGTAAAGTAAGTTTGACTATATATAGCAATGATAGTTTAGACATACATTAAAATTGAAAATAAATAAAATTGTCTGATTTTGAATAGAACAAGTTCATTAATATAATTATAACACTACTGATAATGACAATTTTTAACATGCTGAAATTAGCCCCATATTTTTCAAGCCTTATATTTTTTTTAAATAAATAAAAATCAAAGGTTAAACCAATACAAAGAACAAATATGGAGTTAATCATGATACTCATATCTCCAATGAATGGTTTCTCATAGTGAAAAGAAAAGATACTTTTTAAAGCATCGGTTGCGATATCCAAGGTAGGAGCCCTAAAAAATACCCATGCCAATAAGACTATAGTAAATGTAAGTGGATATCCTAGATATGATATTTTCTTTATAAAATTAAATTTAGTTTGGGAGTTAATAAACTTTTCAATACTAAGTACAACACCGTGAATACCTCCCCAAATAATAAAGTTCCAAGAACTACCATGCCATAGTCCTCCCAAAAGCATGGTAAGCATAAGATTTCTATACGTAATTTTTATTCCTTTTCTATTGCCTCCAAGGGATATGTACAAATAATCCCGTAGCCAAAAAGAAAGTGACATATGCCATTTACGCCAAAACTCTGTCAAAGATTTGGAAAAATATGGAAGGTTAAAATTTTGATTAAACCTAAAACCCAATAGTTTAGCAGTACCTATAGCGATATCTGAATATCCCGCAAAATCAAAATAAATTTGATACGAATAAAAAATGGTGGCGATTAAAACCGTACTAGAATTATACTGGCTAGGGTTTTCATATATAGTATCCACAAAAATCCCTAAATTATCTGCAATGACAATTTTTCTAAAGAGTCCGATAAGTATTTGTAAAATACCTTCATTAAACCATTCCTTTTTTAAAAATCTTTTTTTCTCTATTTGTGGGAGAAGATTGGAAGCTCGTTCAATGGGGCCTGCCACCAACTGTGGGAAAAATGCGATATAGGTGAAAAAGGATATAATATTTTTGGTAGGTTTAAAATCCTTTCTATAAATATCAATGGTATAACTTAAGGTCTGAAAGGTGTAGAAGCTTATACCTACGGGTAGAATGATATCCAATGTGAGATTATTTGGTTCCCAGCCAAAAATCCCGACGGCCTGAGTGAAGGATTCCGCAAAAAAATTATAGTATTTAAAAATGGATAGAAAACCCAAATTAGCAACCAAGCTTACCAATAACCAGAATTTTCGATGTTTTGTGTTTTCTGAATTGTGGATTTTTAAACCAGCGACAAAGTCAATTATGGAACTCAGTACAATTAAAGATAGAAAACGCCAGTCCCACCATGCGTAAAAGATATAACTTGCAATCAACAACAAGATATTTTGCAGACCGAGTCTTTCGTTCAAGAACCAATACAGAACAAAAACAATGGGGAAAAAAATTAGAAAATCTATAGAATTGAATAACATGCTGGTATTCTATGTTTCAGAAAGCCTATCAACTTTGGGTTTTTGGATTTTATTTGGTTAAATCTCTGTAATAGGATTTATACCAATCTATGAAACGTTGTACCCCTTCTTTTATTGGCGTATTGGGACGATAATCATAATCTTTTATCAAATCATCCACATTGGCCCAGGTTTTTTCTACGTCCCCAGGTTGCATGGGCAACAACTCCTTTTTGGCGGTTTGCTGTAAACTCTCTTCAATGGCGGTAATAAAATCCATCAATTTTACAGATTTGCTATTGCCAATATTGTAGACTTTGTATCGATTCTTTTTGGGCTCATCAATGGCTATAGGACCTTCCATTATGCGAACTACACCTTCCGTTATATCGTCGATGTAGGTAAAGTCCCTTTCCAGTTTCCCATTATTGAACACCTTGATGGGGTTGTTCTTCATAATGGCATCCGTAAACAGGAACATGGCCATATCCGGTCTACCCCAAGGCCCATAAACCGTAAAAAAGCGCAACCCAGTCGTTTTAAATCCATAAAGATGGCCATAGGAATGGGCCATTAGTTCGTTACTTTTCTTGGTTGCTGCATACAAACTTACGGGATGGTCTACGGAGTCCGTAGTTTCAAAGGGAATTTTTTCGTTTAGCCCATATACGCTGGAACTACTGGCGTACACCAAATGTTTGACCTTAAAGTTGCGGCAGCACTCCAGAACATTCAAAAAGCCCACCAAGTTACTGTCCACATAGGCTTCTGGGTTTTCCAAACTATAGCGGACCCCTGCCTGGGCAGCAAGGTTGCACACGGTATCAAAGGCATATTGTTGAAACAATTTGGGTAATCCCTCCCGATCTTCCAAGGCCATACGTACAAAGGAAAAATTGGGATGACTTTCACTTTTCACTTCCTTTCCAAATATTTCGGCATTTATTTTTGGAATCCCCAATTGTTTTATGCGGTCGTATTTGAGGTTTACATCATAATAGTCATTAATATTGTCCAGGCCTACGACGGTGTGTCCTTTTTCCAAGAGCGACTTGGATACAAAATAGCCTATAAAACCTGCGGCTCCTGTAACTAGAATATTCACTTGCTAATTATTTTTAAGTTTGAATGGAATGTAGTGCTGATATCTGGTCCTTTAAATTGATTCTTACCCCAATCAGCTCCTTACTGCAAGGGGGAAAGAGTCTCATAATTGAAATTTCCTTAGGATTGACCTATTTTGTAATAGTTAAAGCCGATATCCTCCATGGTTTCCTTATCTAAAATTCTACGACCATCAAAAACAAAGGCCGGTTTCAACATATTTTCAAAGATGTTGTTCCAATCATACGTTTTGAATTCATCCCACTCCGTTAAAATGGCAATGGCATGCGCCTCTTTGGTTATCTCAATAGGTTCTTTAACGACCTGTAACAAATCCCTGTTTTCTTTAAGACTACGGGTGCCCAGATAGTCCAGGTCGGCATAAATTCGCTCTTCGGGTACCTTTGGGTCATAAACCACGACTTGGGCCCGTTCCTCCAATAGGGCATCTGCAACCGCAATGGCGGGAGATTCCCGGGTATCATTGGTGTCTTTTTTAAAGGCCCAACCATAGAGCACTATTTTTTTTCCTGAAACGGTATTGTATAGGGTTGATATAATATTTTCAGCAAACCTTCTTTTTTGATAGTCATTGGCAATGATAACTTGCTCCCAATAATCGGCTACCTCGTTCAGGCCATACGATCTTGCTATATAGACCAAGTTTAAGATGTCCTTTTGAAAACATGAACCCCCAAAGCCCACGGAAGCGTTTAGGAATTTTGGGCCGATCCTACTATCATAACCAATGGCCCGCGAAATTTCCTGTACATTGGCATCCGTTTTTTCGCACAATGCGGAAATGGTATTGATAGAGGATACCCTTTGTGCCAAAAAGGCATTGGCGACCAGCTTTGAAAGTTCCGAAGACCACACATTGGTCTGTAAAATACGCTCTTTGGGAAGCCAATGCTCATACACTGCGCTTAAGGCATCCTTTGCCGCCTGGCCCTTTGGGGTGTCGTTCCCCCCGATCAGCACGCGATCGGCATTCAAGAGGTCATCAATGGCCGTACCTTCTGCCAGGAATTCTGGATTGGACAAAATTTCAAAATGGACGGAGTTTCCCGTATTGTCCAAAATATTCTGTATGGCCTGTGCCGTACGCACGGGCAATGTGGATTTCTCCACTACAATCTTATCATCCTTGGCCACTTTGGCTATATTCCGGGCACATAGTTCAATATATTTTAAATCTGCGGCCTGCCCCTTTCCCTTTCCATACGTTTTGGTAGGGGTATTGACCGAAATAAAAATCATTTGGGCCTCTTCGATGGCCTTATCCACATCCGTAGAAAAAAAGAGGTTTTTTCCCCTGCTTTCCGCCACTATTTCCTTTAGGCCGGGCTCATAAATTGGAAGTGTATTCAAATCTTCCGTATTCCACTGTGCAATACGTTCTTCATTAATATCTACTACGGTTACCTGAATTTCCGGACATTTATTGGCAATGACGGACATGGTCGGTCCGCCCACATAACCAGCACCTATACAACAGATTTTTGTAATCTTTTTCATTTTATTGATTAGGGATTAAAAGACAAAGATGAAAAATAAAATAGGTATTAAAAAGCCAAAGGATATGAAAAAGGCGAAATATCCCATAGCCTCGTTAAAAAGAATCCCACCGGACCTTTAACCGATAAATTATAAACCTTAGACGATTTATGTCCTTAATTGTATTGATTGAGCACGATAATAGTTAATTTTGAGAACTATATTTGCAACCCTAAATTAGTACAACCATTTGAAAACCATTGCAACACCTACTAAAGTTTGGCTTTCTTCACCCCATATGGGTGGTGAGGAGCTAAAATACGTGCACGAGGCCTTTGATACCAATTGGGTAGCTCCCTTGGGCCCCAATGTAGACGCGTTTGAGAAGGCTATTGAAAGTGAATTGGGAAATGGGGCACATGTAGCTGCCCTGAGCTCCGGAACCGCCGCCATCCATTTAGGTTTAAAATTGTTGGGTGTCGGTCCCGGCGATGAAGTCTTATGTCAGAGCTTTACTTTTTCTGCATCCGCCAATCCTATTTTATACCTGGGTGCGTCGCCTGTTTTTGTGGATAGTGAAACGGATACTTGGAACATAAGTCCGGCCTTGCTTAGGGAGGCCATTCTGGATAGAATACAAAACGCTAAGAAACCTAAGGCCATCATAGCCGTACATTTATATGGGATGCCCTATAAAATTGAGGAGATACGATCTATTGCAGATGAATTTGAGATCCCCGTTCTAGAGGATAGTGCAGAAGCCCTTGGAAGTTCTTATAAGGGTACAGCATGTGGAAGCTTTGGTGATATAGGCATTTTATCCTTTAACGGGAACAAGATCATTACTACCTCCGGTGGGGGCGCATTGGTAACCAAGGATAGGAGCTTACGGGATAAGGCCATCTTTTTGGCCACGCAGGCACGGGACGATGCACCACATTACCAGCACAGCCACGTAGGGTACAACTATAGAATGAGCAATGTTTTGGCAGGTATTGGTCGAGGACAAATGGAAGTTTTGGGGGAACGGGTATCTGCGCGAAGGAGCAATTACGAATATTACCGTAATAATCTATATTCCTACAAGGATATTTCATTTTTACCAGAGCCAAAAGAATGTTTTTCCAATCGCTGGTTAAGTTGTATCTTGACCTCTAGTTACGAGATGCGGGAACAACTACGAATGGCTCTATTAGACGAAAATATAGAGTCAAGACCCTTATGGAAACCACTTCATATGCAACCTATATTCGATGGGTATGAGCAATTTATGGATGGCACTTCCGAGACCCTTTTCAACAAAGGGTTGTGTCTGCCTAGTGGATCCAATCTTACACAGCATGATTTGGAACGAGTTTTGGCCGTAATTAAAAACGTTTTAGCATGATTCAAAAGTACATTACCTATAATGCCGAGCGATACGCGTCCAAATGGTTGGTTTTGGCAATAGACCTGTGTACCGTGGCGTTTGCATTTTTATTGTCATACCTTATTCGTTTTAATCTGACCTTGGATTTTGAAGTGGCCAAACTTTTGGTCCAATTGCCCTTGGTGGTAGTAACGGCATTGATCGCATTTTTAATAGTGGGATCTTATAAGGGAGTAGTAAGGCATACGGGCGTCCGCGATGTATATAACATTTTCAATGCCGTATGTTTATCCAGTATTTTGGTGATTTTTATAGTGCTTGTCAATAGAACCTTCGGGGTGTTAAATCTATTCACTATACCGTTATCCATTATCATCATCAATAGTTTAATAACTTTTATAGGTCTTACGTCTTCCCGCTTTGTCTTTAAGTCACTTTATAACGGAATGCATCAAAGCAATAGGCCCTTTAAGAATATCCTGATTTATGGTGCGGGCGATTCTGGGGTATTGACTCATGGCGCCATCACGAACCACGCACAGAGCGAGTATAGGGTGGTAGGGTATATAGATAGGGACGCCAAGAAAATTGGGAAAAAAATCAATGGTGTTCCTGTTTTTGCAAGACGGACACTTACGAAGGATTTTATCGAGAAAAATAAAATAGCCGAGATTATTTTTTCCATCCAGAATATTGATTCCCTAAAACTTAGAAAGACGGTAGAGGGTCTAGTGGATTATCCCGTCGTGGTTAAAATTGTTCCGCCCATCGAAGATTGGATCAATGGGGAATTGAAGGTTTCACAAATAAAGCAGGTACAAATAGAGGATCTGCTGGATCGGGCTCCCATCAATATCAAGAATAGCAAAATTGAAATGGAACTCCTTAATAAGAGTATCATGGTTACCGGGGGAGCGGGTTCCATTGGGAGTGAAATTGTTAGGCAAATATGTAATTACTCCTACAAATCCCTTATTATTATCGATTCTGCAGAGTCTGCACTATATGATTTGCAGCAGGAGTTAAAGCAAAATGGGTGTCATAACTTTATCCCTATCGTTAGTGATATCAGGGATAAAAATAGAATGAACGCCATTTTTACGGAACATTGCCCAAATATGGTCTTTCATGCAGCGGCGTACAAACACGTGCCCCTGATGGAATACAATTCCTATGAGGCTATTAAAATCAACGTTGCAGGTACAAAAACCATTGCCGATCTTTCATTGATTCATGGAGTAGAAAAGTTTGTATTCGTATCCACGGACAAAGCGGTAAACCCCACCAATGTCATGGGTGCCTCTAAACGTATTGCAGAGATGTACATTAGCTGCATGCAAAAGGAAAATAAAACAAAATTTATAACTACAAGGTTTGGAAATGTACTGGGTTCCAATGGTTCAGTGATACCCTTATTCCGTAAGCAAATTGAAAAAGGTGGGCCGTTAACCTTGACCCATAAGGATATCACCCGTTATTTTATGACCATACCGGAAGCATCGCAATTGGTATTGGAGGCTGGAGCCATGGGCGAAGGCGGGGAGATTTTCATCTTTGATATGGGTGAATCGGTCAAGATCTTTGATTTGGCCAAAAATATGATCAAGTTATCCGGATTACGTTATCCTGAGGATATTGACATTAAAATTACGGGATTACGCCCAGGGGAAAAGCTTTATGAGGAGTTATTGGCCAATGGAGAAAACACCTTGCCCACCTATCATCAAAAAATAAAAATAAGTAAGGTAAGGGAGTTGGATTATGGTAAGGTCAGATCTCAAATTGATGAACTCTGTATCACCAATATGTTTTTTAACGGTAATACCATCAAGTTGATGAAGGAAATCGTGCCGGAATACGTATCCCAAAATTCAACTTTAAGTGAATTTGATAAAGTTGATGACCCTAAATTAAAAAATCTTAAAAGTAACCCCAACCTTAAAATTGTTCAACCCTAATTTTTAGCGTCTTACCAAAGATGCCATCACGTACTATTATGTTAAAAAACACTTATTTTATTAAAGGTATTTTCCTTGTCATTTTCACTGGAGCCTTACTGACCTCCTGTGCCTCTAAAAAGGAAATCGTGTATTTTCAAGATGCCCAGAATTATGAAACCATTGTAAGCGACAATAGCTACGTCAATACGTTTAAGATTGACGATGTGGTACGTATCAATGTGTCTACCTTAGATCCAACTGCCAGTGCGCCGTTCAACATTTATATGAGCATGCAGGAAAGTGGTATAGGTAGTGGGGCAAGGCCCCAGCAATTGGACTACATTGTGGATAAAAAGGGCGAAATTGATTTTCCGGTTTTAGGGAATGTTAAAATTGTTGGATTGACCCCAGCAGAAACCAAGGACTTGCTGAAGGAAAAACTAAAGCCCTATTTAAAAGACCCCATCATCAACATACGTTTGGTCAATTTTGAGGTTACCGTATTAGGACAAGTGAATAGACCTGGGACCTATCCCGTAAATGGAGAGCAGATAACGGTGTTGGAGGCTATTGGTTTGGCCAACGATTTGAATATAAAGGGAAGAAGGGATAATATTTTGGTTATTCGTGATTTTAATGGTACCAAGGTATATACCAGGATAGACTTGACCAGTAAGGATGCCTTAAATTCCCCCGTGTATTATCTAACACAAAACGACGTGGTGTATGTAGAGCCCAATAAATCCGCTGTATCCCAATCTACCTTGGATAACAGGGCGGGATTGGCCGTTTCCATTGCTTCATTGGTGATCACTACCAGCGTAATTTTGTTGACCAGAAACTAACACTATACTCATCGCATTCAAATTAATTTCATGAATATTTCCAATAGTAAAGAGGATATTAAGCATGTTTTGACCACCTATCTAAAACAATGGAAGTGGTTCGTGCTATCCGGTATCCTAGCGCTTGTGCTTGCTTATATCAATATTAGATATACCATTCCTGAGTATTCTGTACAAGGTCAAATACAAATTGTGCAGGAAAAAAATTCTACCAACCAATTAAGTGTTTTTCAGGACCTTAATTTTATGGGGGGAACTTCTAGACAGGTCACCGATGAGATTGAAATTTTGGCCTCAAGATCCAATTTTATTGAAGTTGTAAAGGAATTGGGGCTTAATACCGAGGTGAAGGCAGTAGGTAATATTCTTAGTTCCGAAATTTATGGTAACCTTCCTTTTAAAATGAACTTTATTGCCGCAGATTCACTTATTAATAACGCCAAATACGGTTTTTTCCTGGAATTTACATCAGCCTCTACCTTTGCCTTTAAGGAAGAGGAAGATGCTCCCTCCAAGGTATATTCTTTTGGAAATGGTATACCTACACCCGTAGGTGACATGATTATTACTCCCAACGTAAAGAACCCAAAAGGCTTGCAGGGCAATGTGTATAAGGTTTCATTGTCTCCAGTGGATCATGTGGCCCGATCTTTAAAGGCGGCAGTAGCAATCACTCCAACGGATGAACTTTCCAATATACTGGACATTACCATGACCAGTTCCATACCTCAAAAAGCCAAGGACGTTATTGACAAATTAGTTGAGGTCTACAATAAAAATGCCGTTGAGGAAAAACGACGTATCGCAGATGCCACTTCAGAATTTATAAACAACCGAATACAACTCATTTCTGGAACCTTAAGCAATGTGGATCAAGATGCCCAAGAGCTTTTAACACAGAAGGGTATGACCGGATCAGGATTGGAAGTAGGTGCCGCTGTACAGGTAAGTGCAGGAAGTAGACAGAATTTGGAGAATGCCAAGGTGCAGTTGCAAATGGTCAGTGGGCTAAAGGAATATGTTGAAGGGGAAACCGGTTATGAGGAAATGCCCGTGGTGGATGTGGGTAATGGTGCAATTTCACAAGCAACTATGCAGTATAATCAGTTGGTGGCAGAAAGAAAACGTTTGCTCAAAAGTGCAGATGAACAAAACCCCATGATCGTAAACTTGGACGAGCAGTTGGATGGAATCAAAAATACCATGCAATCCAGTTTGGCATCCCTGGAAAGAAATGTAGGAATGAATGTTAGCACATTACAGAGCCAGTTGGGTAGGATTCAGGGAACCATATACTCCGCTCCTGAAAATCAACGGGAACTAAGAAATATTACCCGTAAACAGGAGACGACAGAGTCTCTCTACTTATATCTTTTGCAAAAGAGGGAAGAGTCTCAGATAGCCTTTGCCTCTGCAGAGCCCAAATCCAATGTTATCGACCAGGCTTATGTGTCCAGTCCTACTCCGGTAAAGCCTAAAAAGGCCATCACCTATCTTGCTGCTTTAATGTTAGGTATGTTGGTTCCCTTTGGGGTCATTTATAGTAAGGAACTTCTGGATACTAAAATTCATAATAAGCATAATCTGGAGGACATAACTAAGGATATTCCGGTTTTAGGGGAGCTTCCCAGTTTAGGAAAAAAAGATCAAAAACTTATTTTAAAGGATGATCGATCTGTTCTTGCTGAGGCCCTGCGAATCCTTAGAACCAATTTGGACTACTTGATCAAGTCCAAAACTGCTGTAGATCATAAGAAGAATAATAAGATTTTTATAAGTTCAAGTGTCCCCGGAGAAGGTAAGACCTTTATATCCACTAATTTGGCCATGATTTTGGCCAGTACCCATAAAAAGGTATTGTTAATTGGGGCGGATATACGAAATCCTAAATTCTATTCCTTTTTTACCGGGGATTCTGTTGATAAAATGAAAAGTGCAAGTAAGAACAAGGATGCTGGACTTACGGAGTATATTTTTAATGATAAAATAGAAGTTAGCGATATCATCAACCCTATGTTGGTCCATCATAATACCGTCGATGTAATCTATTCGGGAAAGATTCCTCCAAACCCGTCAGAACTATTAATGAGTTCCAGGGTAGGGGAGTTGTTTGAAAAAGTTTCGGAAATGTACGACTATGTCATTGTGGATACAGCACCTCTAATGGTGGTAAGCGATACATTACTGATAACACCTTATTCAGATTTCCTTATATATGTTACAAGAGCTGGTGTAACCGATAAAAATGCGGTTCAATTCCCACTTCAACTAAAGGAAGAGGGAAAATTGAAAAACCTTTCTTTTGTGGTAAACGATGTTAGCTTGGATAATCTTGGATACGGCGGAAAATATGGCTATGGCTATAGCAAAACAACCAAGAAATGGTGGAAATTTTAAATACCAATAATATTCGGAAATAAGCCAAGCCCTACAATCACGGGTATCCACATCTAGTACCGTAAAAAATCTACCCCGTTTTCAGGGTTTTCCTTGAATACGGGGTGTTTTTTGTATTCATTTAAATCTTGGAATTTGGTGTTTGGGATTTTTTGGCAATTAAATTCCTGAGATTTTTCCCCTGTTCTGTTGAAACTGCCTAACCCACCTTATTTTCGAAAATTATAGGTCGTCCTTTCTAGGATAGGCACTAGTTTTTCCAGGGTAGTATCTTTGAGTTTTATTTCCTTAAGAGCAGTTAGTTGTCTGGTGTTATGAATGTCCGTCGCTACAAAGTCCAACAGATTATTATCCAATAGGGACAAGGCTGTATTCTGTACCTCTTTGCCATAATATCCCGATACTGACAATATGTTCAATTGGAGGAGCATGCCCTTCTTTTTGAACTCTTCAAAGGATTTGATTTTTCCATGTAGAAAATTATAGCGTTCAGGATGGGCCAAGATGGGATAGAGTTTGTTTTCAGAAATTTTTTCTACCATATCGAATAGATTCAGGGAAGGCTGTAAATAGGACATCTCTATGAGGATGTAGTTATCCGCAAGAGGCATTATCTTATGTTCTTCCAACCTACTCTCAAATCCGGCATCGATCATATGTTCCGCGGCAGCTTCTATATGAACATGTTTTAAATCGTTCATTTTCAAAGCATTTTGTAACAAAGACAAGGCTTTATTTATCGTTTCCGGTGAGTTGGGATAATAGTTTTCCATGATATGGGGCGTACAGATAAAATGCGTTACGCCAAACTCAGCAAAACCTTTAATAAGTGCTAACGAATCTTCAACCGTTTTTGCACCATCGTCTATGCCCGGAAGAATGTGGTTATGGATGTCCACAAAGCCCTCTAAGTAGTCTATCAAAAATTTCTTCTTTGTAAAAAAACTGAACATTTAATTTATTTAAAATGGTTTTA
>JAUIGC010000146.1 GCA_030429835.1 Bacteroidia bacterium
AGAACAAGTAAATCTATAAATGCGCTTTCCTGTGCTATTTTCTCATTGACCGCACTTATGTCTACAGTTGTATTTTCTTCCATTTATCAGGTAATAGTTTGCGTAATTTAGCTAAAAAATTAACAGTTGTGCAAATTGAAAATTAATTAGTTGAGTAGCTGTTAACGATTGGTTAAAAAAAGCCCGAGGACCTTATTTTTATGAAGTATTTAAGGGATTTCTTTTTAAATTAACCTCCTTATGAAAAACACTCCCACATATTCTAAAATTATTGCCGGGACCATGACCTGGGGCAAATGGGGCAAAAAGCTTTCTACCGATGAAATGATTGGGTTAATGAACCACTGTTTTGAAATAGGGATTACTACGTTTGACCAAGCAGATATTTACGGTGATTATACCAATGAGGAAGATTTTGGCACGGCGTTTATGAAAAGCGGCCTTAAAAGGGAGAACATTCAGTTAATCAGTAAATGTGGCATTCAGTTCAAGGCAGAAACCCGCGACAATAAGGTAAAGCATTATAATTATGAGGAGCGCTATATCATTTGGTCCGTTGAACAATCCTTGAAAAAGTTAAAAACGGAATACTTGGATATGTTTCTACTGCATAGGCCCAGCCCATTGATGGACCAACATGAAATTTCCAGGGCCGTAGAAAAGTTGAAAAAAGACGGTAAAATAAGACAATTTGGTGTTTCCAATTTTACTCCTTCGCAAATCGCGTTATTGGAGACTGCCGTTCGAGTTGAAGGAAATCAGGTTGAATGTTCGCTGACCCACAATGAGGTCATGGAGGATGGTACTTTGGGTGATTGTATCATTAAACAGAGAATGGCCATGGCATGGAGCCCACTTGGAACCTATTTTAGAAAGTCTTCCGATCAAAGTAAAAGAATCCAAAGAGTTTTAGCCCTTTTAACGGAAAAGTATAAGGCCACCGAAGATCAATTGTTACTTTCTTGGATAATGAAACACCCCGCTAATATATTTCCCGTTGTGGGAACTGCAACGCCGGAGCGACTTAGCCTTGCCATGAAGGCGGTGGATATTTCCTTGGAACTGGAAGATTGGTTTTTATTGTTGGAAGCAAGTAATGGAGAAGAAGTAGCATAAATAATTAGGAATGAACGAAACAGCATTTATTACTGGGGCAACCAGTGGAATTGGAAAGGCAACAGCGGAATTATTTGCCAAAAAAGGAATCAATCTAATTCTTTGTGGTAGAAGGCAGAATAGATTGGATGACCTTAAAGAAAAGCTTGAGGATAGTGTGAAAATTCATACCCTCACCTTTGATGTAAGGAACAAAGAAGCTGTTCAGGATGCCATAGGTTCACTTCCTCCAGAATTTTCCAAAATAGATATTTTGGTAAACAACGCTGGCAACGCCCATGGATTGGACCCTATAGAAGAAGGAGCTCTTGAGGATTGGGATGCGATGTTGGACATCAATGTAAAAGGGCTGTTATACGTTTCTAAGGCGATACTTCCTCAAATGATCGAAAGAAAGGAGGGGCACATAATTAATATTGGCTCCACTGCAGGCAAGGAGGTATATCCAAAAGGAAATGTCTACTGTGCCAGTAAGCACGCAGTAGATGCCATAAATCAGGGAATGCGTATAGATTTGAACCAGTACGGCATACGCGTTGGTGCGGTAAATCCCGGTTTGGTCGAAACCGAATTTAGTAATGTAAGGTTTAAAGGGGATGATGACCGGGCGGACAATGTGTACAAAGGATTTGACCCGTTAAGGCCTGAGGATATTGCAGATATCATATATTTTGTGGTGACCAGGCCCTACCATGTAAACATTGCGGACCTTGTCGTCATGCCCACGGCCCAAGCTTCCTCCACCATTGTCAATAAAAACCTATGATCAATAAACGCTTACTTGTTAAAAACTTACTCGCTCATAATGACGAAAACAGTTTTTACGACAAAAAGCGTTTTATAGCGATTGGTGAAAAGGAAGGAAAGGCAAAATTCCTGAAACATGTCTGTGCGCTTGCCAATAGCAACCCCAAAAACAATTCGTTCATAGTGGTGGGGGTAGAGGACGAGGACAATGCCATTGTTGGAGTAGATTTTTTTGACGACAGTAAAATCCAAAATCTTGTAAATGCCTATTTAGACAACCCACCTTTGATATCCTATGAAAACATTCCCTTTCCCCACCTCAGCGAAGGCAAGGTCGTAGGTTTGGTAACCATAAGGTCCATTGGAAAGGTATGTTCCCTTCGCAAGAATATTTGGAAATATTATGGGGGCTCCGTATTCTTTAGGGAAGGGAGTATTAGTCTGCCAAAAGCGTATGGCGTAGAGCTAAAGGACATAAATTCCGACACAGTTGCCACTATAGAACAACATGCCAGAAATAATATAGAACTGACCTTGGACGGTGTCATTGACTTTTTGAACAATCGCCATAAAGACCTAGAAAGTGATTACAAAGTATTTAAGGAGCAATTTGTGGTTTGTTGGGCCGGAAATAAAAAGGTAGTCAAGGGGCAGACCTATTATTATCGGGTGGATATAGAATTGATCAATGAGCAAGTAAAATTGTTTTATTCCGATTTGGACGAGGTAACCATTGATTTTGATGAAAGTTCCTTTACCACCATGGAATACATCCATTTGGGGCTGGGGTCCAAGCAGAAGTATTATCCGCTAGAAAAGGTTGTAATCCGTTTTAAGGATAATGGCACGTACAAAATGGAGTCAAAATTATTGTTTGAACCTCCACAATACGATAAAAAAACCTTGTTCCATGTATATAATAGCAGCAATGCCCTTTTATCAAAATTGAAGAACAAAACTAGATTGACCGCTTTGGAGAAAGCGGATTTGGAATTTTTGGCAGATACCTATTTAATCTGTTACTTAAACGGTTTTGAGGAGGCCAAAAATCAAATGGATATGGCCAAGAACCTAGTAAAAGATAGTTATCCAAAGACCTACACCTCTATCAAGGAAGCTCTCAGGGTATTACGAAAAGTGAAGTATAACTAGATATTGGTAATCCAGTAATGCCCGAAAGGCTTCATGTAAAACTCCTTGTTCCCGTTCAATGTTAGCGGTTCTTCCGTAATAAGGTCCATAGAGGAACTCCCTGTTAAAATACCAATGGACAATAGCCATGATACGTCCAAGCTTTGTGAAACCTCATCGAAATTGGAGAAGACCCAGACCGATCTATCCTCCAGTTTTCGTTCATATACAAAAATATGTGGGTTTGGAGTTTCGTGCAGGATGATATTGTTCCGGTCTGCAAAAACGGAATTTTCCTTTCTCTTGGAAATCATTTTTTTCAGGGCTCCGTACACTTGGGTGGCAGGTCCATCTTTTTCGTTTAATTGTTCAACCACTTTCCAATCCTGTTTGGGACGGTTCACCCATCTACTGTCGTTTTTATGTTTGGGGTCCTCCAGAAAGGAATAGTCGTTTAACATGGCAATTTCATCACCTGCATAAATAATGGGAAGACCACCAAAAGATAGGATGATGCCATGCATCATAATTATTTTGTCTAAGGCATAGGTAATACTATTCTGGTTTTTTTGTTCCAATGCAGTTTCAAGCCCTAACAGGGAGGCAGCACTGCCGGTAATACGACCGTCCCCATTTTTGGGATTGTACATAAACATGAGGCCCCTAGCCGGAGACCATTCCAAACGCCCGCAGAAGTAATTTAATATAAATTGTTTGTGGGGAAAAGGTTCCCAGCCCATTGCTCGTACGAAATCATCATCGTACCCTAGTCCTATATCATCATGGCATCGAATATAATTTACCCATGTACAGTCAATGGGTTTACCGGGTATTTCTTTGAGGCTCTTCAGCATCAAAGAACATTTTTTTGTTGCTATGGAATTCCACAGAAGGGCCATTAATGAGGCGTTGTAGGCTATTTCACATTCGTTGCCCTGATATTGGTCCTTTCCAAAATATTTGATAATATCACGTGGAGCCACAATAGCTTCGGCCAAAAGTATGACGCCTGGCGCCATGACCTGTAGGCACATTCTAAATAAGGAAATAAGGGCATGGGCCTCCGGCAAGTTTTGTGAAATTGTTCCCAATTTTTTCCAAAGAAATGCAAGGGCATCAAACCGTATGACATCTACTCCCATATTGGCTAGCGCCATTAAATTCCCCAACATTTCCAGAAAAACCTCTGGATTCCGGTAATTAAGATCCCATTGATAGTTGTTGAAAACGGTCATGACCCATTTATCCATTTCTGGGACATAGGTGAAATTCCCAGGGGCGGACTCTGGGAAGATTTCCGGTAGGGTTTTCTCAAAAGCATCGGGGGTTTCCCTATCATCATAGGTGTAATAAAAGTCCTGATATTTTTTCTCGCCCTTTTTTGCTTTTTGGGCCCACTCAAATTCATCCGAAGTATGGTTTACTACAAAATCCAACATCAAGAACATGTTCATTTCACGGGCCTTTTTGGAAAAATCCAAAAAATCATCCTTTGTTCCGTATCTAGGATCAACTTCGTGATAATTGTTCACCGCATAACCTCCGTCATTTTCTCCGGCAGGTCTAGTGGTTATAGGCATCAAGTGAAGAAAGTTTATTCCTAGGTCGTTCAAATAGGGGAGTTTGGTCTGCAGGTCCTTGAGGTTCTTGCTAAATCGGTCCACATAAAGTTGCATTCCCACCAACTTTTCACTCTGGTACCAGTTACTATCCTGGAGTCTTTTTAAGTCTTGTTTTTTTAGTTCATTGGGCCTTTCCATGAAAAGGGATTCCAATTTTGCTGGAAGTTTTTTGGAAAACACCTCTTTATCAACATCCGGATATAGCGAAAAGAACAAGTCCTTTATATACGTTAGATTGGTATGGAACCTCTGCTTAAATTGTTCGGTCGTGTTTTTTTGGCCTTTCCCTAAAATATTTTCGGAGGCTATTAATTTGTGCAAAGCCGCTTGGTTCATGCTAGGAATCTAATTGTTTTTGGGTGGGCAACGATTCTATGGCCCCGAAGTTAGTAGTGGTAATGGCACCTGCCTTGTTGGCAAGCGCAACTATTTTGGTTAGTCTGTCCTCATTATTTAAAAGCTCATCCAAACTATCATAAACAGATATCTGTTTTAGCATACAACCTATAAATGCATCTCCCGCACCTGTAGTATCTACTGGTGTTACCTCGATGCTGGGTATGGTTTTGGAAAAGTTCTTTGTGCTCAGCAGGGTGCCTTCCTTACCCAAGGTTATAACGATAATGGAGACGCCAATCTCATGAAGTACCGTACAGGCCTCTTTTAAGTCTTGTTTTCCGGAAAGCAATTGGGCTTCCTCAAGGCTGAATTTTCCAAGATGAGATTTTTGGATAAATGGCATGCATTTTTTTACGAAGACATCCTCTTTATGTTTCCAAAGGTCTTCCCTATAATTTGGGTCAAAGCTGATAAAGGAGTCCTTGGTTAGGGCATCAAAAAAATATCTGTTATAGGATTCCTCTAAATTACCCCCTAGCATGGCGGTCGCGGCACCAAAATGGACCATATTGTTCTTAAACTCTTTCTTTAAGGAGGTATCGTACTTTAATTCACGGTCCGCGCCCCTACTGAACACAAAATCCCGTTCACCGTCCTCGTCAATGGAGACAAAGGCCAGTGTGGTAAAAATATCGGATTTTTGTGCCATTGAAGTATCCACATGGTTTTCTTCCAGAATCTGCAACAAAAAATGGCCAAAAGGGTCGTCACCAACACATCCCACAAAAACACTTTTGCCTTCCAATTTGCTAATGGCACAGGCAACGTTGGCCGGAGCACCACCAGCTTTTTTGGTGAATTCCTTGGCCTTGGATAAATTCTTCCCTTGATTTTCAGCCACGAAATCAATCAGAAGTTCACCTATGCAGAATACCTTTTTCATCTTCGTAATTTTATTGAAGGATATCTTTTGATTGTAGCCCAATGTCAATTTTTAGCCTTGGTTGTAAATATAAACCCAAGTATCAAAAGCAATGGTTACAATAATATCCCATGTTACGTAACATGGAATTTGAAATTCTAAGGTAGTCAGAAAAAATAGGTTCGGCGAAAATTTGTTGTGAATAATTGGTTTTTCAGGGTCATGAGCGCACTTCCCTTCCCCGTTGTATGGCATTTTATTATGGGTTTATCAACTTCTTGTTTTGTGGGAATTACGAGAAATGACTACCTTTTTACAACAATTAAAAACCTAAGAAAATGGGAATATTCGATGAGATTAAAAAGAAGCTTAGTCATGAGTTTATAGACATTGTAGAATGGTTGGATACCACTGACGATACCATTGTCCATAGATTTGAACGATATCAAAACGAAATAAAAAATAATGCCCAGTTGATTGTAAGGGAGGGTCAAAATGCCGTGTTTGTAAATGAAGGTCAGCTGGCGGATGTTTTCACTCCAGGAACCTATACATTGAATACCAAGAACCTGCCTATTCTCACTACTTTGAAAGGTTGGAAATATGGTTTTGACAGTCCGTTTAAGGCTGAGGTATATTTTGTAAACACAAGATTGTTCACTGATGAGAAATGGGGAACAAAAAATCCTTTTATGTTAAGCGACAATCGTTTTGGGTTAGTAGAAATTAGGGCTTTTGGAACGTACAGTTTTAGGATAAACGATCCCGGAAAGTTTGTTGTGGACGTTGTAGGCACGGATGGTAATTTCACCAATTACGAAGTGAACGAACATTTAAAAAGCTTGATCGCCACCAGATTTACCGATACTGTCGGGGAGGCGAACCTACCTATTGAACTTTATGCGGCCAATACCAGTGAGCTCTCGGAGACTTGCCAGGAAGTTATGCAACCGGAGTTCAATAGGGTGGGCATCGAACTGGAAAAATTCTATATAGAGAATGTGTCCATGCCCGAAGAACTTAAAAAGGAAATTTTTGAATACAGCCGATTGGATAAATTGGATATGACCAAACTCTCCCAGTTCAAGGCTGCCAAGGCTATGGAAGCTGCTGCAAAAAATGAGGGCGGAACGGCAGGTGCAGGTATGGGTATGGGAATGGGCTTTGTTTTGGCGCAGCAGATGGGCAATATGATGGGACAATCCTCGCAGCCCTTGGCAAATCAGTCACCCCAATCAGCCTCGGTTCCACCACCAATACCTCTTCAAGTGACCTATTTTTATGCAGTTAACGGCCAACAGACGGGCCCGGTCTCTTTTGAAAGGCTGCAGGAACTCTTTGCCAGTAGAGCTATTAATAGGGATACCTTGGTTTGGAAGCAGGGGATGTCCAACTGGACTGCCCTTAAGGATGTGGAAGAATTAAAGTCCTTTTTAGGAGGAAATACACCGCCCCCTTTGCCCGGCGCTTAATTTTGGTTTGAATAGAAACAATAATTTCATTTTCAAAAGGAAGGGGAGAAGCTTCTATGCAAGAAATCCAAAATTCAGAACATAAAAAAGCCTGTGCCAATTGTGGTGCAGAGATGAAATTCAAGCCTGGCTCCCATCAGCTTATTTGTGAATACTGTGGCTACGAGGAGTTTATTGAACAGTCCAA
>JAUIGC010000147.1 GCA_030429835.1 Bacteroidia bacterium
GAACCTGAAGTCTTCTGGCAAAGACATCGACGATTCTAGGAATTTTACTTAGACCAACAATATGCCCATTGGGAATATAGGCTATATGTGCCTTTCCAAAAAATGGAAGCATATGATGCTCACACAAGGAATACAATTCAATATCCTTTATGATGACCATATCATCATAATCTTCCTTAAACATGGCCCCTCTTAAAATTTCCTCGGCATCTTGTTTATATCCCTGGGTAAGAAAGAGCATCGCCTTGGCGGCCCTTTCAGGAGTTTTTAGAAGACCTTCCCTGTTTTTATCCTCTCCTATTTCATCTATGACCGACGAGAATTTTTCTTTTATTTCATCGGTTATCTCCAAATTGTATTCCTCTAAATTTCTGTATGGCGACATTTATAATGTTTAAGTAAATGATTAAAATATTAAACAAAAATATTCATTGTAACATCATTACTAGCTAATATATCGTTAAATTTCTTTTTAGCTATGTAAATTTTAGATTAGCCATCTCGCAAAAGAGATTATAAGGAGGTGTAATTTTGCACCTATTTTTTTATATGGCCCCCTTTCTTTAATTTCACTGACTCATTTATCCATGATATGATCAAAGCCACTAACATCCATAAATATTATGGAGCCTTGGAAGTATTAAAAGGCGTAAACCTGCACATAAAGAAAGGAGAAATCGTATCTATTGTAGGTGCTTCAGGGGCAGGAAAAACAACACTCCTGCAGATTCTGGGTACCTTGGATGTCCTCTCGAATGCCCAAGACGGCACACTTATAGTCAATGGCACCGAGACCCCAAAATTATCCGATAAGGAGCTGGCCAAATTTAGAAATGAACATATTGGTTTCATTTTTCAATTTCATCAACTACTTCCGGAATTTACGGCCTTAGAAAATGTATGCCTTCCTGCCTTTATTAAAAAAACGCCTAAAACAGATGCCGAAATAAGAGCCAAAGAGCTACTTGACTTCTTGGGTCTATCACATCGTTATGACCATAAACCCTCGGAGCTTTCGGGTGGTGAACAGCAAAGAGTTGCCGTTGCCAGGGCGTTGATCAACAATCCTTCCATTATTTTTGCCGATGAACCCAGCGGAAATCTAGATTCTGAAAGTGCGGACAACCTGCACAATTTGTTTTTTGAGCTTCGCGAAAAATTTGGTCAAACCTTCGTAATCGTTACCCATAATGAAGATCTCGCAGAAATGGCCGATAGAAAATTGACCATGGTAGATGGGAAAATCGTAGACAAAGAAGTTATTCTTTCCTAAATCCTATTCATGATCGAAGAAATCATTCAATTTCTAAAAAAGCCTGTTTATCAGGTAGACAATACCCTACGCACTAAAGAAAAATTAAAATATATTCTAAAACTCACGGTTTTGGCTATTTCCCTCAGCGTGGTTCTAAGTATCCTTATAGGTTTTATAGAAACGGCATTTAGTCTGGATTTGGGGAAACATGCGATGGATGATTTTCTAGAAAACTATCCAGCAATCTACCTCTTTTTATTTGCCGTGCTAGGAGCCCCTATTATGGAAGAGTTAATGTTCAGAGGTCCCATGGGTTGGTTCAAAAATTCAAAAATGTTCCCGTATATATTTTATGTACTCACTTTGGGTTTTGGTTTTATGCATATTACCAATTACGAGATGAACGTTCAAAATCTGCTACTTTCCCCTTTTTTAGTGGCTCCCCAGCTTTCTGCCGGACTATTGCTTGGTTTTACAAGGGTAAAATTCGGACTGGTCTTCTCCATGATTATGCACGCTTTTTATAACTTGATACTGGCCGGCCCCATTTTTATCTTCAAACTGTTTGATATCCCTATCGAATGACCAAAAAGGAATTAAAGGAGTTTTTGGATCAAAAAGTTCAGGAATATAATAATCCTATATTTTTGGAATCTGACCCCATTCAAATTCCCCATCTCTTTTCCAAAAAGGAGGACATAGAAATTAGTGCTTTTTTAACGGCCACCATAGCTTGGGGAAATAGAAAAAGCATTATCAACAATGCAAACCGAATGATGGAGTTATTGGGAAATAGTCCCCATGATTTCGTCATGAACCATAAAGGTTCTGATCTAGAATTATTGCAGGGCTTTGTCCATAGGACTTTCAATGGAACCGATTTGATTTATTTTATCCAGAGCCTACAGAACATTTACAATCATAATGGAGGTTTGGAAGGAGTGTTTACAAAACATCAAACTGATTCCTCCTTGCAGCCCACTATTTCGCATTTTAAGGGAATTTTCTTTGAGTTGCCTTTTGAACAGAGAACCACTAAACATGTTTCTGATCCTCTAAAGGGCTCGGCCGCCAAACGCATCAATATGTTTTTGCGCTGGATGGTCAGAAATGCAAATAATCAAGTTGATTTTGGATTATGGCGAGGAATTCCACCTTCAAAATTATCTTGTCCGCTAGATGTACATTCCGGGAATGTGGCAAGAAAACTAAAACTCCTTAAGCGTAAACAAAACGATGCAAAAGCCTTGGCCGAGCTGGACGAAAACTTAAGAAAACTGGACCCAATGGATCCAGTTAAATATGATTTTGCACTATTTGGACTGGGTGTTTTTGAAAAATTTTAATCTATATTTTCGAATTCCATATCCGTCAAGGTCCTTAAAAATGCAATGATGGCCTTGGATTCATTATCCGTAAGACCTAATGAATCGGCAGGTAGGGTTTGGTTGGGTACATCAAGTCCCATCCCCTGTCCACCACCCACATTATAAAAAGTAATGACGTCTTCCAAGTTTTCGTAAACACCGTTATGCATGTATGGCGCTGTCAATGCGCTATTCCTTACCGTAGATGTTTTGAAAAAATTACGTTTTTCTGGGACCTTGTAAGGAAAATACTGTCCCAAATCCTTATCCAATTGCGGATGGTCAAAATCATCGGTTTTTGGCACGCCCAGATTTTCGAATTCCGTTTCCAAGTATTTGGGGGGAACGGTCCCGTTGAATGCCGGTGGAAAATGACACGTTGCACAAGCAGCCTTCCCCATAAATAGATTAAAACCCTGTATTTCCTCGTCAGTTAGGGATGCTTCCAAATCCTGCATATTTCGGTCAAATTTAGAATCGAACGGAGCCAAACTTCGTATATAGGTAGCAATGGCATTCCGTACGTTCAAATCTGAAATTATGCCATTGTATAGGGAATCGAACTGCACTTTATAATCGGCATTCGCTCGGATTTTTTGCTCCAAAAGCTTTAAATCGATATGAAATTCATCTTCATTGTTCGCCACATTTACGATTTGGTCTTCAAGACCGTCCGAACGACCATCGTAAAAGAACGAGGTTTGATAAGCGGAGTAACTTAACGTAGGAGTGTTTCTTTGAAGTTCTTTATTGTTAATACCGACCGCTATTTTAAGTCCGTCAGTAAAGGCTTTCTCCTTTATATGACATGTAGCACAGCTAATGGTGCCGGAGCTAGATAAAGAGGTATCGTTGAACAGTTTTTTTCCGAGGGCAATGCGCTCTTCAGTCATTTGGGGTTTTCGTTGTTCCGAAAACATCTTCATATTGAAAAAGTTTTTATCAAAGAGATTGTCTATGGTGGGATTTAAGGTGCGGGAGGTATTCATAATAATTCCCCAATCCTTTGCGGTTTTATTGACCAAATCCAATTGTTTATTGGTATGTCTTTTTATAAATGTATATCTGTCAAAACTGTCAAAATCAGAAGAATTAAGGTCATTTATCGTCTCCGTAATTTCGGCCTTCCAACTTTGATAGATGGATTTGTCAGTAAAGGCATTTTCATAAATGTCGATAACCTTGCCAAGGGTTTCGTAGTTGTAAACAGCTTCGTTCAAGGAGTTGGACAGCATAGGGGAATCAAAACCCGTAATTCCCTTGGTCGCAATGTTTACAATAGCATCACGAATCATTTTGAGGTGATGTCTATCCCTCTGATTAATCAATATGTGATTCTTTCGAACAAAAGGAATTCGCACCTTCAAATAATCCAGTACGGCATTTAGATCTTTGTTTGAAAAACCTTCTTCTTCAAACAATAGTTCCTCCAAAACTTGAAAACTTTTTGGCTGTAGTACTTTAACATCCTGATAATCGTCTATTTCGACCTTTAGAAGATTTGGCGCGTTCAGGGAAAGGTAATTCTCATAATCATATGCTATGAGCATGGGTTCCACTTTTTTATACCATTTTCTGGACTTTAGGAATAGCTCTTGATTTCTTTCGACTGAATTTGTTGTATCCATTTGCGAAACATACCATGCCGTGCTATCCAAGGTGACAAAATAGTACTCCCTAATTTCTTCATTAAAAACCGATTCCAAGTCATTTGAAGCCAACAACCTAGGTTTCTGTTCTTCTTTGCATGAAGTCATCAGTACAAATATAGTGGCCATAAAAAATCCAAAACCCTTCAATCCCATTTTGTCCAATTTTTTAGCATAGATAAAGAGGGTTTCTCGCACGAGAAACCCTCTTTTTTTAAATTTCATTACAAATTATCTGGGTAACCCAGTTAACTTAAAAAGGAAAGAGCCTTCCAAGGTGGCACTGGATTCATCAATAGCCGTTGGATCCACGAATTTCAATCCGTCCGCACGGACTGCAGTTTCTGGAGTCGTGCTAAAATTCCAACCATGAACTTGCGAACCGCCCATAAAAGTAGGCTCAGATGCCCCGATGATATCGGTTACATCAATGAGTCCTGTTATTTCCCACATATCGGTCGTTGTTCCAAGGCCAAGTCCCGCCGCAACTGTTTGGTTGCATTCCATAACTTCTGTAAATGTCCCTGTATTCAAATCCAATTGCCACAATTTTGCAAATCCGGAAATATCAGCATTTAAAGAGGCATAGCCGTTGGGATCTTCTTGGATGTACGCATAGTTTTGGGTAACCAAAATATTGTCAGGGGAATGCAAGCCATCTCCTTTTCCTCCTTCTAAATCACCATCTACGACAACAGTTAATTTGGCATCAGCAGTAGGGTCATTTGGGTCAAGCACTAACTTATATACTCTTCCAAATCCAGTTCCGCGTAGGTTTAAGTCAGGGTTGTCACCTCTAATTCGTCCAGTTGCATTAAAGTAAACCTCTCGCTCAGCACTTGCGGAACCCTTTCTCCAATCTATATCCTCAATTCTCTGGAATCCTATTGCCGAAGAGTCAATTGCTTCTTGGTTCAGTTCGGCCAAGGTCCTTTCAGTAACCTCTACCCACTCTACATCATACTCTATATCTTCTGCCATTCCCATTTCAAATAATTGTCCGCCAGCACCGGGTGCGGATTCAACAGGATTTTTCCCTCTCAACACATATAGTTTTCCACCATAAAGGTCACCCCTGGAACCAACATACATTCCAAAATGTGCTTGTGGGTAGGTATTATTACTATCATCGTCACCCATAAATACCACGGTTTGGGAAGGATATGCATTTTTTCCGATCACAACGGCATTTTCAGTAGACCATTCCCCCATTGCAGGAAGTCTTTCCGCCTCTACTCTGTCCTCTGCTGCCCTAAAGGGATTTATTTTATAAACACCCTTGGCGTTTCCTCCCCATTCCCCACCGGAAAGGTACAATGGGCCAAACCCATGTTCTTCAACCGTTACGGAAGAACCGGAACACATGGCGGTAAAAGCAGTGGCCGTTGAATTTACAATGTAATCCCCTTCCATGGGTTCTAAATTTGAGTTCATTCGGATACGGGCAATCGAATAATCAGCCTCCAAATTGTTGATAAACGCATACGTACCATCTCCATAAGGATATAGAGCGGCACCGTCCATGTAAGACCCGTATACAAAGGTGGAGTCCGTCTCCAGAATATCGGCGGAAGATAAAATCATTTTAAGGTTGGCGGAACTGGCAAAGGAACCCTTCAATTCAAATACATCGTCCGGAATTACGGAACTGGTCAATGGTACCATCTCAGCTATGGTAAGGTCCTGTCCGTCCTCCCCATCTTGACCATCTACTCCATCCCTTCCATCAACACCATCAACACCATCGATACCGTCACGGCCGTCCATACCGTCTTCTGGATTACAACTTACGGCGGCAATTCCCAGCAAGGAAAGAGCACAGACTTTAAACAATAATTTTTTTGATTTTTTCATTTCCATTCTAGTTTTAGGTTACATGAAGCCCAAAACTAAAAACCGAACCTTTTAAAAAGGTTGGCTGAAAATTAGTAATCCATTAACTAAACATTACTAAACCGTTATGGTGTAAATTAATAGTGAATTTGAAGTGAACAAATCCTAAATAAATAGTTAAAAATATTTATAAGTAATTGATTTATAGTATATTATAATTATGATACTATTCCCATATTCCCCAAATCAAGCATTTGTTTTTTACCACCTTCTGCAATAGACCTATAAATGGCTTCTACAATAATCATGTCCCTTTTGCCCATTTCACCGGGCGCTACATTTGGAGTACCCAGAAGAATGTGTTTTGCAAAATCGTCCATTTGCAGGGCTTGCTGCCTTTTATGGGGAAAGCTAATAACGTTTCCGTTGGATGTTCTTCCGCTAATTGGCCCATAACTATGGGCAGGTTCCAGTTCAAACCAGCCTTTACTGCAATGCGATTTTAACCGATTTCCATTGGCATTATGGGAAGTCATCATATGTGCCACTGCACCCGTTGGAAATTCAAACTGGGCCGTTATGGTCTCATCCGTCTCCTTAAAATATTCTGGTCTTGTACTAAATTCCTGTGCAGATACTGAAGAAGGATTTGAACCACATCCGTATATACTGGTCTGAATGGAATAAACACCCATATTCATTAAAGCACCACCACCGGATAACTTCTTGTTCAAACGCCACTGGTCTGGATTGCCTCGTGAAATATATCCGGCATCAGAGGATACGAAATGTACATCTCCAAATGTTTTTTCTGCCACGTACTTTTTCACTTCTTTAGTATATGGGTCCGATTGCATTCTATATCCAACCGATAATTTTACACCAGCTTCTTTACATGCCTTGATTATAGCGTCGCACTCTTCGACACTTATGGCCATTGGCTTTTCACAAATCACATGTTTTCCAGCCCCAGCAGCCCTAATACTGAAATCGGCATGCATACTGTTGGGTAATACCACATATACAATATCAATGGCCTCATTCTTGGCTATTGTATCAAAATTTTCATAGTTGTAAATATTCTTTGAGGGTATATCGTATTTATCCTGCCAAACTTTTTCCTTTTCAGGGGTTCCTGTCACAATACCAGCCAGATAACAGTGCTCAGTATCCTGTAAAGACGGAGCCAATTGATAGGTACTATAACTGCCCAATCCAACAAGAGCAATTCCAAGTTTCTTTTTATCCTGTTTTGTACTATTTGCACAGGCTAGACTTGTCCCTCCCAATAAAGCCGTGGCAGTGATCCCTTTCCCCATAGTCACACTGAAATCCCTTCTAGAAAATAGTTTCATTTTTAATTAATATTTTATGAATTATCCATTTTGATACTCCTTTAAATATAGCAAGAATAAAATTGAAT
>JAUIGC010000148.1 GCA_030429835.1 Bacteroidia bacterium
GACGTACCAATTTTTCACCCTCGGCCCTAATGATAATGTTGTTGAACTGTTCCTCGGTTTGAAGGTTTCCAATGGTCTTAACGGCAAGTTCCGTATTGTCCCCGGTCAGTTTTCCCGATGGCAGTTCCACATTCTGGGCCAAAAGGGCACTCCTAACATCTGCAACCGTTAAGCCATAAGATGCCAGTTTTAAGGGATCTATCCATAAACGCATGGCATATCTTCGCTGCCCCCAAATCTGCACGCTGCTCACACCCGGAATCGTTTCAATTCTTGGGGTAATGACGTTTTCGGCATAATCGGAAAGTTCCAGGATATTCTTATCATCGCTTTGCACCGTCATGGAGAGGATTCTCTGGGCATCGGCATCGGACTTGGAGACGACCGGCGGAGCATCCAAATCATCGGGCAAACTTCGCACGGCCTGCGAAACCTTGTCGCGAACGTCATTGGCGGCATCCTCCAAATTTTTATCGAGGTTGAACTCGATGCTAATGGAACTGGAGCCCTGGACACTGGAAGAGGTAATATTCCTGATGCCATCAATTGAATTAATGGCCTTTTCTAAAGGTTCCGTTATCTGTGATTCGATTATATCCGCATTGGCTCCCGAATAACTGGTCCTAACGGATACCTGCGCGGGGTCGATAGAGGGGAACTCTCGTATTCCTAAATACGTATAGCCAATGATACCGAACAAAACAATAGTAACGTTCATTACTATGGTTAGTACAGGTCTTTTTATACTGAGTGTGGACAGGTTCATTATTCCGCTGGGTTTAATTCCGGTTCCTCTAGTTCAACGGTTACGGGTGCCCCGTTCTTTAAGGCCATAACGCCATAGGTCAATACGGTATCGCCAACACGTAATCCGTTCAAAACACGAACCTCAGATCCCGTACGTGCGCCTATTTCCACATCTACCTCTTTGGCCTTACCATTTTCCGCCACAAAAATTTTCTTACCGTTCTGTACGGGAATCAAAGCTTCGGAAGGAACCAAAAGCGCATCATCCACCGTTTGTAGGGGCAGGACCACATTGGCATAGGCGCCAGGGTATAGGGTGCCATCCGTGTTATCTGCAATAGCCCGCATCCTTAGGGTTCTGGTAGCAATTTCCACTTCCGGTTCTATGGCATAGATAGTCGCCGTATAGTCCTTGGAGCCATCGGAAGTCCTGAAAGTGAAATTGGAGCCTTCATGAATTTGTGATGCATATTTTTCCGGAATGGAAAAAGTAATTTTGAGCTTACTCGTATTCACCAATTTGGCCACGGGTGTGGTTGGGGTAATGTACGTACCCACGGAAATGGACCGTAGCCCTATGTTTCCCGAAAAGGGTGCGCGAACCACCGTTTTTGATAATTGTGCGGAAATAAGGGACACCTCGGCACTGGCCGACTGAAAATCGGCACTGGCGATGTCGTATTCTTCCTGACTAATGGCCTGCTTGTCCAATAACAATTTGGCCCTTCGCTCATTTTCCGAGGCCAATTTTTCCGCCGTCTTCACCTTGGACAATTGGGCTTGTAACTCAACATCGTCCACGTTAAAAAGTACCTGGCCCTGAGCTACCTTGCTACCCTCCTGAAAATTGATGCTTTTGACTATACCGGAAACCTCGCTTCTAATTTCAATCTGTTCGTTCGCCTCCAAGGTTCCCGAAAGGGAAATATTATCATCAAATTTTCTTGGCCGTAGGACAACACCCTTTACGGAGGTCGTACTGGCTTGGGCCGTAGGTCTTGCCGACTTTCCAATAGCTGCGTTGGCGTTGATGCGATATACGATCAAGCCCCCCAACCCTACAATAAGCAGCAAATAGATTACATATTTGACTTTCATTTGGTTTAGATGGTATTTGGTTTTCTGGTTAACCAAATCTAGGTCTAAAACCTATTTTTAAAAAAAACTTATGTTTTATTTAACATGCGTTAACATAAGGCTTTAGTAATAAAATAATTTGAAGTGCAATTCTTTGAGAATTTGGAATTTTTTAGGAGGTGATAAAAGAGTGTGGTGAAGATTTTGTAAAGTAAAATAATTACACAAAAGCACGCTTTTGACGCTTCATAAAACACAAAACCCGCAACAAAAGTTGCGGGTTTCTTTGCGGAGAAAGAGGGATTCGAACCCCCGGAGGTGTGACCCTCAACAGTTTTCAAGACTGCCGCATTCGACCACTCTGCCATTTCTCCTAATGCGGGTGCAAATATAGAAAGGAATTTCATTCTTTTAAAAACTTTTCCGCTTTTATTCTCATTGTTTTGATTTTGTTTCAATCCTTAGTGTATCACATCCTTCATTTCATTTTTTTATCTTGCTCCCATGGTACACCCCTTGGTTAGCATCATCGTTCCCTTTAAGGATACGGCCCCCTACTTGGAGGAATGTTTGAATTCCGTCTTGGCCCAAAGCTATCCGCATTGGGAAATGATTGCCGTAAACGATCATTCCAAAGACAATAGTCTTGCCATCGTAGCGGAATATGCAAAAAAGAATCCACGTATCAAAGTTTATTCAAATACCGGTAAAGGCGTTATACAGGCCTTACAAACTGCCTATGCCCATAGCAGCGGTACCTTTATTACACGAATGGATTCCGACGATATTATGACCCCAGACCGACTACTGGTCATGACCAATTTATTGCTTGAATATGGTGAGGGACATGTTGCCGTAGGACAGGTGAAGTATTTTTCGGACCGAGGTATCAGCGATGGTTACGACCGGTACGAAAAATGGTTGAACGGGTTGACGGAAAAAGGAACCAATTATAGTGAAATCTACAAGGAATGTGTCATCCCCTCCCCCTGCTGGATGGTATACCGTACCAATTTTGAGGACTGCGATGGGTTCAATCCCCATAGATATCCAGAGGATTACGACCTTACCTTTCGCTTTTACGAAAAAGGGCTGCGTGTTATCCCGTGCGATAAAACCCTACTGTACTGGAGGGACTATGACCAGCGGACCTCTCGCACCAGCGAACATTACGCCCAAAACTATTTTTTGGACATAAAACTTCATTACTTCTTAAAGCTGAATCATGACCCACAGCGCCCCTTGGTGGTCTGGGGTGCCGGATTCAAAGGAAAAAAAATTGCCCAATCGCTCACAGAAAAGATTATTGAATTCTCATGGATCTGTGATAATCCCAAAAAAATTGGAAAGGAAATATATGGCCATACCTTGCTCTCCTTCGAGCAACTGGACCAAATTCAAAATCCACAAAGTATTATAACCGTTGCCAATGAAGAGGCCCAAAAGGAAATTAAGGCCTTTTTTAAGCACAGAACAATGCGGAATATATTGGATTACTTCTTTTTTTGCTGATACAGAGAGATTCTGGGCATTGGTCAATACTTCCTAAATTTGCTTTTACAAACCAACTTTCACGGAAAAATTTAAAGGAAAATTTAATTACACCCTACTTAGGTAATTTGAACCTATACGAAGAACATAAAATCGGGAATATCAAGTCAAAATAAGTATCTTTGACCAATCACTTAAAGGAATGCAGTTTAAATATCCAGAACTTCTTTGGGCCCTTTTGTTACTGGCCATTCCCATTATCATTCATCTTTTTCAGCTTCGCCGATTTAAAAAAACACCCTTTACCAATGTAAAGATGCTTAAAAAGGTACTCGCCGAATCCAGAAAGAGCAGTACCTTAAAAAAATGGCTCATCCTACTCGCTAGATTGGGCATTTTTGCAAGTTTGATCATTGCCTTTGCACGACCTTTCAGTGCCAATGAAAATGCGCTAAAAAGTCAGGAAACATTTATATATCTGGACAATTCCTTTAGCATGCAGGCGAAATTGGGAAATGGAACCTTGTTGCAAAATACGGTACAGGACCTTATTCAAAGCATCCCCAGAAATAGTCCTTTTACTCTCATAACAAACGACAGGACCTTTGAGGACGTGGAAATCGAGGACATCCAAAACGAGCTGGTCACCCTTTCGCCCAGTACCAACCAATTAACGTTGGATCAGATTCTTCTGCGAAGTTCCGCTTTTTTGAATAATGACAGCCCATCCATTAAGCGTACCGTACTTATTTCGGATTTTCAGGAACGCATGGGTCCCTTGCCCGAAACGGATCAAAACAAGGAAATCTATTTCGTAAAACAGGATGCCGAGGATTTAATCAATGTCTCCATCGATTCCGTGTATATTGCCAATTCGGACAATGAGGTTATTGAACTAACCACCCTGTTATCGTCCAATGAAAATGTGGAAGCCTATCCAGTTTCCCTGTACGATGGAACCAAGCTAATAGCAAAGACATCGGCACCCTTCAACAATGGAAAAAATGCGTCAGTTACCTTTTCCGTTCCCGCCAACCTGCCTATTGCAGGCCGAATTATAATTTCGGATACGGGACTTCCCTATGACAGTGAATTTTATTTCAACATAAATACTCCAAAAAAAATAAAGGTACTGGCCATTTCAGATGGTGAGACCGACTTTTTAAGTAAGATCTACGACCCAAATGAATTTGACTTTAATGCAACCCCCCTAAGTCAGGTTAACTACAGTGCCATTGAGGATTACAACCTTATCGTCCTGAACGAATTGGAACAGATTCCTGCAGGTTTGGAGAATACGATACATTCCTTTGTGCAACAAGGTGGGACATTTGTGGTCATACCCGCACAACAGATAGATTTGGACTCCTATAACCGATTGGCCTCACGCTATTTCAACACCCAATATGGTGAGTTGTTCCTGGGGCAGGCCGCTATTTCCGGTATCGCGTTCGAGCATCCTATCTATACCAATGTATTCAATAAACGGGTGAGCAATTTTCAATATCCCGAGGTCTCCGGTTACCATAACCTTACTTCTCAAGGCCAAAATGTGCTTACGTTTCAAAACGGTAACGCATTTCTTATAGGTAATGGAAATTCCTATTTCTTTTCATCCGCCCTGAATCAGAACAATTCCAATTTCAAGAACTCGCCACTGGTGGTTCCAACATTTTATAACATTGCCCGTACCAGTCTAAAATTACCCAAGTTATACCAAACCCTAGGGAAACGTGAAGAATTGGAAATACCCATTTCATTGTCCAAGGACCAAATTTTAAAGGTGGCCAAGGAGGATTATGAATTTATTCCCCAGCAAATTTCATTGCCCAAAAAGGTTCAATTGACCTTTGACGAAAACCCCACCGAGGACGGTATTTTTCAGATTCTCAATGGAAATGAGACCTTGGGGAACATTAGCTTTAACTATGACCGCCAAGAAAGTGTACTTCGTTATTTGGATGTAGGTACTGCTGAAAATAATAGGGTTTTCGACTCTATTTCGAATTTTTTCGAGGATGTCCAAAAAGCGAACAGTATCCATGAATTTTGGAAATGGTTTGCTATTTTAGCACTGGTTTTTGTACTGACGGAATCCGCCCTTCAAAGGTTTTTAAAATAACTCTTACATGAACATACTTCTAAAATCGGCAAAGATCGTAAATGAGGCAACCAAGGAAATCCACCTTAAAAAAAGAGATATTTTAATCAAGAACGGCGTTATAGAGAAAATTGGTGTCCAGATAGACGCCCCTCCAAAAACAAAAATCGTTGAACACAAAAACTTGCATGTTTCCCTAGGCTGGATGGATACGGGAGTCTCTTTTGGAGAACCCGGCTATGAAGAAAGGGAAACGATTGAAAATGGTTTGCAGACTGCCGCAAGAAGTGGGTTTACGGATGTACTTTTAAATCCAAATAGTTTTCCCCTACCCGATAGCAGTTCCGATATCGTTTTTCTGAAAAACGCTTCAAAAGGCCATATAACCAACTTACACCCACTAGGAAATTTGACGGTAAGCGGTGAAGGTGAATCCCTGGCCGAACTTTATGACATGAAAAATGCCGGTGCGGTGGGGTTTTATGATTTTAAACACGCCGTTACCAACCCTAATCTGCTTAAAATTGCACTTCAATATGCACAGAATTTTGACGGTATCGTAATGTCCTTTCCTCTGGATAACCATATCGCAGGAAAAGGAATCGTAAACGAAGGTATCGTTAGTACCAGACTGGGATTAAAAGGGATTCCGGCCATGGCCGAAGAGCTTCAGGTATCCAGAGACCTGTTTATTCTGGAATATACCGGTGGAAAGCTGCACATCCCGACGATAAGTACCGCCAATTCCGTTAAACTCATTGCCGCCGCCAAAAAGAAAGGGCTTAACGTCACCTGTAGTGTAGCGGTCCATAATTTGATCAAAACAGACGATGATCTGGAGGATTTTGAAACCCATTATAAGGTAATGCCTCCCTTACGGACGGCCAAGGATTGTAAAGAGCTGATCAAAGGATTGAAAAATGGCACGATAGATTTTGTAACCTCAGACCATACGCCCCTAAATATTGAATTGAAAAAGGTAGAATTTGACAATGCGGACTATGGCACTATAGGTCTGGAAAGTAGTTTTGGAGCATTGAATCAACTCTTTGATATTGAGGAAACCATAGAAATTCTCACCCGTGGAAGAAAAACCTTCGGAATTGAAGTTCCCGAATTAAGGGAAGGTACCAAGGCGAACCTGACCATTTTTGACCCCAACACGGAATATACCTTTTCCGAAGACCATATTTCCAGTAGTTCAAAAAACAGTCTTTTCCTAAATACCGCTTTGAAAGGAACAGTTCTGGGCACAATTTCCAACAATCAAGTCCATCTAAACCATTAAACACCATGGCAGAACAGGTAGTTGAGGGAAAAAATACGGCCATAATTGCATATCTGACCCTTGTAGGAGCAATCATAGCCATTTCCATGAATACGGAACCGAAACATGATTTTGCCAGATTTCACATACGACAAGCATTTGGCATACATCTTTTGTTCCACGCCTTTGCCCTCTTTTCCAGTGTATGGTATAATCAGTATGGGCTTTATGGGCTGTATATCTGCTATCTAGCGCTTTGGTTTTATGGTTTTTTGAGTGCGCTGAACAATAAGAAACAACTTGTCCCCATCATAGGAAGCTATTTTCAAAAATGGTTCACCTTTATCCAATAAAAAATGACAACTGCCCCACTTTCCCTAGAACATATTATAAAACCTTCATCCATGAACACGGGTAAACCGCCAGTAATATTTATGTTACATGGATATGGAAGTAATGAGGAAGACCTTTTTTCCTTTGCCGAGGAACTCCCTGAAAAGTACTGTGTTATTTCCGTTAGGGCTCCTTACACGTTACAACCGTTTGGGTATGCCTGGTATGCCATCAATTTTGATAATGAAAAAGGAAAATGGAGCGATGACCAACAAGCGATCGAATCCCGGGATGCCATTGTACAGTTCGTAAAGGAAGCTTGTGAGGCCTATCATTTGGATGATACTGATATTACATTACTGGGTTTTAGCCAAGGAACCATTCTTAGCTATTCGGTTGCGCTCTCCTACCCCGAAAAAATTAAAAGGGTGATTGCGCTAAGCGGATACATCAATGAAAATATC
>JAUIGC010000149.1 GCA_030429835.1 Bacteroidia bacterium
AAAACTATTCAGGGCCTCCTCAAGTTTTCCCTGTTCCCGAAGTGCAATGGCCAAGTTGCCTAAAGATAAAGATCTAGATTCCTTAAAACCGTAATCTTCGCAAATGGTGAGTCCTTTTTTATAACTTACAATAGCATTGTCATACTGTTTAAGTTCCACGTAGACATTCCCAATATCCGACCAAACATAGGATTGAAATAGGTAATCATCTACTTTTTCATAAATATCATTGGCTTTATTTAAATAAGAAAGTGCGTCTTCAAAATCTTTTTCCTGATAATTGAGTTTGGCGATATTTCTATAAACATCACCTTGACGAAAAATATCCCTCGGTATAGTATCAAGTACATTCAATGCCGCCTTAAAACCTCTCATGGCGTTTACGTAATCTCCTTGTTCGTAAAAATGGTAGGCCCTATTATTGAGCGTAACGCCATAATTGAGATAATCCTTTTCTGCAAGGTTCATTTTTGCGACAGTATCCATAAGCTTTATAGCTTTAAGATAATTACCATTTTGTCCTTCTATAACACTTATATTGGCCATAGCACTGGCCAAATTTCTATTACTGCCAAAATGCTTTGAGAACCTAATGGCCTCTTGATAGTTCAGCATGGCACTGTCCATTATTTGCAATGCTCCATAAGCATTGGCCTTAAGAAAATGTCCGTCAGAAAGTCCATTTCCATAGTTATTATTTTTACTGATGCTTAATATTAAATTGGCTAGAGCAATGGATTCCCTTGAGTCATTATACATTTGATATTCTGCCATTTGAGCCAAAATATCCACACTATCCTTGTAACTCTTACTTTGCTTTAATAATTCACCAAGACTATCCGATTTTACCAGAGGTTCTTGTGAGAACAGGAGTGAATTAATAGAAATCAACAAAAACACTAAATTTTTAATACAGTTCATAGTAATAAATGAGAAATATCAATATAGAAACTACAAGTTAAACTTAAATACCTCAAATTCAGTCCTGTCCATACTTTGTCCATGAATTTGAAGTCAATAGAAATTCATAAATATTTTTAAAGTATTTATTATCAGGTGTTTAAAAAAATTATGTCTATATCTATTTTTAATATGTCCATACCCAATTGAGGCCAATATGAGTTCACCTGTCCATACTTTGTCCATGGACAAAATTAGGTAAGCCGTTGATTGAAAGATAGTTTTGAGGTGTTGAATCCAAAAAACCTTAGAATTATGAAAACAATCAATTTAAAAAACCTGAAAGGAGCATCCATTATGTTAGTCGGTTTAACCCTCGGGGTCAGCTCCTGTAGTAAGGATACCGTTGAACCTATTGACCAAAACCAAGGCGTTGGTGGAGCAGAGGCGGATAGTATAAATGCTTATTTATCCAAGTTGAGCTACGACCCTGATGTATTGCTCAATGTACAGAGTACAACTGGATCTGAAGTTAAAGAAATTAGCAACACAAATAGTAATAGTCTTGGAAACGTTACAGAGTGCAGAACCAATGAATATGATATACGATCTAATTTTGAGGATGTAGCCATCTTTGACCCAACCTTGGGAGTCGTATATCCCGGGGCCCTTGTAATTGGAAATAGTGAAATGTTAGATGGCTCCCCACAGCCATTACAAATTGAGAGGTCTGCAATGCAACTACGTTTGGACCTGCCAGGAATAGGAGAGGGAGGGACACTAAATGTAGAAAAACCGGATTATGGAACGGTCCAAACGGCCTTAGATGATGGGTTGGAATACTGGAACAGCGAAATCGCTCCTCAAGGATATGAAATTGCATCCAATGCATATTATGAATCAACAACGGCATATACCTCCAAACAAATGAGCCTAGATCTGGGGGTAGGAGTGGAATGGGCAAGTGGTTCTTCCTTCGAGTCTCAGTTCAGTTATAGCAACACAACAGAAAAAAGAGTGGCAGCTATATTATATAGGCAGGTGTTTTATGAAGTAACTATGGTAACCCCGAATTCACCTGCAGACGTTTTTGGGAGTTCGGTTGACATTAATAAAGTGAAGTCTTTGATGAATTCAGATGCTCCCCCTGCCTATGTTAGTTCCGTTCAATATGGAAGGATTATCATGGTACGGATGGAAACCACCAGTACAGAAACCAGTGTAGAACTAGATGCGGCCTTGGAATATGCAAGTATAGGAAAAGATGTTAATGCAGATGTAGAAGCTAAATATAAATCCATATTGGAACAATCAACTATTAATGTAGTGACTATAGGTGGTAATGCCGAAGTAGCTTCAAAAGTTATTACGGGAAGTGAAGTGGCTTCATCGGGCGGCTTAAATTATGTAATTACGGAAGGGGCCCTATATAGTAGGGACAACCCAGGAGCTCCCATAGCCTATACGATTAAATATCTTAAGGATAATCGCATTGCAAAAATGGGCTACAATACCGATTATAGACTTGAAGAATGCCAGACTTATGCCTATAAACACAAAAATGCAAGGCTTAAAAAAACCATTGGGGTCGATGTAAGGTTTCGGTTTTCATATAAGAAAAGAGGAAGTCAAACTACAGCTGAGACTTCTTGGAAAAAGGTCGATGAAAATAATATTTTTTTCAATATGACTCCTCCCGATGGGGCCCATGATGTACACATTCAATTCCAATACTGGGACTTGGTTTGGAAAACTATGGGAGAGTTCGACCTAAATTATATCAGTAGCGAAAAATGTTACGAGGCATATTGTTCCAAAACCTTTTTAGGAATTTGCACAGAATATACTATAAAATCAGTTAGTTGTAATTAGCATCCAAATTTTTTGGGAAATACAGTCGGCCTCTCAAGTTGGGTTCAACAACTTGATGTCGGCTGTTTTTCGTTTTTAGGTAAATAAAAAAGAACTATAATAATCGTATACGATTTTACTTAGGTAATTGATAATCAATACTTACTTTGATTTTTCGACCAAATCCAACTGGTCCACACTTACATTGGTTGTAAACATGCCATAATTGACGATGGCCTTGCCTTTTTCAAGGGAATCTATAGTGCCTACGGCTTTTCCGTCCAACATTCGTACCCGGTCTCCCACTTTAAGAACAGGTTTGGGTTTGTTCTTTTCTTTTTGAATGGCCTTTTTCTTTTCTACCTTCTTTTTCTCACGTATGACCTTGACTTCTTTTTGGACCTCTTGAGCTACTTCAGCTTTTTTGGCCCTTTCTTTCTTGGCCTCGGCAGCCGATTTCTTCTTTCGCTTGCTATTTTCCGTTTCTACAATGCGCAATAGTTCTGAAATCAGTGGACGTTTCTTATTATTCTGAAAATACTTGTCCGCAGCTACGTTTACTTTGTTGCCCAATTGAATCATCCGTTGATCATGGTCATACAGCTCCTGGTAGTTCTCCAGTTTCGACTTTATTTTGGCGTTGAGCTTTTCAAGTCTTTCCGCTTCCTCTCGTGCCTTGGCTTCCTCTTCCTTAAGCTTTGACCCAGTTTCGGCCATTTTACTGCGCTCTTTCTGTAGTTTGGCTATGGTCGCATCGAAACGGACCTTTCCCCGCTCAATTTTCTTTTTGGCCTTATTGATAAGCGAGTAGGGGATTCCGTTCTTTTGGGCCACTTCAAAAGTGAAGGAACTTCCTGCCTGTCCCAAGATTAGTTGGAATGTTGGCTCCAAGGTTTTGCTATCAAAAAGCATATTCGCGTTTGTAGCATGTGGCAGTTCATTGGCCAAAGCTTTTAAATTGGCATAATGCGTGGTAATGACCCCATAGGAACCGCGCTCGTAAAAAACTTCCAAAAAGGTTTCCGCCAGTGCCCCTCCCAATTCCGGGTCGCTCCCCGTACCAAATTCATCAATCAGGAATAATGTTTTCTCATTGCACCGTTTTAGAAACTGGTTCATGTTTTTGAGTCGGTAACTGTACGTACTTAAATGATTTTCAATGGATTGATTATCCCCGATATCCGTCAATATTTTATTGAAAAAACAAACTTCGCTGCGTTCATGGACTGGAATCAATAACCCACTTTGAAGCATTACTTGCAATAGCCCAATAGTTTTTAAGGTGATACTTTTTCCCCCGGCATTGGGCCCTGAAATGACAATAATTCGATTTTCCGAATGTAATTCTATGGTCTGGGGAAAAGTCTTTTCCCCTTTTCTTTTGTTGCTTAAAAAAAGTAAAGGGTGAAAGGCATCTCGCAGATACAATCGACGATCTTCATTTAGTTTGGGCTTTAAAGCATTGATATCTTGCGCGTATTTGGCTTTTGCGGCCGTGACGTCTACTTGGGTCAGATAATCTTGATAATCGCTTAAAAGGGCTCTAAATGGTCTAATTTGATTGGTAAGCTGATTCAGGATGCGCTGAATCTCCTCCTTCTCTTCAAACACCAGGTTATTCAGCTCCCTACTATAGCGTAATGTGGCTTCTGGTTCAATATAAACAATACTGCCCGTTTTTGAGGTGCCCATGACCGCACCTTTGATTTTTTTCCGGTACATGGCCTTAACGGCCAGTACACGTCGGTTCTCTACCACAGATTCACGAATTTCATCCAAATAATCCGATGATTGATAGGTTCCCAGTGCAGCGCTAAAGCTTTGGCTAATCTTGCCGCGTACTTGGTTCATCTGTCTTCGTATACTCAATAGATTGTCCGATGCGTTGTCCTTTACCTCGCCAAAACGATCTATGACGTTGTTTACAAGAAGGGGTATTTCCTTGTTGGGCTCCAATTCCAAGGCAAAATCGTATAGTAGCGGGAAATATTCCCTGAATTTTTTAAAAAATGTCTGATGACCAAGCACGGTCTCACAAATACTCGAGATGCGTTTGAAACCTTGCAGTTCCAATGTGGTGTTTTCAACCTTGAGAAGCCTAAGCTCGCCCATTATACTGTCAAAACCGTGGTTGGGAATTTTGTTATCGCTTATAAGTGAAGAGAGGTACTCAGAAGTTTGGCCCAATGAGTTTTCAATTACCTCCTCATTAGGTAATGGAGCGATTTCTAAAGAGGCTTCCTTACCCAAAACAGTATTACATCGTGCAGAAACTTGCTGCAATACTTTGGGGAATTCTAGATCTTGAAGTGTTTTTGATTGTATATTGGCCACGGATAATTCAAAAAATCAGTTGCAAAGGTAGGTATTGGTGTCTGAATTAGAAATTGATAATTACCTATGGGGTATTTCTCACCCCTTCCAGTATATCTGGGCTTAATACTTCGGATGAATCGCGAGCTGCTTTGTGCAAAACCGATATATCCCCCGTTGCTTCCAGAACTACCGCTTGAACTTGGTCAAAATTTAGGACATTGGCCTCTCTCAATTTAGCGATTAACTGCGTTTTTTGGATTCTGGCATATTTTAAATTTTCATAAAGAATTCTAGAACCATACATAAGTAAAATGGGTTTGTTAGAAATTAGCCGGTCCAAAGGTCTGAACCTCTTTTGCAAGGTGGAAAAGGAATAGGTAAGTACCAACAATCCGCCTATGGCCACAGCTCCATGTACGATTGAAGTACTTGAGGTCAAGGTCGAGGAGATGATACTGCCAATGGCCACGGTAAAGGCAAAATCGTAAGCGGTAAATTTGGCAAAGGATCTTAAACCTACTACTCGGGTCAATAGGACAATGACTATAAAAATTAAAAAGCTTCCTACCAAGGTCTCCCATAAAGGGTCCCTTACACTATAAATCCAATCCATTTATTTTTGTTCAAGAATTAATATTATCCGGGTGATTTTGGTGTTGATTAAGATTTAACCCGTTTTAAACCTTTTAAATCTAGGGTTTAATAATGGATATTTAAGGCTGGTAAAATTTATAAATGGGCTCAAAAGGAAATAACGATTTCCCCTAATTTAACCCTTGAACTCATAATTCTAAAAATTGGCCTTTATTGATAAAACAAAACGGTCTCCAATAGGCCAAGTCAAAAATTAAACGGCATCAACCAAGAGTTCATCAAGCTATCTACTGAATTGAAGTACCGCCTCTGACCCCATAAAACTTCCTGTTCATGTTGACCTATTAATATTCCTACCCATATTAGGAATAAGGACCATAGTCTTTTACTAGAGAAACTGATTTATGCACCAACACAATATTAGCTGTATTTTATAGTTATAGAAACAAGATTTTCAGTTAGTTAGCATCTAAAGTTAAATAATACATTTAAAAATTATTGTAAAAGTGTTGCGTGTTTTATTTGTAATGACATTTGGATTTTTAGCGATTGGATGTACTTCCACCAAACCCATAGCCATTGTCATGAAGGAGCCTTCTCCAGTAACCATACCCAATAAAATTAAAACGATTGGCATAATAAATGCCACTAAACCATCTGCCACAAAAATAGAAAGTAAGGATGAGCTTGAAGCAGTAGCCGCGAGAGATGAACAGTGGATTAGCAGTAAAGGGACCGAGGCCAGCATTGATGGTTTGATCGATGTACTGATGAAGGACCGGCGATTTGAAAATGTAAACGTCATAAATCAGCCGGGTATAGGCCAGAAAATAGGAGAGGGCCATCTGGACACCACAGCCTGGAATGAAATTGCAGATTTGTGCGAAATCCGTGGTGTGGATGCCATATTCGCGTTGGCGCACTTTGATGTGGATACCAAGGTTACCGTAAAAAAGGCGATGATTACGCGAATGGACCTCATGCGTACCGAGCAAAAATCCAAGGGAAAGGAAATAACGGTGGAAACCCTTATTGAAAATGGATGGAGGATATTTGATCCCGTTAAAAGAATGTTGATTGATGAAATCGCTACGAATGACCAAATCGTACTATCATCGCAAGGTGGAAATCTCAACGAAGCATTTCACAACTTGGGTAGTCGCAGGCAAAGCGCCCTAGATTTAAGTAAAAATACGGGAAAGGCATATGGACAGAGACTGAAGCCCGCCGAAAAAGTGGTGAATAGGGAATACTTCACCAAAGGTGATAAACAATTGTTAGACACGTATGGATTGATACAGGATGGCGAAGTAGCTATGGCCATAGAAAAATTAAAACCTTTGGTTTTTGTAGAGGATACCAATTTAAGCAGTAAGGCGTGCCACAATTTAGCGGTTTTGAGCGAATTTCAGGGAAAGGTGGATGAAGCCTTACATTGGGCCATAAAATCCACTGAGCTCAACAACAACGTCATCAATGAAGAATATGTAGAAGACCTAAGAAGGCGACAAATTAAAGACATCCTAATTCAACAACAATATCTCGAGATTGGTTTCGTAGAATAGGAAATCATTAGCGCGAGAAGGGTACACCAAACTTCGTCTTCATTAACTATAAAATATCCTAAGTACTAAACCAAACCAGCAACAAAAAGTGGATTAGTTAATCTTGATAAATCAGCAAATCCTAGGTAATTGTGGCTATTTGGACTTAATTAGCTTCCGATCTTGCCGCCCAAATGTCCTGTTGCTCCCTACTTGGTTTTAAGATGGGCTGAATCTGCGGTTTTATCCGCGTATATTCT
>JAUIGC010000150.1 GCA_030429835.1 Bacteroidia bacterium
TTTGCACCCGCTTAACGGCATGGTACCTTAGCTCAGTTGGTAGAGCAACGGACTGAAAATCCGTGTGTCCCTGGTTCGATTCCTGGAGGTACCACAAAGTGGCAACTACAAAAAGCCCATCCAAATTGGATGGGCTTTTGTTTTGGGACAAAACGGAATCGAAGTGTATCCTGAGCAAAAAACTCTATTTTTTGCCGAAGCAATGCACAAGAGACACCAGACCACAAGATGCCACTTTGTGGCGGCGGGGGTTAAGAACCGCTTAATTGCGGTTATACATTGTTGGGCACAGTATTTTTATTCATTTTATTTAGTTCAGCATCTTTTTTCCAGATAAAAAATAAACTTGAAATGAAATTGAATATAACTAAAAGCCAAGTCCATTCAGTTTTTATTTTTTTCTCCACATTTTTATAATTCCAAAGTCGGTAAATCAGATATCCGATTTGTAGTAAAATCAGTCCATTTACAATTGGTGCTTGATATTCAAATCCGACAACGTTATTAGTAATCCATTTGAAAAAGTCAACACTCCAAAAAGTCAACATATAAGCAATTCCAATAATTGATGGAATTGTAAGTAATATTTTATTCAGTTTCGTCATATTCTATAAATTCCCAAGGAATTTCCTTTTTGAAGGTTTGAATACATTCCTCCATTAATTCAAGTGAAATATTTTCTTTAAAAATTCGTATTGTTCTGGTTTTTTCTGTGTCGTCTCTGAAAATTTCCGCAATCAATTCATCGTTTCGATAGATTTCAACTCCAATTCCGTCACGTTCATTTACGTCACTTGCGATTATCACTCTATCTTTATTTTTTTTCATTTACGTTCTGTTCGGATATTGTGCCCAACGGTCTCGTATAACCATCAGTTACGGGATTATATGCGTTATTTTCGGTTTAGCACAGTCGTTAGCAATTCCGAGTGGATTCGGACGTAGTCGAATCCGCCGTAATTGCGGTTATACATTGTTGGCAAATCGTTTTTTATTCATTGTTTTCAATAAATTCAAATGAATCTAAAAATTTTGCTATGGATTTATTAAAGAGATTTCCTTTTCCACTATCAGTCCAAACTTGTAACATATAAAAATTAGGCTCTTTAAAATGCATTCTATAGGTTAGTCTAGCATTAGTACTATCCATTGTTAAGTTAATTTCTCTTCCAGGAATATTCGGTTCAGATAGGATTTTGTCGTAATGTATTTCGGCATTAAATACGTCAATCAAATATTCTTTCTGCTCATCGAATCTTTCTTTGATTTCTGCCTCAGTTTTAATTTCTGGAAAAGCAACATAACTTACGTCATATCCAAAATTTAGATTAGGTTTACCTTGCAGATTTAATTTATAGCCAGTGGATTGCCTTTCTTCATTAAAATCATCATAGTATTTACTTATTTCTTTTTTGACTTCTACATTTGGAAATTCTATTCTGAATTTTTTGTCTTCGGATATAATTTGTTTCCATTCTTCAGTTGGAATATCAATCGGTTTTATTTCGGTACCACTTTTAGCTTTATCCTTACAGGATATAAATATTCCAAATAATAAAATTACAAGAATTCGTTTTGTCATTCAGCGTTTTGTTTAAATGTTTGCCAACGGTTCTCGGCTATGATTTCGTTGTGGCTGGCGGCTGGTGAGCGACGGCGCGGGCCGATGCGATTTTCCAGCGAGCCAAAGCTGCGTAACGAAAGCATTCCAGGTATTATTAATTTTCTTAAAAGTAGGGAATTTAGTTCAAGGCAAGAGGGAACAATGAATTATAGCCAGTGTTGGCATTAGTTATTTGTTTTTTATCCTTTGAACTATCGAATCCACCTGTTTTTGGTTAATTCCGTTTTTCTGAAAAAATGAACTTAAGGCACTTTGATATTCCGAATGTTTATTTGAAAATTCTTGAATAGTCTCGGAGTAAGCCTTTGTATTATCTTTATCGTTCAGGGGATCATTGTCAGTAAGTTGTTTTAAAACTTCTTGGGTTTGTAATTCGAACTTTTTCATATGTTCCAAGAATTCGATTGCTCGAATTTTTACCTCTGTTTCTCTCAGTTGGCCAATACTATTGATTTCATTTTTACTTTCTTTAATTTTATAAATCAACGTATCACTTTGTCCAATAATATGCCCTATTTCTAGAGTTTCAGGTTCTACATTCTTCAATTTTGCTTTAGCAATAAAACTTTTCAAAGTGGGGTTTTTAACAATATAATAGCTGTCCACTCTCTCCATCGCATTCATTAATCTGTATGACGTTAAAAGCGCATTTTCCGAATCATTTTCCTGTTTACAGGAACCTAGACCAATAAAACCCAAAAGAATTAAAAAAGAAACAGAATTTTTAGTCATAATTAATGCCAACGACCCGCTAAACGTAGTTCCGGGATTTTTAAGGAAATATAGCGAAATCGTTCAACAATGCCACAAGAAGGTTTCGTCCTATGGATCTTGTGGCATTGTTTGCCAAGTAGGACATGGACTGTCCGTTACTTGACGATTTGGCGGTATTGGGAGTAAAAATTACGGGATCAAATTACATTTAGCCACTGTTGGCGCACCGCAAGGTTTGTTTTATTGCCTTGCGCTTGGTTTTCCCTCGATGGGCAGCTAAGGGCTGTAATTTGGTTTAGCGGGTCGTTGGAGTACATTTCTTTTGGGGTGGGAGTGCTGTGGCACGTAGCAACAAAAGTCAGCTTTAGCTGAATGTGCTCCAACGGTCTCGTATAACCGTCAGTTACGGGTTTATATGCGTTAATTTTCGGCTTAGCACTGAGGCTCGCAATTCCGAGTGGATTCGGACGTAGTCGAATCCGCCGTAATTGCGGTTATACATTGTTAGGCAACGTTTTTTATTCATACATTATATTTTCCAGTTCGCTTTTATTACCGTTATAAATTTTAAAGAATTCAGTCGGTTTGTTGGCTATTAGCTTAACCATTTCTTCGTGGTCGTGATTTAGTCGATAAACCTTCCCTTTTTTGTCCACAGCAATGTAATTTCCATCTTCCATATCCAAAATTGTGTAGAATAGTTTTTCGTCAAATTCAATTTCGAATGTGTAGTCTAATTCCAAAAGTTCAATTTGCTCTTTGGTTAGCGATTTTAATATTTTTTCCGCTGTCTTTTGGTCAGGGTTTTCCATTTTCAAATGCTCCAGTTTTATTTGGTTTTTCTGAATTTGGTTTAAGTCAAATGTTTTATGGAAATACTCTGGATTATCTATTTCTATTTTGGTCAGTCCGTCAGATTGATAATATAATTTAATCGGCTGAAAAAGATTTTCTTTTTTATTCCAAACTGAAATTCCAGTCAGATTAAAACAGGTTTTGTGATTTCTGTTTATAAGCTCAAATTCTTTAGGCTTATAACCACGAGAAATATAAATTCCTTTCGGTTCGTGCATAAAACTAATTGCGTAAATTTTGGAAAGTCCAATCGCAGTTTTTATTTGAGGCATTTCCGATTCTAACAATTCAGCTATTTTAAGTCCGAACTGTTCAATATGTTTCTTTTTTGTTTTTCGATTGAAAATGCTCATTTCAAATGTTGCCTAACTTGTTTATATGGATGTAAAATACATCTATATACACCCAAAATAGGAATAAAACTGATAATTGGCGTTGTTTTTTACTTCACGGTGCAAATGCAACCTATTTATCAAAACCTTCAGCAAAAAATTCAGTGATGCTTACATTAAAGTAGGTGGAAATTCTTTTGATGGTGCTAAACTTTGGGTCCCATTTTCCAGTTTCTACACGTCCAAAATGGATTCCCGTATCATTGTAAGCGTCTTCTTGGGTAAGATTTCGAGCTTCCCTCAATGCCTTGATTCGTTTGGCTAGATCTTTCAAAAAATCAACATTTTGGTCGTCATTTTGCTCCATACGACAGCAATGTCAAAATTTTAGATGGCGAAATTAATGACGTAAACGTCATTTTGTGTATTTTTGAAGAATCCCATTCTTTAAATAATCTACTATGCCAACACCTTCCATTTTATCCACCTTTGACCGCTTTCTACACCAAAACTCCCACACCCCCTTGCACCTTACGTTTGCCAGCTTGGAGATCCAGAACCACCAAAACGGGCAATTGCTGCAACAGGTGCATAGGCCGCAGGGCCATGTGATCCTCCAGAAAACCCCACAAGAGGGCGTGGCCCAAATAACGGTGCTGGACTATATGGTGTTTCCCTTTTCCTTTCAATTTGGCATGCCCCACGCCCAAGGGCCCCATGAGGGCCAAATGCTGCATCTGCCCCGCCCACTGCACCAAGGCAGTTGGTACGTGGATCATGATAAATTGCGGCTCTCCTTTTTCATAGATCCCCCGGACCCCTTTCTACGGCTACAGGTAACCCATGTGTACCAAGGCATACTGGTGCGCAACCGTTGCTGTGCCCCCTGTTGCGGGTAAGCTGTGAGGCAACATTGGGCATTGGTTTCTTTCGTTTCCTTTCAAGTGCGTATCTTAGCGGACCACACCAAACCTGATGACCCAATGAAGTTTTTTACAACCTGTTGTTTCCAAATCTTAGGCTGTATGTTGTTATTGCTGCCTGTTTCCCTAAACGCCCAAGAAGAAATCCTTAACCTGAACAAACCGGAAAGGGAAGCTTGGTTTTCCGAGCAAGGTTTTGGCATGTTCATCCATTGGAGTGTGGATGTGGAACTGGGCTCCGTGATCAGCCACTCCCTTGTTGGGGCATCGGAAGATTACACCAAACGCTATTTTGAGGAGCTTCCAAAGACCTTCAACCCCAAGGCATTTGACCCCGAAAATTGGGCCAAACTGGCCAAACTGGCCGGGATGCGGTACGTAATGTTCACCACCAAGCACCACAACGGCTTCTGTATGTACGATACCAAGACCACGGACTACAACATCATGAACACGCCCTTTGGGCGGGATGCCACCCGCGAGGTGTTCGATGCGTTCCGAAAAGAAGGCATTGCCATTGGCGTATATTTTTCCCCGGACGATTTTCATTTTTTATATGAGCAGGGCGTTACCATCAGTCGGGTAGATCCCAAGGCCAAGGCTTCCGGAAACCCAGAGCTCAACGCTTTTGCCAAAAAGCAGTTGCGCGAACTGTTGAAGAACTACGGTAAGGTAGACCTGATCTTTCTGGACGGCATGGAGCAATATGCAGAGACAGAGCTGGCCAAGGTGGCCTGGTCCATGGACCCGGACATTGTGGTGACCCGTGGCGTAATGCACACCCCGGAACAAAATACGCCCAACGAACCCATGCCCGCCCCTTGGGAGGCTTGCTATACCATGGGTACCCAATGGCAGTACAAACCCACCAACGAGACCTATAAAAGTGGCAAGGATATTATTGAGCAACTTATTGAGATCAGGGCAAAAGGCGGCAACTGGTTGCTGAACGTAGGCCCAAAACCGGACGGCTCATTACCCATTGAGCAGGAAGAGCGCCTTCGCGAAGTGGCCCTTTGGCAGTTTGTGAACGGGGAGTCCATCCATGAGGTGGAATCTTGGGGCGTTATCCGCGAAGGAAACATCTGGTTCACCAAAAAGAAGAACCAGAATACCGTTTATGCCTTTATCACCAAAGAGGCCATGCCCTTTGGAAAACGAAAAGCGTTTACCCTAAATTCCGTAAAAGCGGGGCCCAATATCAAGATCAGCGTTTTGGGACAAAATGGAAAAGTGTTGGAGTACGCCCCGAACACGGACCCAGCTCCCAAGATCTTGTCCACGGAAGGGGGTCTTACCATAAGCGTGATGCGATCGCAACGCCTCTACAATGATCAGACGTGGCCCAACCCGGTGGTGGTGAAAATAGAAGGGGTGGAATTCCAAAAACCTTAGAAGATCAGAACGCATTCCATACTAGTGGACAACTGCGTTGACACGGGTCCAATCACTTTAAAAAGCTGTTTTTCACCCGTCCACGTTTTTGAAACTTAGAAAAAAAAGTTAAAGCGACTTTTTTCTCTTAAGGTTTTCATAAATACAAAAATCGAATGGTATTATAAGCACAAACTATAAAACAAACCCTTATATTTAGCCAATTCAGATTAATTTTAAACAAAAATGACTCAAGAGTTACTTACAAAGGCCCAAGAGTTTGAAAACAGACCTCTGAGCCACATGTCCACAAGCGATAGGGTTGAAGCTTCCAGGGAAGCCAAACAGCTTATATTATCCATTAATGAGATCTATAAAAAGACCAAAGATTCCAAATTGATGGAAGTGATGAAAAATCTGACCCTTAAAAAGCAAAAAATTGAAAAGCGTCTTAAAGGAACCCCTTTGGTTTAAGGTAAGGTTTCCTGATAAGGCAGGAATGGGGCCGTGGGCGAAAAGCTTACGGCCCCATTTCTTTTATTTTTGATTCCGACCCACACCACATCAAGGTAACTTTCTGGTTTTCAGAAAAAAACGAAACAAAAATCCACTACCTTCCATTCCTTTCCTTTCTGATTTTCAAAAAAATATGGGCTGGTTTTTCCATTTACAAAGCAATTTGCACCAATTATATCCCATTTACTGCCATAAATAAAATTGTGAATTGTAGGGACATTGCTTTTAGTACTTTCGGTGACAGAACATCTCAACCAAGAACAAACACTATTGCAAAATGAACACTGTAGAAGTAAAACTGGGTTACCTTTTCTGGTATTTTGTCATTGCCATTTCTGTAGTTTCCCTTATTAGCAGTCTATACAATTATATCAGTTAAGCTATACTAAACACCATTCACGAAAATTCCCAATTAGAAAATGTAGTCTCTCCAAAGGGTATCTTTTTTAGGATGCCCTTTTTTATTCCCTATCATCAAAAATTCACCAAATGGTTTGCATGGTTTCTATGCCTTCCAATAAAATGTCTTGCCCACTTTGCCCATTGGATATGATCAAGATGGTATAAGGTGCGGTTGGGAAAATTTGGTCGGTCATTACCCAAAGCCCTTCATTTATAAAAACCTCAACAGACGACCTGTCCAAAAAGATACTTAGCTCCAGCTCCCCTGCCTTGGAACAATCCAATGGCATTTGGTGATGCTTATTGCCAAACTCTTGTTGAAATTCAACCTGCCCCGAATTGGTCCGATCCAACCTGAACATATTGGTATTGGAATCCATGGACAACACCAATGCTTCATCTAAATGGTTCTTAAAGGTGATGCTGAAATCCTTGCAAGCTGTTCTTAATTTGATTCGGGATTGGTTCAGTCCATCTAAAACCATCTCTCTTTTTTCACCTGATGGAACCCTTACATCTTTTGCCAGCATTTCTGCAGTCAATCCATCTACTTGCTCCAACGGGAAGTTTTTCAAGGTATATTCCTCTCCCATTTTTACCAACGACAGTTTTCTGGGCAAGGTCATGGCACTTCTCCAAACTTGGGTCGGTGTATCCCTGGCATAATCCCAGTTGCTCATCCACCCTATAAATATTCGGTCACCG
>JAUIGC010000151.1 GCA_030429835.1 Bacteroidia bacterium
AGTTTTTGAACTCTTCCTTGATTTCATCGGACAAATCATGCTTAAAACTTGATTCGATTTCCTCATCATCACGGATCCTGTCCATGTAGTAATTGGGAGATTTAAAAATCGCTTCCCAATCCAAGTCGGCACCCCAAGGTCCAAATCGGTATATATTGTTACCTAAATCAATGACCGTAAATTTCGATTTGTTGTTCAAAACCCTGGAACCCCTACCGATCATTTGATAGTAAAGGGTCAACGATTTGGTGGCCCGGTTAAGAATAATACTATCAATGGTGGGTTCATCAAAACCGGTGGTTAGAATACTTACAGACGTCAATATGGCGTTGGGTGTTTCCTTGAACCATTTTAAGATCTGTTTCCGCTGTTTTTTTGTAGCCGTATTATCCAAATGCATAATGGGCAACCCGGCATTTCTGAAGGTATAATACACCTGAATGGAAGTTTCGATTCCATTATTGAAAATCAGTGTTTTTTTATCTTTCGAGTGCTTGGTATAGGCTTCCAAAAGTTTGTTCAACATGGCCGGACTCGTATAAAGGTCCGCTGAGGATTTTACCGTATAATCCCCATTGGAGCCGACTTCCAAAGAGGTTAGACCCATATCGTATTGATAGGTTTCGGCCCTGGCCAAAAAGTCGTTTTCAATAAGGTTCTCAATGGATTCCCCCGGGATGAGTTCATCATAATTTCCGTTCATGGGAGTTTCCTTGTTGGAACTCAAGGGGGTCGCGGTTACTCCAAGAATAAAGGAACTTTCAAAAAACTTGAACAGTTTGGTAAAAGAATTATAATGGGCCTCATCGATAATGACCAACCCCACATCAGAAATATCCAATTTATCGTCATTAAGCCTATTGTTCAAGGTTTCCACCATGGCCACATAGCAGCTATACTTTTCCTGATCGTCCAGATTGGCCTTGCTGTTCACTACCTTGTTCACCACCCCAAAACTGGTAAGCATGTCCGAAGTTTGGTTGCAAAGTTCCACCCTATGGGTCATGACCAATACCTTTTTATTGTGGTTCTTTAAGTATTGGCGAACAATTTCGGAGAAAATGACGGTTTTACCGCCTCCTGTAGGTAATTGATATAATAAGTGATAATCATCACGTTCGTTGTCGAACTTTTCAAAAATCTGTTGGATGGCACCCTGCTGATAACTATAAAGCTCTTTATCTGTCTTTTTTTCCTGCAGTTCGTATACGGTCTCTTGCATGTAATCCTTTTTCATTGAAGAGTGCAAAGGTAACACCTTCAATGGCCTAATACTAATTCATGGGATAAAAAGGGTATCTTTCCGACCAATGAAACGATATTTCAAATAGTGCATTGAGTAGAATAATCCATCATCATTTTAAGCTATATAAACCCTTTGGAATGTTAAGTCAGCTTACTTCTGGAGAACCAAGGCAATTGCGAAAAAAGAGATTTCTTGGAGAACTCCATACTTTTCCCAAAGGTACCATGCCCATTGGAAGATTGGATGAGAAATCTGAAGGATTGCTATTGATGACTACCGATGGAAAGTTTGCCGATTACATCAATAGTACAGGATTTGAAAAGGAATATTGGGTTCAATTGGATGGATTAATTACGCCGGAAGCAATTTCCCAAATGGAAAAGGGTGTTTCCATTGGACTTTTTGGAGAAAAATATATGACTAAATATTGCCATGTGAACCTAATGGAAACCCATCCCATATTGCCCCCTCCAGATTCCAGGTTAAGAATTGGGGTGCACCGACCCACTTCTTGGATCCGTGTGATTTTGACCGAAGGGAAATTTAGACAGATCCGTAAAATGACGGCAGCAGTTGGTTACCCAACGGTTAGACTAATTAGAGTAAGGATAGGGCAGATAGGTTTAGGTACGATGATGACAGGTGATGTTAACCTGGTTTTGGACCTACCCTCCCAATTTTTTGGAAGTAAATCTGGAGAAAAGGGTTAATCTCTTTTTTGTATTGATGAAATATACGCCAGTCAACAGTATAAAAGCTGCTATGGCTGATTGTAAGGTAATTTCCTCATTTAAAAAATACCATCCTAAAACCATGGCAATGACGGGGTTTACATAAGAAGAGGTAGCCACTTTTTCCGGGGATACCACTTTTAGCAAATAGTTGAACGCCGTAAATGCCACGATACTTCCAAATAAGACCAAGAGAATCATGGACCATAGAACAGGCACTGTCCAATTTACGGGAGAAATCCACTCCTCTCCAATGACCGCACTGATAATGAAAAGTAAAATACCTCCGGTCACCATTTGATATCCTGTGTTTACAAAGTAATTGGGCGGCAAATCCGCTTTGCCCACAAAAAGACTACCATAGGCCCAACTGAGCATACAAAAGAAGATTAGAATCATTCCAAGAAATGCTCCTTCTTGGGATATGATTTGTTTCTGACTAACCAAAAGATAAATTCCGATCATACCCAGCCCTACCCCCACCAAGGACATGGGTTGAATTTTCTTGCCTTGAAGAATCCTCATAAGTATCAAAACCACAAGGGGTTGGGCGGAAATTTCTAGAGCGGCAAATCCACTATCCACATATTTTAAGGCCCATACCACTACCCCATTTCCAAAAGTGAGAAAGAGAAATCCTGCAATGATACTGTTGCCCAACTGTTTTTTGGTAACCCTAAGCGGAATCTTTAAAAATCGGGCAATGATAAAAATAAGGCTTCCGGCCGTAATGAAACGAATCCCTGCCAACATGAAGGCCGGCAGCTCGGTTACTGCAATTTTATTAAGAAGATAGGTACTGCCCCAAATAACGTAGATGGCAAAAAAAGCCAATATGATAAGGGCTGTATTATGTTTTGCCAAGGTCATTTGAAATACTAAAAACCTTTAGATTTTCTTGACCCTTACTGCATTCATACCCTTCATTCCCTTTTCAAGTTCAAAGGAAACTTTGTCGTTTTCAAAGATTTCATCAATGAGGCCACTTACATGTACAAAGTACTTCTCATTATTTTCGGAATCAATGATGAATCCAAAGCCTTTTGAAGAATCAAAGAAAGAAACCTTACCATTTCTCACGGGATCGAATTCCTCTACATCACCTTCTTCTTTTTTAGGAATTCCCAGTACAATGTCCTCTGCCTCAATTTCCACTTTCATCGATGGATCTGGCGGAGTATCCACCAAGTTACCATTGTAATCGACATAAGCCATTGGAATGCCAGAAGTGCCATTATCCTTTGCAGCCTGCTTACGGGCTTCTTTCTTCTTCTGCTTCTCTTCTCTCTTCTTTAATCTTTTTTTTACTTTTTCAGTTTTGTTAAAGGTCTGTTGTGATTTTGCCATTCGTAATTTTAATGTGGTAATACAATTTGTGCGTTAAGAAAGAATAGAAGTCCCAGTTTGGCAATTGTGAAATGACCTTTGCAACGGGTACTACAAACAGATTCGTTTGTCGGTCGGAGCAAGATTCCCCATCTTTCCTTAAACTAGGTCAAAGATAGCGTATGTTTTGTAATAATGGAGTAGTTATGTGGTAATGTCTTGAAATCACGCAATAAATACCCACTTATGTATTTAAGTAATTTTTAACATTTAATTTATAACACTGATTATCAAATATTTAAATAAATAAAAATAAAAACATAGTACCTTTTATTGCATAGTACTGTAACAAAAATAATTTGTACTCGTCTTCTAGATATAAACACAAAATAATTATTCATCAATCTAAAAAATAAAGACATGAGAACTTTCATTAAACAATCACCAACAGAAGCACGAAGACACTCTTTCTTCAGTAATTTCAGAAACAGTAAAAGGGTACAGTGGGCAGAGGTAAGAAATCACACCCACTAAATTAAAATCAATCATCAATCATCAATCAATTAGTCATCAATTAAAAAACGAACATCATGAGAACTTTCATTAAACAAACACCAACAGAATCAAGAAGACACTCTTTTTTTAGCAATTTTAGGAACAGCAAAAGAGTACAGTGGGCAGAAGCTAGACATTTTACCCATTAAATAATTAAACATCAATCAATATTAATCACCCGTTACCAACGGGACAAAAAACAGGGGTTATGAAACATAACAGAAGACTATCCCCAACCACTTCTAGAAAATTCGCTTTTTTTACCGATTTACCGGTAAACCAGAAAGTACGTTGGGTAGCTGCCAAAGAGAAAATCTCACTGGTATAGGAAAAAGAAATAAAAAAGGATAAGACTTCATCAATCTTATCCTTTTATTTTTTGCGTTAAAAGCTTTTCTAATTCTTAATCCCTAAGGGTAATTTCCTCTTCTACCCCGTTTGGATAAATTACGGTTGCCACATTATCACAGGTACCATCCCCAAAATCAACATTTACGGTAAGTCCGTTTTTGGAAACGGTCATATCTCCATCAGCAATATAACCGCAGGTTACACTACTGGTCAATGGGGAATTTACGGCTACGTTATAGGTGTTGCCTTCGTACACCACGGTCCAAGTACCGGCTATACTGTATGTTGTGGATTCTGCAGAATCACCAAAAGTGAGCGTAAAAGATCTATTTCCCTCATCAGAAATAATAGAACCATCAGCCATTTCCACACTTAGGTCACTGGTAACCTCAAAGGAAACTGAACTAGCATCCGTATTGGTATTAAGAATGTAAGATCTTGTTCCATTTATTTTGATGTCGCCAACATAAAAATCCTCATAACTAGCCGAAAACGAAGTTTGTTCTGAATTCATATTGTACGTTACTGTCAAGACACCATTAATATTTTCTGTTCCGTTTAGTACACAGTTGTTGAACGTCGCAATATATCCTGTATCCGAATATTGGGCACTATAGCATTCATTACTAAGGGTTTTGGCGGTTGAGCTACCATTATTGTAGAGCTCAAAAAGAGCCACATCTATGCCTCCCGTAATATCATCAGTTTCCAAAATGGTTTTCAGGTCTGCTTGGGACAGTACTATGTTGTCGTCCGTCTCAGCGTCATCACTACAACTATAGGCCAGGATTAATGCCGCTGCCAATAGACTCATTTTTTTCAAGGTGTTTCTAACTATTTCCATCTATTTAAAATTGTGGGTTTGAACCATTAATAACGGTAAACACCATTATTTAGTATTACTTACACGATTCCTTAGGTTGTAGTTCATCGAATATTTTCACATAGCATACAATATCATATCTATGATTTACGATAAAATCATATACGATATATTATATTTGAATTATGATAGTAAAAGTCAACCTTCGCGATCAGGTACGGGATTATTTACTTTCCGAAATGAAAAAAGGAAAGTTGAAAATAGGCAAGACCATTAATTTAGCGGCCCTATCCCGGGAATTGGGTGTTAGCGTGACCCCGATTAGGGAGGCGTTGACACAATTACAACAATCGCATATTATAAAAGCGGTACCCAATAGGGGGTTTATCATAGCGGAACTCGATGTAAAGGAAGCAGAGGACCTATATGGACTTGTTGCAAGCTTGGAGGTCATGGCCATTGAAAATTCTGAATTTGACCAGGAACAAATCGATGCCCTCAAACGACAACAGGAAGTGTTTGAGAATGCCCACGATGCCCTTTCCAGAATTCAGGCCGATCTTGAGTTTCACCACTTATTGACAAAAGGATATGATAACGAACTGGCCCTACAAATCTTGAAAGATTTAAAGACCCGGATTTTCTTTTACGAACAGGCCTTTACTGCAGATGATTCGTTTTACAACAAGTCCGACAATCAACATGAAGCCATTATTTCGGCCATTGCGGAAGATAACGTACCTACCGCCTCCCTGCTATTGAAGATGAATTGGATGCTAATTTTAAATTATATCCAAAAGAAGTTGACCGAGTAAATTAGTCTTCTAGTTCCCTTAAAGTATTCTCAGCTGAATTGGTTACCTTTTTATAGCCTCTATACCCCCATCTTGTAAGGAAAAAAATAAAAACCAGTGCTACTATAAGTGCAACTCCTTGTAATGGTTTAACGTCCGTAAGAAAAATATTCTTGTTTGAAATTATTTTGGTGGTCACTGGAACCACAATGAACAAAAGCACATAACTTAGAAATATACTTATTTGCTGTAGTTTTAAGAGCTTATTTTTTTCTTTAATATAAACTACCAGGTTTTTCTTGTATGATCCGTTAAGAATATCGAGGTTCTGTATTTTTTTCAAAGATTTTAAAACTAAAGTGGGTAGGATGACCAAAAAACCTATGGTTAGTATTCCACATAATTGTAGATACCAAGTATCCAATTTTCCAAAGTTCAAAAGGGTCAAGGCCGCTATTGTGTAGCAAATAATAGCTCCTACGGTTTCATAATTCCTGATTTTACTAAATTTCTTCTGATATCTATCCTGTGTCATTTTTAATATAATTTCGTTCGTTAATTTTTTTTGCTTTTCTAATTCCTGGCTCATTTTTGACCAAGTATCTTGTAGTTCTTCTAGTTCCATGATATTATGATTTGGTCATGTTTTCTTTTAATTTTTGTTTTATGCGGGAAATTCTAGTACCCACATTAGAAGGATTTAAACCTGTAATACTTGCTATCTCGTTATAACTTTTACCCTCGAGCAACAAGAGCATCAAACCCCTTTCCAGCGTATTTAGTTGGTTTACATGTTTATATAGCAATTTTAAACGCTCCTCATAAACCTCATCTTTTGTTTCAGAGTTACTCAATACATACTCCGGTATGGGAACAGAATTAGGGCTTCTTTTGGATTTTTTCAATTGGGTAATCGCCGTGTTCATCGCCACCCGGTACATCCATGTACTGATTTTAGATTCGTTTCTAAACGTGTCGAAATACTTCCAAAGCTGATATACCACTTCCTGAAAAAGATCTTCCCGATCTTCTTCATTATTGGTGTAAATACTGGTCACCTTGTACAATAGGCTTTGATGCTCCCGTATGACATCCGCAAAATGCGTTTCCTTACTCATGTAAGCTCGTAATCTTTTTCTATAGGTATCTAATGTGTCAAAAAAATCACATAAAGAGACTATAAAATTTTCGGAATTGGATTTATTTAGATGATATACAACAAAATAAGGCCCCTAACGTTTTTTTAAAAAATCCAATCAATGCAATATTTAAACAAAGAAATTGAGGCACTTACAAAACGAAAAAAGTCTATTTCCTTGGTGAAAAATGAAATTTCCTGTGGAATTTTCCAAGATGTTGAAAAACTTCCAAAGAAAGAAGAGGAAACCAATTCGTAGAGGTGTTAATCAAACAAGGAACGGTCCAAACCTGGAATTAGGTTAAGGGCATTTTCGTAGTATACCTTTTTAAGCACTTCGTCTGGAAGATTAAGACCGTACATAGCCCAAAAAGCGTGATACTTTTTATAGTAGGGAAAATATTCGTCGTTACTTTCCAACACCCTAAAATAGGTAGGAAACTCCTCTGGTTTCCAGCTATCCTTACCAAATAAAATT
>JAUIGC010000152.1 GCA_030429835.1 Bacteroidia bacterium
AAGGCTTTAAGAGAAGAGCTCAGGGAGCATAATTACAACTATTATGTTTTGGACCAACCTACCATTAGTGATTTTGAGTTTGATATGAAACTCAAGGAACTACAGGACTTGGAGGCCCGGCATCCTGAATTTTATGATGAAAGCTCCCCTACGTTACGGGTGGGCGGTATGGTTACCAAGCATTTTGAAACCATAGTGCATGAGCATAGGATGTACTCCTTGGACAATTCATATTCTAAGGAGGATCTAGAAGAATGGGAAAAAAGAATACAGCGAAATTTAGGTGATGCCCCGGTTGAATACACATGCGAACTTAAGTATGATGGGGCCTCCATTAGCATTACCTATGAAAATGGAAAACTGCTACGGGCAGTGACCAGGGGAGACGGCTTTCAAGGGGATGATGTTACTACCAACATAAAAACCATAAAGTCGGTTCCCTTACAATTAAAAGGGGATTATCCTGATAAATTTGATATTCGTGGGGAAATAGTATTACCATTTGAAGGTTTTGCGAAAATGAACGAAGAACGTATTGCCAACGGGGAAGAACCTTACATGAACCCAAGGAACACGGCCTCCGGTAGTTTAAAGTTGCAAGACAGTACCCTAGTGGCCCAACGTCCTCTGGAATGTCTTCTGTATGGTATTGTTGGAAGGAATATAGGTATGTCGACCCAGTTTGAAATGTTGGAGAAGGCTCGTGAATGGGGTTTTAAAGTGCCAACCGTGGCCAAATTATGCAAGAATACCCAGGAAGTAATAGACTTTGTTGAGCACTGGGACGTAAATAGGCACAGTATGCCTTATGAAACGGACGGGGTGGTGGTAAAGGTCAATAGCCTTCAGCACCAAGAAGAGTTAGGCTACACGGCGAAATCCCCCAGATGGGCGATGGCGTATAAATTTAAGGCGGAACAGGTATTTACGGTACTTAATGAAATTACCTATCAGGTGGGGCGCACGGGCGCCATAACCCCTGTAGCCAATCTGCAGCCTGTTCTTTTGGCAGGAACTACAGTTAAACGTGCTTCATTGCATAATGCCGACCAGATTGAAAAACTGGATATTCGAGAAGGAGATACCGTATTTGTTGAAAAGGGGGGTGAAATTATTCCCAAGATTATTGGGGTGGATTTTTCTAAACGCCCTATGGATTCCAAACCGACGGAATATATCACGGAGTGCCCGGAATGCCACACCCCTTTGGTACGAACTCCGGGAGATGCCAAACACTATTGCCCTAATGAATATGGATGTCCACCACAAATCACGGGGCGAATTCAACACTATATTTCAAGGAAAGCCATGGATATAGAGGGTTTGGGTGGCGAAACGGTTGAATTGCTTTTTAAGGAAGGTTTAATTGACGATTATGCGGATTTGTATGAATTGACCAAGGACCAACTACTTCCTTTGGAACGTATGGCGGAGAAGTCCGCAGAAAATCTGATTCAAGGTGTTGCGGATTCGATTAAGGTGCCTTTTGAAAGAGTCCTGTTTGCCTTGGGTATACGATATGTAGGGGAGACTGTGGCCAAAAAACTGGCAAAAGCTTACAAAACTATTGATGCCCTTATGGTCGCTACTAAGGAGGATTTGGTATCCGTGGATGAAATTGGTGATCGTATTGCAGAAAGTGTGGTCGACTTTTTTCAAAATCCCAAAAATTTGGACGCTATCGGGCGATTGAGACAAAAAGGGGTGCAACTGGAGTTGTCCGCCGAAAAACTTGAAAACCAAACCGATGTATTGAATGGTGCCACTTTTGTAGTCTCAGGGGTATTTGAAACGGTGAGTAGGGACGAGCTTAAAAAGCTGATTGAGGACAATGGTGGAAAAGTAGGTTCCTCTATATCCTCCAAAACGGGTTATTTGGTTGCCGGGGACAAAATGGGGCCTAGCAAAAGGACCAAGGCGGAGTCTTTGGGTATCCCTATTATCACGGAACAAGAATTTTTAGCAATGATTTAAATAAAAAGTATGGATTACTTCATTATCAGCGCAGTACTGGTTTTTATTTCAGCAATTTTTGGATATATCAATGTTCGGTTTTTAAAGCTTCCGAATACAATTGGTCTCATGCTTATAACCATTGTATTTACATTGGCGGTTTTTGTTATTGGCTATGTGGATGACACCCTTTTAAATGCCGAACGGTATATTATTACGCAGATTGATTTTAAAACTGTGCTCTTGGATATTATGTTGAGTTTCTTGCTTTTTGCGGGTGCACTTCATACTAATTTCGAACAGCTTAAAGTACAACGATGGCCGATTATGGTCTTTTCTACTTTGGGAGTTTTGGTGTCTACATTTTTGGTCGGTACCATTATGTTCTATCTGTTGAAAATGACCTCCATGGAGGTGAATTATATCCATTGCTTGCTTTTTGGGGCGCTCATTTCCCCAACAGATCCCATTGCCGTTTTAGGAATTTTAAAGAAGGCTGGTGCCCCCAAAAAACTGGAAACTAAGATAGTGGGGGAGTCCTTGTTCAATGATGGGGTTGGGGTTGTCGTATTTTTGACCATTTTTAAAATGGCTTCCTCGGGAGGGGCACCAGTAGAGCCTATGGAAATACTCGAGCTTTTTGGCGTAGAAGTTATTGGAGGTATTCTTTGGGGCCTTTTGATTGGTTGGGTAACGTACAGATTGATGCGCAGTATAGACGACTATGATATTGAGGTAATCATAACCTTGGCCGCCGTAATGATGGGGACTGTGGTCGCACAAAAGTTTCATCTTTCAGCACCCTTAGCTATGGTAACAGCGGGCTTGGTCGTCGGGAACGATACGGTGAGAAATTCGGCCATGTCCGATACTACGGAGATATATGTCGATAAATTTTGGGAATTGTTGGATATTTTGTTCAATACGTTGTTGTTTGTTCTCATCGGTATGGAAATGTTGGTCATCAGCTTTGAAACCAGTTACATTATAGCTGGTTTGATTGCTATTCCCATTGTGCTGGGATGTAGATATCTCAGTTTGCTGATGCCCATTAAATTTTTTGAAAAGCGCTTGGATTTTGTGCCCGGGACGAATTTGGTCATGACTTGGGGCGGATTACGAGGAGGTATTTCCATTGCCTTGGCCTTGGGTTTGACCCAGGATATGAATCGGGACCTGTTTTTGGTCATCACCTATGTGGTCGTGGTCTTTTCCATCATCGCCCAAGGTTTAACTGTTGGTAATCTGATAAAACGAGTTGCAAAATGATACCCAAGGACTACACCGAATTTGAAGCAACATTAGCAGGTTCCCAGCCACTTTCTGATTGGCCGGAGTGGCTAAAGGCCCTTTGGTTCGATGCCAAGGGCGATTGGGAAGCTTCGCACAATATTGCCCAAGACTTGCATAATCAGCTCGGGAGTTGGATTCATGCCTATCTACACCGAAAGGAAGGCGACCGATTCAATGCAGGCTATTGGTACCGACAGGCAAACAGGCCTTTTTCAAAATTATCCCTTGAGGATGAACTTAAGGAAATTGTGGAATACGTGCTCCAAGAACGCTAATTGTCAACGCGAGGGTAGTGCTAGGGACATTGGGAACCTTAATATCGGTAGGTGCTAATTGTATTCTATTGAAAAAAAATCGAAAACGCCGTTGTCATCTCCGGATTTGTTGTCTTTTTTTATTTGAAGTCCGGCTTTCATCCCGGAGGACCACCATGCCAAGTTATTACCGTCTAAAGCATCAAACCTTTGCCAATTCTGGCCATCAACACTATAGCTCAAGCGAATACCAGTGTTGTCCTTTAATTCGGCTTTGAGCCATACATTATCTATTTTTTCCAAGTGTGCTTTGGAATCCAATTCCGTGTACTTCCCTTCTTCAACTTTCCAAAGTATGATATGATTACCTCTGGTTCCAAGGCCAAGACTATGGTTTTTGGTGGTATAGAGCACAATACCCTTTAAGGCACTATTTTTATTAATCACCTTCGTGGTAATTTCAAATTCCGAGTCGTCGGGTATAACACATAATACCGCTCCGGTATTGTTCGTACTGTCCGGTTGGGTTTCCGTTATGGTCAATGTTCCATTGCCTACCCTTGCATTAAACGGACTGTTCTTTACATTAAACTTCCAGTGTCTACCAAGCTCATTACCCTCAAAATCTTCCGTGATGTTTTGTTCCAACCGATTTCCCTCCACTAAGCTAGGTTCTACTTTAAAATAAGGCCATCCATTTTCATCCCAATACATTTGGCTCAAAAGGGCCGCTCTTCCCAATTTTGGGAAGCCTTTGGTGTTATATGCATGGTAGAGATAAAACCAATCTTCATTGAATTGTACGGCCGTTCCATGTCCAGGACATTTCCACATGGAATTGCCTTTGAGCATTGGGTTTTGGTCATATTTTTTCCATGGCCCCTCCATACTTTTTGAACGTGCAACCCCGACCATGTAATCACAATCCTTTCCACAGCAAGCATTACCGGAGTACAACATGTACAGAAAATCACCATGTTTTATAATAGCCTGGCCTTCGATACCGCCCTTTTCCCATGTATCGTCTTCTGCCGTAACAATTTCAAAATGTTCACCAATTAGCTTAAGTCCATCATCGGAAAGTTGGGAACCTAAAATCTGAATGGGTTTATCCGGTGTTAAACCATAGGCTTTCCAAGTGATGTACAGTGATTTATCCTCCCTGTAGACATAGGCGTCTATAGCTTCCTCTCCCCAATCTATGAGTACACCTTGGTCAATAAAGCCTTGGGTAATATCTGTTGTAGTTGCAACACCAATCTTTGAAATACCATCTGTACCCCTTGCCGTATAATAACAATAGAACGTACCATTTTCATAGAAAAGTTCTGGAGCCCAAAAGCTTCCCATTGTCCAATCCGGATTGGTATCAAATACGGCACCTATGTGTTCCCAATGATACAGGTCCGTGGATTTATAGATGGGATAGACCGGGGCCCAATCCCCCGTGGTACCTGTGGCGTAATAGACTCCATCCACCTCAATTACGGAAGGATCCGGTAGTTCACCCGGTATGACTTGAATTTGCTCAAAATTCGTTTGGGAAAAACCCAATAGGGGTAAGCAAATCAGTACAATCGATAAAATGTGAAATCCGTTGGTTCTAAAAGACATATCCTTAATTATTACAAGTTGCTTAAAAATAAGGATATAGGGAGTTCATTAATACCCATTGGCCAAAAAACAGGGTATGTTTTCATGAATTTAGTGTTCTACCAACAATCAATTGGCAGTTCACGAAAAAAGGAAGTATTACTTTTTATTATTATAACCGACTTTTTGTATTTCACTGATTTGAATAACCGGCTGGATGTTCGTGTAGTTTTTAAAATCATTGACGATGGCATCTATATGCGGTCCGATTGCTGCATTATAGGCGGCCAAGTCATGAACGTAAAAGTAACCCACTGCCAGAAAGGGGACTTCATCATTTGGGGTCCGACCTGAAATTCCTTTGTCAATTTCATAAAATTTTAGATTTTCCCCTAAAAAGCCGGCTACCATGGGCATATGCTTGTTTTCATAATATGTCATGTCAAAGGTTTTTCCTTGTCCGTTAGGGTAGAATATGGCAACCTTTGTTAATCCTGTTTGCCCCTCTATCGAATTTTTAATCTCGCTAGATTTACAACCAACAAGGGCTGTGAACAAGAAAATCAAACTAAGTGATTGATATCTTTTTTTCATTTCTTTTGTTTTATATGCCATCTTGTATAATTGCATGTAGCGTCCTAAGGTACATTATTATTTATTCTGTTTCATGTATAAATGCCTCAGTATCTGGGTTAAGTATAATAGAATGATAGAATTTTGCCAGATTATTTGTCGGCAAGGACATGCTTTTTCTCATCATAATAATTGGACAAGATAGACGCCAGTTCCGCCTGCCCGCACAGTACACTTTCAATTTTGCTCTTGGTCTTATCACTTAATACCTGCTGCAATGGTTGGTCTAGCTTATCTATTTTATAAAAGACCTTTCTGATTTTGTTGTCCCAGACCTTATAGTATTTTAATAGGTCGTCCGGATAGACCGTTTTCCGCCGGGTTCCTTCATTGATGCCCCTAAACGGACTCGTAATATTCAAGTAACCATAATCATCCGTCAATTGTTCTCCCGGATTAATGTCCCTTACAGCGATTTCAAAATCATAGGCGGTAGTGAGGCAATTGGAGTTAAAACTATGGTTTACGTATCTTCCATGGTCCCAGCAAAGGACAAGATTTCCGTTGTTGTTCCGATATGTATAGGTGTCCAGAATATCCTGATAAATAGGCTCCATATTCTGAAAATCCAAGGGACTGAACTCCCGATCCAGTTTATCAAGCACCCAGGTAATGGTGCCAGCAGGTATAAATTGAGTGGCCACGACACCGTAGCCTATTTCTTTGCTTATAAAGCGTAATTCTGTATGCGGATGAATCATATATGAATCATAATTAAAAGGTATTTATGAATAATAAAGTAAGGCAATAGTGCGTCCTGTACGCTACGTATCGTGAATTAAAATTAGTTTATTTTGATTTACAAATAACAGGATATTTAATGGGGAAGGAGAAATTTTGTAACATTTCAAGTTACGTAGGTTGTCGGTTTCTTAGTACTTTTAAGTTTCACATTTATTTTTAAAACCATGAACATATTTAAGCCAACCGTTTTCCTAATATCTTCATTAGTATTGCTGAACAGTTGCGGGGAAAAGGAAAAGCCGGAAATAACCGATCAGGGGGAAAAAGAGCCTGTATCCAAAACATTGAAGGAAGCTTATGCAGATGCTTTTAAAATTGGGGTTGCCGTAAATGCAGCAATTGTATCTGGTGAGGATTCCGGGTCACAAGAAATCATATTGGAACAGTTTAATACAGTGACTCCGGAGAATGTGATGAAAGCGGAAATTATTAATCCGGAGCCTGGAATCTTTGATTTTACGGCTGCCGATGCCTATGTGGATTTTTCCGAAAAAAACGACCTTTTTACAGTAGGGCATACGTTGGTCTGGCACAACCAGACCCCAGCATGGTTTTTTCAGGATAAGAACGGCGATCCCAACACAAAAGAAGCGCAATTGGAGAGAATGCGTCAACATATACAGGCCGTTGCGGGTAGATATGCCGGGAGAATCGATGCGTGGGACGTGGTCAATGAGGTAATTGACAATGATGGCTCGTACAGAAGCACCACAGCTTGGGTCAAAAGTGTGGGCGATGGAGACGAACTTGTTAGAAATGCCTTCAAGTTTGCCAGTGAGTACGCCCCGGATACAGAACTTTATTATAATGACTTTAATGCATGGAGGCCCACCAAAAGGGATGGTATTATGAAAATGGTGCGTATGCTACAAAAGGAGGGGATTAAGATAGATGGTATAGGTATCCAAGGTCACTGGGGCCTTAATTATCCAAAGAACGAGTATATAGAGGCTGC
>JAUIGC010000153.1 GCA_030429835.1 Bacteroidia bacterium
CTGTAGATGGTACTATTTTGGAGATTCCTGTGGAGGAGGGTGATCAGGTGATCCAAAGTAACAACTTCAATGATGGTACTACCATTGCCTCTATTGCGGATTTGGGTCAAATGATTTTTGAAGGAAAGGTGGATGAAGGAGAAGTGGGTAAGCTTAAAGTAGGAACACCCTTAAAGATAAGCCTTGGTGCCGTTGAGGATGTGGAGTTGGATGCTAAACTAAAGTTTATTGCACCAAAGGGTATAGAGGAGACCGGAGCCGTACAATTCAAGATAGAAGGTGATGTGGAGGAGAAGGATGACGTTTTCATTCGTGCTGGGTACAGTGCCAATGCTTCCATTGTTTTGGAAAAGAAGGATAGTATTCTTGTAATCCTGGAGGCCGTATTGCAGTTTGACAAGGAAACCGATAAGCCTTACGTTGAAGTTGCCGTGGGTTCTGCGGAGGAGCAAAAATTTGAAAGAAGGGAGATTGAGACCGGTATTTCTGATGGGGTCAATGTGGAAGTGATATCAGGATTGACCAAAGAGGATAAAGTTAAACATTGGAATAAAACGGAGCCTATTAAAAAAGGTGAGGAAGAAAAAGACACTGAATAAACATCATCAATCAAAATAAAAAATCAAAAAATGAAGTATACGATAACCACAATACTACTGTTCTTGGTAGTGGGGACTACATGGGCCCAAAATAAAAAATGGACCTTGGAGGAATGCGTTACCTATGCCGTGGAAAATAACCTTTCGGTTGAGCAGTTTGAACTGGATTTAGAGAATGCCAAAATTGATAGAAAAGATGCATTGGGGAATCTACTGCCAGACCTCAATGGACAAATTAGTACTTCTGGAAACACGGGTTTAATTCTGGACCCAACTACCAATAACTTGGTAACGGGAACAATATTCTCAGCAAGTAGCAATATGACTTCTACGTTGACCTTATTCGATGGTCTCCGTAATATCAATAGGCTTAATAGGGCTAAACTGAATGCTATTGCAAATGATTATAGGTTAGAGAATTTGAAGGATGATATTCGGTTGAATGTGGCACAGGCCTATTTGCAGATATTATCAAACAAGGAAGCTCTTGAGGTTTCAAAAGCGCAGTATGCCGTAACTCAGCAGGACTTGGAACGGACCAAGGAGTTAGTTAGTTCAGGAGTGGTTCCCAGGGGAGATCTTTTGGAACTGGAGGCCACCGCCGCAAATCAGGAGCAACAAATAGTGAATAATGAGGGCTTGGTCATAATTTCAAAAATAAATTTGGCGCAACTTCTTCAAATTACCGATTACGAGAATTTTGATATTGCTGATGAATCCTTTGAAATACCACCTTCGGACATATTAAATAATAGTCCAAAAACAATTTTTGCAAAAGCCTTGGAATTTAGAAACGATATCAAATTTTCGGAATCTATGATGGATTTGGCGGTAAAGGATGTGGAAATAGCAAAAGGCGCCTACTATCCCACTGTTGGTGCGTTCATTAACTATAACACTAGGTATTCTGATCAAAATAGGAATCCATTAACTGGCGAATTTATTGGTTTTAAAGATCAATTATGGATTAATGATGGTATCTCCTATGGTGCACAAATGAACATTCCTATATTTAATGGATGGAGTACTAGAAATAATGTTAAACGTTCTCAAATAAGCTTGGAAAAGGCCAAAGTCCAATTGGAACAGGATAAATTGGCTTTGGAATCAACCGTGAATCAAGCCTACGTAGATGTTACTACTTTTCGTAAATCTTATGAGGCGGCAGAAAAAACATTGGAAGCTCGAACTTTGGCCTATGAATATGCCAAGGAGCGTTTCGATGTGGGTTTAATGAATTCCTTTGACTTTGGCCAAGCCCAGGCTCGGGTGGACGATGCTGCTGCCAACGTAATACGTGCTAAATATGAATACATATTTAGATTAAAATTTCTCGAATTCTTTTTTGGAATTCCAATAACATTAAATTGATTACTAGATTAAATACTAAAAAACCTGCAACTATACATTGCAGGTTTTTTTGTGTTTATGCTCTACCTTTGAAAAATGGGACTTATTCTTAATTTGGAAACAGCAACAACAAATTGCTCAGTGTGCCTGGCCAAGGATGGCAATTTGATTGCTATAAGGGAAAATAATACCCCGAATTACTCACATGCGGAACAACTTCATGTATTTATCCAGGAATGTCTGCACGAAGCAAAGTATTCGCCAAATGATTTGGATGCCATTGCCGTTAGTAAAGGTCCAGGTTCTTATACTGGTTTAAGAATAGGGGTATCGGCCGCCAAGGGTTTGTGCTTTGCCTTGGATGTTCCATTAATTTCAATCGCCACCTTAGAAAGCATGGCTAGTCAGTTGAATTTAAAGGAAGGGGGTTATATTATACCTGTTTTGGATGCAAGGCGTATGGAGGTATATTCGGCAGTTTTTGATGCCCATTTGAATGAAATAAGGGAAACACGGGCCGAAATAATAGAGGAATATTCTTTTCATGATTATTTGAAAAATAATAAGGTACATTTCCTTGGATCGGGTGCAGAGAAAATAAGGTCTACCCTTGGCGACGTAAATGCGGATTATGATACACAATGTGTGCCCTCTTCAAGAGAAATGGCAAGACTTTCCCACGGAAAATTTAAAAGCAGGGATTTTGAAGATGTAGCTTATTTTGAGCCTTATTATTTAAAGGATTTTATGGGTAGCAAAAAGAAAGACTAAAGATTATCTTCACTTTTAGTTCGTGAATTATAAAAGTTGATAAGGGAAATGGCATCTGATTCGTTTCTTAAATTCAAGTTATTCTTTTTTATATACTCTTTCATTGATTTTAAGTCCCTTTCTAAGTATTTCAGCAAATTTCTTTTAGATAAATTAATGGGTTCGGCCGGTTCATTTCCATTTTTTATAAAGTGACTAGAAATATCCTTATAGGTGGGTGGTGAATAGGTGTCATATCCATGATCTGGATTTTCGGCTTGAACAAACATTTTCTTTGGTTTCCATAGAAGCTGAATTTCTCCGTTATTTAGTGGGTTAAAGTAACCAAGCTTGGTTTTTCCTTCGTCCATATATTCCATCACAACATATGATTTTCCATCAAGCTCTGCAACTATATTTCTTTGACGAAGCATGGATCTCGCCTGTCCATTCTCATCTATGATTTCTATGACATCGTTATATGCGTCATATCGCATAAGCGCCTCACGCGCTTTTTTTCCATAGACAATAGTTACACCTTTTTTATATAGCTCATCCATATAAGGTGAACCTTGGATTTCAACTTCATTGTAAGAAACACCTAGTTGTGAATCTGTCGTTACACCCGTACTTTTACCAAAGCCAGCAACTTGAGCTAAAGCCCCACTAATGGAAAGGAAATAAATTCCAAAAAATATCGCTCTCATAAGTAATGATTTTAACTTATAAGTTAGAAAATAATATTCTGAATTCCAAATATTTAAGCCCGTTGAAAGGAATTGTATCAACGGGCTTATTTAAACCGTTACTTGTATCTTATTAGTTAATCCTTTCCTTTATGGACAACCCTTTGTGGGAATGGAATTTCAATGCCTTCTGCATCAAATCTACTTTTAATTTCCTCCATCACAAAGAAGTGTGCGGCCCAAAAATCAGGATTGTTCGCCCAAAATCGTAAGGTCAGATTCACAGAACTGTCGGCCAATTCCCCAACGTAAACTTCGGGTGCCGGATCTTTCAGTATTGTCTCACGGTCTTTGCATATTGCCAAAAGAATCTCCTTGGCTTTTTTAATGTTGGACCCATACCCGATACCAACATCAATTTTATCCCTTCTTGTATCCTCGGCGTTATAATTAATGATATTATTGTTGGATAACTGACCATTGGGTATAATGGCGATTTGATTTCCAAAGGTTTTCAATTTTGTAGTAAAAATGGAGATTTCTTTAACAGAGCCGTCCACGCCTTGCGCCGATATCCAATCTCCAACCTTAAAGGGTTTAAAGAGTAAAATTAAAACACCACCTGCAAAATTTGCCAAAGATCCTTGTAATGCCAAACCAATGGCCAATCCTGCGGCACCGATAATGGCCACCAGCGAAGAGGATTGTACTCCCAATTGGGTTATTACAAGTACAAAAAGGAGTATTTTAAGTGCAATGGAAATCAAGCTTTGCAGAAAGGATTCCAAAGATTCATCATAGTCCTTTTTGGCAAAAAATTTGCGTATCATTTTGTTAATGAATCGAATCACATAAATACCTACAAACAGAAGTAGAATGGCCGTTACTAAATTAGGTAGTGCATCCCAGAACCATTTGATGGCATTGTCAACATGTTCTTGATAATTGGTAAATTTTTCCATAAAATTTTTTTATTAATTGATATATCAACTTACTACAATTACCCTACGCGAATCAAGTTTATTTATTTAAACTAATGTTAACAAAAGGCTTAAACCATTAGACGAGTCAAAGCTTTTTTTGTTTGAGTCAATGGCATCTGGCAAGCACCTTGTTCACAAATGAAAATTTGTGTCTTTCCAGATAGATGTCTGTCCTTTAACAAAGGCATGTCACTATGTTGTTTGCAGCCTGCAAAGACGGTGTTGGGTAGAAATTCCTTTTGTAATTCCAGTATTTTTTTCTTGAACCCATCCCCTACAACGGCGACCTCATAAAACGGTAATTCAGTGTGTAGTACTAGGTCCAGCCAATTGGCATGGCTTTGGGTATTTTTGGAAAAATTGGATTGAACATTTTTAAGCATTTTTATATAAATAGTTTCATAATTCTTTTCCGGGAAGAACTTGGAAAGTTTAAAGAGATTATGGGCCATTATGGAATTGGAAGATGGTATCACATTGTCTTCTACCTCCAAAGTTCTTCTTATTACAAAATCATCCTTTTTGGAAGTAAAATAAAAAAGTCCGCTTTCCATATCCAGGAAGTTTGCCAAACAGTACTCCATTAATTCCTTTGCCGTCTTCAGCCAAACCTCCTCAAATGATACTTCGTAAAGGCCTATAAAGGCATCTATTATGGAAGCATAATCCTCCAAATAGCCCTTAATATTGTTTTTCCCATTTTTATAGTTACGAAATAAGCCACCGTCCTTTTGTCTTAAGTTTTGAAGTATAAATTTGGCATTTTGTAATGCCAAATCCATATAATTGTCTTTTTGGAGATATTTAAAGGCATCTACCAGCCCTTTGAGCATGAGACCGTTCCAAGAGGTCAATATTTTATCGTCCAGTCTAGGCCTGCTTCTATTACTTCTTCTTGTCTTTAATATCTTTAAACACTTTTCTATTTTATTTTTGAGCTCTTCCTCTGAGATTTCATATTCTTTAAGAATTTCGTCCTCATGGGTGTCTCTTATGAGGACATAATTGCCATTTTCCCAATGTCCATAGCGATTGATATTGTAATACTTTGAAAAGAGGAGAAAATCTTCACGCAATAGATTTTTGAGTTCATTTTCTTCCCAAATGTAAAAGGCACCCTCTTCAAAATCTCCGTGTTTATTTATGCTATCCGCATCCAGGGATGAGTAAAAACCTTTTTCGGGGGATAGAAGTTCTTCTTTGACAAAAGCGATGCTTTTTTCTACTGTTTCCCTATAAAGTTCATCGCCAGAGGCGGCGTAGGCCTTGGAATACAAGCTAATGAGCTGACCATTGTCATATAGCATCTTTTCAAAGTGGGGTACGTGCCATTTTGTGTCCACCGAATATCTGGAAAACCCACCCCCTACATGGTCAAAAATTCCGCCATAGGCCATTCTTTTTAATGTGGTGTGAACATATTCTAAAATGCTCTTGTCCTTTAAGGATGTGCTATAATGTAGAAGGAAGTTCAAGTTTACGGGCATTGGGAATTTGGGGGCTCTCTTATAGCCTCCTAAAAAAGTATCGAAATAATTGCACCATTCAAGAACGTCTTTCCTAAGTAACGCTATGGTATAGTTGTCCTTATCTGTATTATTGGGTATGATGTTGATTTGCTTGATGCCTTTGGCCATATTTTGTGCATAATCCAATACACGTTCCGGTGTGGATTTGTATAATCGAAATAAATTACCAAGGACGTCTATCCAATCCTGCTTTTTTACATAGGTGGCTCCCCAGAATGGTCGACCGTCCGGTAGGGCCACAATATTAAGTGGCCAGCCACCACTGCCGGTCATCATTTGCAGGGCGTCCATATAAATTTGGTCTATGTCAGGGCGTTCTTCGCGATCTATTTTAATGTTAATAAAGTTGGCGTTCATGACCTCTGCGACCTCTTCATCCTCAAAACATTGGTGTTCCATTACATGGCACCAGTGGCAAGCAGCATATCCTATGCTGATTAACAATAATTTACCCTCATTTTGAGCCTTTTCCAAAGCGCTTTGGCTCCAAGCTTCCCAGTTTACCGGATTATGGGCATGCTGTAAAAGATATGGACTTGTTTCTTTGATGAGCTCATTGGTATGTTTTGGAGCCATAGTAATTTGAGTTTAGATAAATAATCAAACTTGCTAGGAATGAAAAAATGAAAAAAGCGCCCCTAGGGCGCTCCTTATTTCTATAATTGAAGTAACGTTATTGAACCTCAAAGGTTATTTTTACATTGACACGAAAGTTTACCATTTTTCCATCTTCTACGGTAGCACTTTGTTCGTTAATATAAACAGAACGAATATTTTTCACCGATTTAGAGGCCTGGGCTACTGCATTTTTTGCAGCGTCTTCCCAACTTTTGTCAGAATTTGCTAATACTTCTATAACTTTTAATACTGCCATAATTAGTGTTTTTATGATTTGCTTGAAGTTAACAAATCTTTTGCGGAATTTGCGCCAAATCAATTGTTTTTTTAGCCGTTTAAAGCCACTACTTCGTTTACCCTATCTCCCATCATATTCTTCAACATCGTCTCTATACCATTTTTTAGGGTAAAGGTAGAGGAAGGACAACCACTACAGGCACCTTGCAGGATGACGTTTACTGTACGGCTTTCGGGCTCATAGGATTTAAATAGGATATTACCACCGTCACTGGCAACCGCGGGTTTTACGTATTCCTCTAAAATATCAATGATTTCCAAAGAGGTGTCATCCAAATCTTCTTGAGGTTGGGATTGGTTATTGTCCCCTGTTTCCGATGTTTTTATTGGTTCGGCATTGGAGGTCACAATATCATTGCCCTCTGCAATAAAATTTCTGATAAGTTCTCTCAGCTCTATCGTAATGTCTTCCCATTCGGCCACTTCATACTTGGAAACGGATACGTAGTTGTCGTCAATAAATACTTGCTTAACAAATGGAAATTGAA
>JAUIGC010000008.1 GCA_030429835.1 Bacteroidia bacterium
GCGTCCACACCAATTAATGTGGCATTGGTTTGCCTATAGGACCATACAGGAAATGCACCCCTTATAGTAAATTCGACACCTGTGGGTTCCAGTAGGATAAAATCGTTTATGCTATTCACAAAAGGTGCGAAGGAATATCCCCAATCCTGAGAATTTTTCTCGAGGGAAACGGATACTTTGGACGATTTTTCACTATTGATATGCAAATCACCCAATTCAATTCGGGCTGCGGAATGGTGAAGTCCATCGCTAAATAGTTCGGAAGGATTAGGGGCTCTTTGCGAGTACGCAAAGTTTACTCGCAACAAATTCTCATTATCAATTTCATAATTTACACCCGTCGTACCGGAAAAATTGTGAAAATCGAATGTAGGATTCGTAAGAAGTTGCGTTCCTAGGTCCTCTATAACAACATCATTAAAATCCTGGTCGTAACCACGCTCTTCCCATCTGGAGACCAGATAGAACTTTTTAGCGTCTATTCTATTGAAGTCAAAGCGTAAGCCAGCATCCAAGGTCCAAGCATCATTTAAACGATACTCCGCCACACCATATGCTCCCAAATCATATTTATCGTAATCAGGGATCAACCTTCTTACCCCTGTGGCCGGATTTGCAAAATTGTTTTGGTACCTGCCCAACAATCCCACTTTTAAATCAAATCCTTGTTTGGCGTCGAATTTTAGGTTCGTCAAAACGGAATGCGTAGTCAGCTGCAAATCCAAAGATGCTTTTTCTGCGTCATCACCTACACGGATATCATATTCAAATCTTCGGTTTTGCTGAAAATCATATTGAATCTCCCACTTTCCAAACCCTTCTATTCTTCGATAATAATTCAGCTTTCCAAGATGATGGGAAACCTCCTGATTGGGCCTGTTAATGGTATAGGTAAAATCATTGATGACATTCGGCTGTTCACTGTTTATGGATTGAATCAAATCATCTACGTTGCCAATGTGCGAGGCTCTAAGGATTCCAATTTCAGTATCGAAATAGGAGTAATACGCTTCCCAACCTTGAATAAAGTCTCTTTTTCCAACATTTAAGGAAACTCCCATTTCACGTATACCCGTATTGGATAAAACATAATCTGGCGCTTCCAAATCACCTAAACGCTTAAAAGATCCTTGTCCAGTTATGTAAAGTCCTGAATCATAGGATTTGGTTAGTGAACTGGTAATATTACCTCCACGTCCATTAGAAAAAAGATTTAGCTGTGTTTTCCCAAAAAGAGTATCTTTTCTAATAATTGGAGAGGGTTCCATAACGATAACTCCCCCTATGGCGTCGCCTCCATATTCTAAAGCGGCAGCACCTTTTATGACGCTGATTTTTTGGTTTGCATTGATGTCTACATTGGGTGCATGCTCATCCCCCCATTCCATGTCTTGCATGCGTACGTTGTTATTGAGAATCAAAATTCTACTACCGTTCAGCCCTTGTATTACAGGCTTAACGATATTCCCACCAGTATTCAAAGTGGATACCCCAGCAATCTTTTTAAGGGCATCTCCCAAACTACCGCCACTACTTCGCTCTAATTCTTTTTGGGATAGGGATTCCTCCTGTCCGGAGTTGGTGTTCTTTGGAATATTGCTAACAACCTTTACCTCTTCCAGTTCCTCTAAATGATGTTCTAAAAGAATCTTTTCAAATGTATCTCCGTTAATGGTAACCACTACAAATTTGGTTGTACATACCGGATGCGACACCTCCAATTCAATGACTCCATCACATAAATTTCTAAAACTAAATTTCCCATCTTCTTTGGAAATTGTCGTTTTGTCCAAACCTGTAATAGATATCGTGGCACCACTAAGCGGGGTATTGTCATGAAAATCAATAACACTCCCAATCAAAATTGAATTACAATCTTGGGCAAATAGGTTAAAGCCTGTAAATAGAAAAAACAGTATTAAACAATACTTCATTGAATGATTTTTACGCTAAAGAATATCGATAAACTGAGTATACCGATTTTTAAAACAAAAATTAGCATAAATAGGGTGGAGGTCTTCCGAATGAATTATAGGGGATAAGAATGGAGGACAAACTTGTTGTTGTCTCCAAATTAAGTTTTTTATATGGTACCGCTAAAAGTAATAGGGCTACAACAACTATGGTAGCTATTTGAAAACTTGTTGTTTGGTCTTGAAATGAAAAATAGCAGGTAATGCAATTTTCTATTTTATCCGCAGAGTTATCTTGATGGGAATAGATATGAAAAGAACTTACCTTAAAAAGCATTAAGGTAAATAGAATAAAAGCTGAGAGATATGTGAATATCTTTCTTTTCATAGATGCAAAACTAACAAATGCATTAGCATTATTTGTTAAATAAAACTTAACTATTAATTGTTGAAGAAAAATCCGAGACCCATTCTCTTCAACATTTTCTTCTCGAAATTCCAAAAGAATTTAAATTGACCGAAAAGCCAACCATAGGCAACTAGGAGAATTTGATAGAAAGGGAAAATCAGCAAAATCCTAAGGGTCCAATAGACTAGTGAACCCCACCACGCATCAGGAAAATTTTCTTGTTGTAGGCCAATAAGATTTAGAAAAGGTTTAGCCACATAAACGGAAGAGGACCCTGTAATGGCAAAAACGAAAAATATTATTACGAGTTGAAGATTATTCTGTACTCCCCAACGTTCCTTTAATCTTTGCATGAAAACGAAAATAGACTACAAAGATACCATCTATATCCTAGGTAAAAAAGGGCCCAATCGTTGGTTATATTTCCGCTGAAAATAGATGAAGTAGTTGTACAGTTTATAATTTACTTCATAGCCATAATCAATATTCTTATTATAATTGATTTGTAGCTCATAGAGCAAGGGGCTATATCGCTGCGGTTGAAGTACTCTTTGGTTCCATTCGGTAACCATTATCCAATTTCTGTTTTCCATAAAGGATTGGGAATAATACCCCTCTGGTCTTGCAATGGAGTTTAACCAAGTATAGAAGCCGGGTTCAATGATGATTATTTCATATTCGGTTTCCTCGTTAGCTATTCGTATGGTATCGCCCTCTTTCTGATTAAAGGCTTCCTTTTCCTGTTCGGAAATAGATAAGGTTTCCTTGGTGCTTCCACAATAGCTCAATGAAATGGCTATGAGGAATAAACTCACGACAACACCAATTTTTTTCAATAACACTAACATGTTCTTTTCCATAAACTTAAAATACAAAAAAGCCGTTTGAAATTTCAAACGGCTTTAGTTAAATTAGGTTAAATCTTATTTTATTTTCCGAATAGGCCTCCTAAAAGTCCACCAAGTCCACCTTTCTTTTTATTACTTCCCATAACCATACCTGCAACATCGTCCAAAATGCTCCCATCACCATCGGCATCCAATAAAGTGGTAATCAAACTTTGGTTCTGTTGGGGTTGTCCCCCCAGCATACTTCCTAGTAATGCATTCATACTTGAGGAATCATTCACTTTATTTTGGGAGGTTTCCCTACCCAAATATCCCATTACTATTGGGGCGGCAATTTTAAGTATTTGAGCCACCGTACCCGCATCCAGACCAGATTTTTGACTCAATGCGTTCTCCACTTGAGGCTGTTTGCCTCCAAAAACATGTCCAAGAATTCCTGCGCCATCATTCATTACGGAATCATCCACACCACCTTGGAACAATCCACCAAGGTTGTCCAAGATGCTTCCATCATGTTTATTGTTCAATGCGTTCATTAAGCCGTCCGCACCACCTGATTTTACATTTTTCTTCATGGCACCCAAAATCAAGGGCATGGCCATGCTTAATACATCCGCGGTTTTGCTTTCCGGTTGATTGGTTTGGCCAGCAACGCCACTAATCAATTGTTTGCCCATTGGGCTATTTAATAAATCTAATAATCCTGCCATTTTATAGTTAATTTAATGTTCCTTCGGTAATGTACGAAAAGAGTTCAAAAAATTTGTAATAAAGCTCTATTTAAAATGTGAAATGATTTGTTCTGCCAATTCTAGGCCAATACGGTCTTGGGCCTCGTTGGTAGCCCCTCCTATATGTGGCGTCAATGATATTTTCGGATGCATTAGAATCCTGATTTCCGGATTTGGTTCAGATTCATAAACGTCCATGCCTGCAAAGGAAACCTTATCGCTTTCAAGGGCATCGACCAAGGCAACCTCGTCTATGACACCACCACGGGCCGCATTTATAATACCTACGCCATCTTTCATGATTTCGAACTCCTTTTTTCCAAGAACATATTCTTTCTGGGCTGGCACGTGTACCGTAATGAAATCCGATTCTTTCAGTAATATATCTTTCTCCGTTTTCGTTAAATTAAAGGTGACGGATTGCCCATCAAAAAAAGACAGGGTCAATGAAACCTTAGACAGAAGGGGGTCAAAAAACAAAACCTTCATTCCAGCGCCCAGAGCCAATTTAGCGGTAGCCTGACCAATTCTGCCAAAACCGATAATACCAAGTGTTTTACCCGCAAGTTCCTTGCCCTTGCCATAGGACTTCTTGAGTTGTTTAAATTTGCTATCACCTTCCAAGGGCATATTCCTATTGGCATCGTATAAAAACCTAACACCGCCATAAAGATGGGCAAATACCAGTTCCGCCACGGATAGGGAGGAGGCTGCAGGGGTATTGATTACGTGGATTCCTTTCTTAATGGCATACTGTACATCAATATTGTCCATCCCAACGCCACCCCGGCCAATGAGTTTAAGTCCTGGGCATGCATCTATGAGTTCTTTGTTCACTTTGGTAGCGCTGCGCACCAATAAACCCGTTATTTCATTCTGGTTTATAAAATTAGCTAGCTGTTCCTGGGCTACCGTTGTCGTTAAAACGTGAAATCCATTTTTTTCAAGAAGAGAAATACCCTTTTCGGATATTCCGTCGTTCGCCAATATTTTCATTCTTTTATGCTTTCCTTTCCATTTCGCTCATAACGTCTACCAATACACCTACGCTCTCAAGCGACAGGGCGTTGTACATACTTGCCCTGTATCCACCTACGGAACGGTGGCCGTTTAGACCATTGATTCCGGCTTCTTTGAGCATGCTGTCAAAAGTACCCTTAAGACCTTCCTCTGCTAGATTGAACGTAGCATTCATTTTTGATCGGTCATTTTTATTGGCGTAGCCTTCAAATACTGGATTCAAATCTATTTCAGAATATAATAACTGGGCCTTTTTCTCATTAACTTCCTCAATAGCGGCAATTCCGCCAAGATTTTTTAGCCATTCCAAAGTCAACATTGAGGTGTATACTGCAAAAACAGGGGGCGTGTTGAACATACTCTCTTTGCTTATGTGCACCTTATAATCTAGCATGGAAGGAATTTTTCTAGAAACCTTGCCCAATATTTCTTCTTTGATTACAACCAGTGTGGTACCCGCGGGACCCATATTTTTTTGGGCACCGGCATATATAAGATCAAATTTGGAAAAGTCAAGTACCCTTGAGAAAATATCCGAACTCATATCGCAAACGAGTGGAGCATCCGTTGTAGGGAATTTTTTGAACTGTGTTCCATAAATGGTATTGTTGGAGGTCAAATGTAAATAGTCCAGACCTGAAGGAACAGCGTATCCTTTTGGTATATAATTAAAATTCTCATCCTTGGATGAACCCACTTCAACCACTTCACCAAAAAGCTTGGCCTCCTTGATGGCCTTATCACTCCAAGTTCCCGTATTTAAGTATCCGGCTTTGGTCTCCAGTAGATTATAGGCCACCATTAAAAATTCCATACTGGCACCTCCTTGTAAAAAGAGCGCATGGTAACCCTTGCCTTCCAAGTTTAGGAGCTCCAAAACTAGGGAACGTGCACGCTCCATGATTTCAATAAAATCCTTACTTCGATGGGAAATTTCTATTAATGAAAGTCCGGAACCATTCAAGTCCATAACAGCTTCTGAGGCTTTAAGCAAGACTTCTTTGGGTAAAATACAGGGACCGGCACTAAAATTATGTTTTTTCATTTTTTAATTGATTAGAAGGGGTTAAAGGTCAGAAATTTCCATGGAACTGGAATAATTAGAACCTATTTATTCTGTCATGTTTTTAACAGGAATTCAACAGTGTCCACACCATCCGCATAATCCCACAAAGAAGGTTTTTGCGAAGACCCAAAGGGAATACCGTCTTTATGACTTTTTGGGCCCACAATGCACTGGATTTTATCTCGGTCTTGGTCAATTTTGTCATCCAAGAATTTTTTGGACCCATATTCTTCATAAAATAGGGATGCTATGGGCGAAGCATAGCTTTCATCTTCCTTTAAAAGTAAAAAGCCGTTGTCCAAAAATTTAAACTCGCTCATTAAATAAACGGCTTTATTGTAGTCGTAGTTATTGGCATACTTGTTTTCCTCGATAATTTCCTTAAACGCGTAAATAGATTTATAGAAATCATCAAAATCATATCCTTGGGGAACCAAAAGTTTGGATACATTTCTGCATCCCAAACCGTAATATCTAAAAATATCCTCTCCCAAAAGGGATAGCTCTTCTTGGGTTTCATTTCCTGAAAGGATGGCGACGGAATTCCTGTTTTTCCTAATAATATTAGGTCCTTTGCCAAAATAATATTCAAAATAACGGGCCGTATTATTACTTCCCGTGGCAATTACGGCGTCAAATCCTGATAGGACCTCGTCAGTAAATACAATCTGATCGCCCAGGCCAGGTTCAATAGACTTTAGATATTCTGCAAGGAAAGGTAGCAGCAATTTGTCATTACCGGATAATTTGATAAGGGCCTTGTTGCCCGTTACCAGAACGGCCAGGAAATCATGAAAGCCCACTAAGGGAATATTACCGGCCATTATGATGGCAACTGTTTTTTTATTGTTTTTGGTCAAGTCATATTTGCTCAACCAATTATGTAGATTTTCAGTTGTAAGTTCCCTAGACCACTGATTAAAGGCATATAGAATGTTTTCTTTGGTAAACCAACCGTTATGATTCTTGGCACTGTATACAATCTCGTCCAATTTAAGAAGCCAGTCATTGGAATTTTCGTCAAAAGAAGCTGTACCGTTAGAAAAATCACAATAGTCCCCTAAAAAATCTCCGAGTTTAACAAAAGCTTTTAATGTTTCAAGTTGTTGTGCCATTATATTTGTATACAAGTTTACTAGGGTTTACTTTTGTGCAAAAATAAGCTTCTGAATTGAAAAAAGAGTTGAATAATGTTGCACTTCAGGACTTCATTTTTAGGCGAATACTTATAAAATTAAAATTATGGCAATAATAATAACTGATGAATGTATAAATTGTGGGGCTTGCGAACCGGAATGTCCAAATACTGCCATTTACGAGGGTGCGGATGAATGGAGATACGGGGATGGTACTTCCCTTAAAGGCGATGTGGTACTTCCCAATGGAAAAGCGGTGAATGCCGAAGAAGTTCAGGAACCGATTAGTGATGAAGTCTATTATATTGCTCCCGATAAATGTACGGAGTGCATGGGCTTCCATGAAGAACCCCAATGTGCCGCTGTATGTCCCGTAGATTGTTGCATTCCAGATGAGGACCATGTGGAATCCGAAGAGACTCTTTTGGCAAAGCAAGCGTTCATGCATCCTGAAGATTAGAAAGAAATCATTCAAATGGAAAGCCCCAAATACTATGTTTGGGGCTTTTTTTATTTGAACGCCCTAAAGAATGTTCAAATTATATTTAGTTGTGAAAGTACATTGTATCTTTGCACCCAAATTTTACAAACCGGTATTTCCGGTTTCCTTTAAATCCATTAAAGAATGAAAGCAGGAATCGTAGGATTGCCCAATGTTGGTAAATCGACCCTATTTAATTGCTTATCCAATGCAAAGGCACAGAGTGCCAATTTTCCATTTTGTACGATTGAACCCAATATTGGTGTTGTGAACGTTCCGGATGCAAGACTGCAAAAGTTGGAAGAACTGGTAAAACCGGAAAGGGTGCTTCCTGCTACTGTTGAAATAGTGGATATTGCCGGTTTGGTCAAGGGCGCAAGTAAAGGGGAAGGTCTGGGCAACCAATTTTTGGGAAATATACGTGAGACCGATGCCATTTTGCATGTACTGCGATGCTTTGATAATGATAACATTGTGCATGTGGATGGTAGTGTAGACCCCATTAGGGATAAGGAAACCATTGACATGGAACTTCAGTTGAAGGATTTGGAAACCGTTGACAAGAAATTGGAGAAGGTCAAGCGGGCCGCAAAAACTGGAAATAAGGATGCTCAGAAAGAAGAAGCCGTACTTATGGCTTTAAAAACAGGACTGGAATCCGGAGTGTCCGTAAGGGCCATAGATATTTCAAAAGAAGATAGAACAGAGTTTGTTAAACCACTCCAGTTCATTACGGACAAACCGGTCATGTATGTTTGTAATGTGGATGAAGAATCTGCCGTATCTGGTAATGCCTATGTTGAAAAAGTGAAAGAGGCCGTCTCTAATGAGAATGCCGAAGTTATTTTTCTTGCTGTGGGTACTGAGGCCGATATTACGGAATTGGAGACCTATGACGAAAGACAGATGTTTTTGGAAGACCTTGGTTTGGAAGAGCCAGGTTCGGCAAAACTTATCCGTGGCGCATACCGACTTCTTAATCTGGAAACCTACTTTACGGCAGGGGTCAAGGAGGTTAGGGCCTGGACCATACCCGTGGGCGCCACCGCACCTCAAGCGGCCGGTGTAATCCATACCGATTTTGAGAAAGGGTTCATACGTGCCGAAGTAATCGCCTATGATGACTATGTGAAATATGGCAGTGAAACTAAGGTAAAGGAAGCTGGTAAAATGCGGGTGGAAGGAAAGGAGTACATTGTTAAGGATGGCGATGTAATGCACTTTAGGTTTAACGTATAACCTCATAAATATCAACAATAGAGGGTTTTCTATTGTTAATTACTTTAGGGAGTAGGGGTTTTATCTTAATGAGAGTCATGTTATCTTTAGCAGCACTTTCATAATTTTTAGTTAAATGTCCCAAGAATCTCAATATACAGAAGATAATATACGCTCGCTCGATTGGAAAGAACACATCCGATTGCGGCCAGGTATGTATATTGGTAAGTTGGGTGATGGTTCCTCAGCGGATGATGGTATATATATTCTTCTCAAGGAAGTCATTGATAACTGTATCGATGAGTTTGTTATGGGAGCCGGAAAAACCATCGAGATCAGTATCAAGGATAAGACTGTAAAGGTTAGGGATTATGGCCGGGGCATCCCTTTAGGAAAAGTGGTGGACGTCGTATCCAAGATGAACACCGGCGGTAAATACGATAGCCGTGCCTTTAAAAAATCGGTAGGTCTTAATGGGGTTGGTACCAAAGCGGTCAACGCACTTTCCAGTTTTTTTGAGGTACAGTCCTCAAGGGACAATCAGGTAAAAACTGCCCAGTTCAGTTTTGGAAACCTTGACCATGAGGAAGGGCCGGAAGATACAACCAAAAGAAAGGGAACCAAGGTTACCTTTGTGCCTGACGAAAGTATTTTTAAAAATTACAAGTACCGAAACGAGTATGTGGAACGCATGCTCAAGAATTATGTCTATCTAAATCCCGGACTCACCATTGTTTTTAATGGAGAAAAATTTCATTCAGAAAATGGTCTGAAGGATTTATTGGAGGACAACAACAATATGGACGATATGCTCTATCCGGTAATCCATTTGAAAGGGGAGGATATAGAGGTTGCCATTACACACAGTAAGACCCAGTACAGCGAGGAATACCATTCATTCGTAAACGGGCAACATACCACTCAGGGAGGAACGCATCAAGCAGCTTTTAGGGAAGCCGTCGTTAAGACCATTCGCGATTTTTACGGTAAAAATTACGATGCATCGGATATTAGAAAATCTATTATCTCCGCTATTTCCATTAAGGTTATGGAACCCGTATTTGAAAGTCAGACCAAAACAAAGTTAGGTTCCACGGATATGGGGGGTGATTTTCCCACGGTAAGAACCTATATAAATGATTTTGTAGGGAAGTATTTGGACAATTACCTTCATAAGAATCCGGAAACGGCCGATAAGCTACAGCGAAAGATCATTATGGCGGAGAAGGAGCGAAAGGAACTCTCCGGCATACGAAAACTGGCAAGGGACCGCGCCAAGAAAGCTAGCTTGCACAATAAGAAATTGAGGGACTGCAGGGTACATTTGGGAGACATGAAAAATGATAGAAGGTTGGAGAGTACGCTTTTTATTACGGAAGGTGACTCGGCTTCCGGATCTATCACAAAATCAAGGGACGTAAATACGCAAGCGGTTTTCAGTCTTCGAGGAAAACCTTTGAATTCCTATGGAATGTCCAAAAAAATCGTGTATGAAAACGAAGAGTTCAACTTGCTGCAGGCAGCCTTGAACATTGAGGAGTCTATGGAGGACCTACGATACAACAATATCGTAATCGCCACGGATGCCGATGTGGATGGAATGCATATAAGATTATTGCTCATCACCTTTTTTCTACAATTTTTTCCCGAACTGATCAAAGAAAACCACCTGTATATTTTACAAACCCCTTTGTTCAGGGTGCGTAATAAAAAGGAAACCATTTATTGCTATAGCGATGAAGAACGACAGATGGCCATCAGAAAATTATCCGGTAAACCAGAAATTACCAGGTTTAAGGGATTGGGAGAAATTTCACCCGATGAATTCCAACATTTTATAGGCGATGACATACGGCTGGAACCGGTGATGTTGGACAAAGCCATGTCCATTGAGGAATTACTGAATTTTTATATGGGCAAAAACACCCCGGACAGACAAGAATTTATTATAGAAAACCTTAAAGTAGAGATTGACCTTGTAGAGGAAAATCAAAAGTAACCAGTAAATACGATTGCTTCTGAATGGAAGAAAATGAAGAATTGAACGACGGTACGAACGATAATCCATCCAACGGCCAACCATCAGCCAAAGAAGAAACATCGGATGCCCTTACCAAGGTAACCGGCATGTACAAGGATTGGTTTTTGGACTATGCTTCATACGTGATTCTGGAACGTGCCGTACCGGCGATTGAGGACGGTTTTAAACCTGTTCAAAGAAGAATCATGCATTCCCTCAAGGAATTGGACGATGGCCGATATAACAAAGTTGCCAATGTTGTTGGGCACACTATGCAGTACCATCCCCATGGAGATGCCAGTATTGCGGATGCCATGGTTCAAATTGGTCAAAAAGACCTATTAATTGATACCCAAGGTAACTGGGGGAATATACTAACGGGTGACAGTGCTGCCGCCTCCCGATACATAGAGGCCAGATTATCCAAATTTGCCTTGGAGGTCGTTTATAGTCCAAAGATTACGGAATGGCAGCAAAGTTATGATGGTAGAAAAAAGGAACCGGTTAATCTACCGGTAAAATTTCCTCTTTTATTGGCACAAGGTGCGGAAGGTATTGCCGTTGGACTGTCAACCAAGATTTTGCCCCACAATTTCAACGAGTTGATAGATGCGTCCATCAAACATTTGAAAGGGCAACGTTTTAAACTGTTTCCCGATTTTCCTACGGCCGGTATCATAGACATTAGCAATTATAACGATGGCTTAAGGGGTGGAAAGGTTAGGGTACGGGCCAAAATATCCCAAATGGATAAAACGACTTTGGTCATTAATGAAATACCCTATGGGACGAATACCTCCTCATTGATTGATTCCATTCTTAAGGCCAATGACAAGGGGAAAATCAAAATAAAAAAGATAGAGGATAATACCGCTGCCGAAGTGGAGATTTTGATTCATCTTCCTTCGGGTATCTCCCCAGACAAAACCATAGATGCCCTATATGCCTTTACGGCGTGTGAATCATCCATTTCCCCTTTGGGATGTATCATCGAGGACAATAAACCTCTTTTTATTGGTGTAACTGAAATGTTGCAGCGTTCAACGGATGCTACTGTAGAGCTTCTAAAACAGGAACTGGAGATACAACTGGATGAGTTGGAGGAACAATGGCATTTTGCTTCCTTGGAAAGGATATTCATAGAAAATAGGATTTATCGGGATATTGAGGAAGAGGAAACTTGGGAAGGAGTCATTGCTGCTATTGACAAGGGACTAAAACCATATACCAAACATTTAAGAAGGGCTGTTACGGAGGAGGACATTGTTCGATTGACCGAAATCAGGATCAAACGAATATCAAAGTTCGATTTGGACAAGGCACAACAGCATTTGGAATCCCTTGAGGAAAAAATAGCCGAAGTAAAACACCATTTGGATCATTTGGTCGAATTTGCGATAGACTATTTCAAAAAATTAAAGGAAACCTACGGGAAGGGTAGGGAAAGAAAATCGGAGATACGCATATTTGACGATATAGAGGCTACCAAAGTCGTAATAAGAAACACCAAGTTGTATGTCAATAGGGAGGAAGGTTTCGTAGGAACTTCTCTTAAAAGGGATGAATACGTAACCGATTGCAGCGACATAGATGATATCATTGTTTTTACCCAAGATGGTAAAATGCAGGTAACCAAGGTAGATGCCAAAATCTTTATAGGAAAGAACATCATACATGTAGCCGTTTTTAAGAAAAAGGATAAACGCACAATTTATAACCTGGTCTACAAGGATGGAAAAGGAGGGCCTTCCTTTATAAAAAGGTTTAATGTAACCTCTATAACTAGGGACAAATCATATGACCTAACCGCGGGGAAGCCCAACTCCCAAATACTATATTTTTCGGCCAATCCTAATGGTGAGGCAGAGGTTGTAACAGTAAACCTTAGACAAGCGGGAAGCATTAAAAAATTAAAATGGGATATTGATTTTGCGGATGTTCTTATAAAAGGTAGGGCGGCGAAAGGAAATATTGTTACCAAATATCCAGTAAAAAGGATAGAACTAAAGGAAAAAGGTGTTTCCACCTTGAAGCCCAGGAAAATTTGGTTTGACGATGTGGTTCGTAGGCTCAATGTAGATGGTAGGGGAGAGTTGATCGGTGAATTCAAGGGGGATGACCTTTTGCTGATCATTACGCAGAAGGGAATCGTCAAAACTATATTGCCCGTTCTTACCACCCGTTTTGATGATGACATGATAGTTCTTGAGAAATATAATCCGCAAAAACCCATATCCGCTATTTATTGGGAAGGTGAAAAGGAGCGTTTCTATGTAAAACGCTTTATGATAGAAAATGAAAATAAAGAGGAAACATTCATTTCCGAACATCCAAAATCATATTTGGAAATTGTTTCAACAGATTGGTTGCCGGTGGTTGAAGTTGAATTCCCCAAACCTAGAGGAAAAGACCCCAAGGAAAGTTTAACAGTTGAATTGGAAGATTTTATAGCGGTTAAGGGAATAAAGGCTATGGGGAACCAGTTGACCTCTGAAAAGGTGAAAAACATAAATCTTTTGGATCCACTTCCTTACGAAGAAACTGAACCGGGGCAGCCTGAGGATATTGAAGTGGTGGATGAAGAGGATATGTCCTCTGATGATACGGAGAATGGAGATGATAAGGAAAACCCTAAGGATAATAAGAATGAAAAAGATGATGGGGAAGGACAAACTACCCTATTCTAATTGATTTTGTGATGAAAAGTCTATTAAAGGAATTTAAGGATTTTGCCGTTAAGGGCAATATGATCGATATGGCCATCGGTATTATCATAGGAACGGCATTCAACAATGTGGTGAATACCTTGGTCAAAAAAGTGGTAATGCCACCATTATCCTTAATGACAGATGATGTGAATCTGAGCAATAAAAAGTGGATTTTAAGGAAAGCCGCTGAAAACTCTGAGGAAGTTGCCATAGGTTATGGTGAATTTATGGAAGTAATGATTGATTTCGGAATTATTGCCTTTACTATTTTTATTATGCTGAAATTCATCAATAGGTTCAAGGAAAAGTCAGATGACCCAACAAATAATGAAGTGAAAACACCCAAGAATATTGAGCTTTTGTCAAATTTAGAAAGTTTAATGAAAGAGCAGAATATGATTCTTAAAAAACAGAACAAAACATAGTTCCGTTATTCTTATAGCTACATAAGCAGTTACTATTCCTTAATTGTATCATAAACACCTATTATAACTATATTTGGCGAAATTTAATTATTAATGGACCTTACAAACCCCCTCATTTACGGAGTACCTTGTTTCATTGCTTTTATCCTCTTAGAACTTACATACAGCCATACCCATGGTGACAAGGAACTTTATGTTTGGAAAGACTTGATGGCCAGTGGAGCTATGGGTATTGGCTCGGCAATTTTGGGACCATTGATCAAGGTTACTGTTTTAATCGTGGTTTTCAATTTCACTTATGAGCTCTTTAATCCGGTGGTTGACGGTGTAAGGACCAACATTATGGGGTATAAGTCCTTTGGCTATGAATGGTATATATTTTTACTTTGTCAATTAGCGGACGATTTTACCTATTATTGGTTCCATAGGGCCAATCATGAAATACGAATATTATGGGCCGCGCACATAGTACATCATTCTTCGGACCACTTTAATTTAGGAACTGCAATCCGAAATGGTTGGTTTACGCTACTTTATAAGCCATTTTTCTACATGTGGATGCCCGCCATAGGTTTTCCTGTGGAAGTGGTCATATTTTGTTTGGCCATTGAATCCTTTTGGCAATTTCAGCTACATAGTAAGTATGTACCAAAAATGGGATGGATTGAGAAAATTTTCAATACGCACACCATGCACCAAGTACACCATTCTCAGAACGTGGAATACTTGGACAAGAATCATGGAGGATTTTTAAACATTTTCGATAAAATGTTCGGTACCTGGAAGGAGCTGGATGATGACGTTGAAGTAAAATTTGGGGTTATACATGCTCCCAATTCCTATAATCCCTTGGTTATTTTAACTCATGAATTCAAGGATATTTGGAATGACATGAAGAAATCCGATAAGCTTTACCACAAATTCATGTATGTTTTTGGACCTCCGGGTTGGAGCCACGATGGTAGTACCTTGACCGTGAAGCAGCAACAGCGTTTGTACGAGGCGCAGAAAAACGCCAACCCAGAGGTGGTCTTTAACAGACCCAACTAATTTATTTAGGACTTTTTAAACTTCCCAACCCGAGCGATATTTTCTACCAACGAATTGATTGGCCTCTTCCAAATTGGTGATTCTCATGTTTTCACCATCCCAAAGCAGTTTTTTACGTGCAAAGAAATCCATTTGGCCTTCCTCGTTCTCCTTACGCAGCATATAGCTTCTAATGGCCAGGTTCCCCATAAGCACAGTTTCGGTCATAGGGCCTGCATAATCAAAGGAAGAAGTTAACGCCAAATGCTCGTCACTACCAAAACCAGCCTTACAGGCGTCGACCCATTTACGTTGATGACCGTATTCAGGTTCGAGGTTCTCTTCAACTTCAGGTCCAAATTCCGTCGTACCGTCATTCAAGTATAGTTTTGGCATTAAAGGTGAACTGTCATTGATATTAGTGGAAATAATTCCCTTTTCACCAATGATCAAAACCCCATTTGCACTGTTTTTACCACCTATGTCATCATTGGCCGGAATAATATCTGGGTGCGCAGGCCGAATACCACCGTCACTCCATGTCATTTCAATAGGGGATTTGGATTTCTCCGTAGCATCAAAATTTAAAGTGATGAAGGAAGATGGTGGACATCCTTCTGGATAATAATCCGGTGTCCACATTTGGGTATAAACGGAACCAACACTACATTCTGCCGCAGTGGGGTATTTTAGATTCAAGGTCCTAAATGGGATGTCCACCAAATGGCATCCAACATCACCAAGGGCACCTGTGCCAAAATCCCACCAACCACGCCAATTAAATGGGTGAAGATTTGGAACGTAAGGTCTATCCTCCGCGGGTCCCAGCCAAAGGTCCCAATTCAAATCCTTGGGTTTTAGGCTAGCATCAGGCTTTGGCATTTGTATTCCTTGGGGCCAAACAGGTCGGTTCGTCCAAATTTGGACTTTACTGATAGCTCCAATTTTATCATCGTCAATCCATTTTTGTACCATTCCCAATAAGGGATTTGACCCACCTTGGTTTCCCATCTGACTAACAATTTTGTTGTCCCTGGCCATTTGGGTCAGTTTTCTAGCCTCTTTAATATTATGGGTCATCGGTTTCTGGACATATACATGAATACCCCTTTCCATGGCATATTTTGCTGCAGGACCGTGCACATGATCCGGAGTAGAAATGGTTACGGCGTCGATATTTTTTTTCTTGTCGAGCATAACCCTGAAATCATCAAAAAGCTTTGCCTTTGGAAAAGACTCTACCGCCTTGGAAGCCGAACCGGAAAAATCAACATCGCAAAGCGCTACGACACGTTCCCTACCATTTACCGAGGCGTTTGTGATATCGCTAAATCCTTTACCCCCCGAGCCTATGGCCGCAAGGTTCAATTGATCACTTGGAGAGATAAAACCTGGGCCTCCCAAAACATTCCTGGGTACGATGAATATCGAAGAGGCCATCGCACTTTTCTTAACGAAGTTTCTCCGGCTTATCGATTGATTTTTCTTGTTTGATTTTTTCATTATTTCTAATCGGTTATTTTAAAATTTAAAGAATACCTCAAGATAGCAATTAAAATTCTTGTTAGTTGATTCGAAATCTATTCAGTTAAGATTAATGCTTAAAATTCAAGAATTTTCACTAGGGCGTGAAGAGAATGTAATAACCTAAAACCGTGGTAGTTCCAATCCATCAGGGATTAAAGGTATTTTAAATACTGTGCTAATACAAAACAATACTTGATCTAAACTTGTAAATGGAGAGGATTTTCTCAAATAAATTGAGGGTAGGTTTTTTGTTTCTCTCCTGGTGAAGTACTTCTTCCAGCCAAAACGAGAAAATTCTACTTTACCCAATAGGCAGTGCCAGTTTTTATGTTAAGATTTCTATTGGGGTCTTTAACGGCATTTTTATATTCAAAGGTATAGGAACTGTCCGTAGTCTTGATGATTTTGTAGTGGATGCCTACCTTACTTTCTAAATCCTGTAAAACGAACTCGCAATCGTTTATCCAGCGAATGGAAGCACTGTCAATTTTGTTGTCATAGTAATCTACGCTAAATTTTTCCCCGCGAACAAAACGTCCTTGTTTCAAGGAATCCCCAATTTTATAATTAAAAATGAACTCCCCCGTTTTAAAGTCTTGACAATTTCTATCTGGTTCATAACAGGAAGCCAGAATCGATAAGATTGATATAACCAAAAATACCCTTTTTAACATGGGTGCAAATTAAGTAAAATTGCAGTTATCATGGTCATTTGAAAACCTTAAGATTTAAAATCATTTCAGTAGGTAAAGAAGCCTATTAAGTGTTTTTAGTGCTTATCAGCATAACTATATTGTATTATTTTTGCGACATTATTTGAATATATGTGGAATAACGGCGATTATCTGAATTTTAAATTGACCTCCGTATCGGGAAGGTATGTTACCAATGAGCATATTTATGAGTTTCTGAATACATTGGATGATTCATTTCATTTGAATGTGCTAGGACTATCGGTAAAAAAAAGACCTATTTATGGGATTACCGTTGGCCATGGACCAAATCGAATATTAATGTGGTCCCAGATGCATGGCAACGAGTCCACGACGACCAAAGCCGTACTGGATTTGCTTAATTTTCTTAAGCAAGGTTCATCAAGTGTTGAAGAAATCTTGGGCAAGGTTACCTTAATGATTATTCCCATTCTTAACCCTGATGGGGCCTTCAATTATACGAGGGTTAACGCCAAAAAAGTTGACCTCAATAGGGACGCCCAAAAAAGAACACAGCCGGAGAGTAAGATTCTTAGAAAAACCTTTGATGAATTTGCCCCGGATTATTGTTTTAACCTGCACGATCAAAGGACTATATTCAATGTGGGTAATTTAAAAAATCCCGCAACCGTATCTTTTTTAGCTCCCGCTTTTGATGAACAAAGAAACAATTCAGAATCCAGGGCAAGGGCCATGCTTATAATTGCGGCCATGAATAAGGAGTTACAGGGTTATATACCTGGTCAAGTTGGTCGATTTGATGATTCTTTTAATTCCAATTGTGTAGGGGATACTTTTCAAATGGAAAAAGTACCAACCATTCTTTTTGAAGCGGGTCATTACCAGGAAGACTACCAGAGAGAAAAAACCAGGGAACTTATAGTATATGCATTACAAAGGGCTATACTCACCATTGCCAATGAAGAAATTGAAAACTATGCTTTGGATCAATATTTTAAAATGCCGGAAAACAATAAGCGATATGTTGATATTTTAGTTGAAAATGCCCATGTATTGGACAATTCCTTAAGGAAAAATGACTGCATATCCATACTTTACAAGGAGGTTTTGGATAAGGATAAAATAAAATTTGTTCCCACAATAGCCGAAAAGGGCTTTCAGCCAGGTTACTATTTTGGGCATAAAACCTTGAATTGTTTAAATGAAGTCGATGTTAACTGGCTACGTTCACAAAAAATTATCTAATTAGGAACTTCAATAGAATTATTCAATTTGAAATTTTATTATATTACGATTTTGACATAAAAACTTAATATCTTTTATAATTCTTTTTAATATTTTTTACTTTTGCATAAAATTAATCAAACATGGGTAAAGTTAAATTAGACGAAATCGACCACCAAATTCTGGATATGTTGATAGACAACACCAGAACTCCTTTTACCGATATAGCCAAAAAGTTATTAATTTCCGCGGGAACAGTCCATGTGAGGGTTAAGAAAATGGAAGAAGCTGGAATTATCAAAGGCTCTTCACTCACTTTGGATTATGTTAAACTGGGATACGCCTTTATTGCATATGTGGGCATATTTCTAGAAAAAACACATCAAACCAAGTTTGTGCTTGAGCGTTTAAACCAGATACCTAACGTTACCATTGCGCATATTACTACGGGAAAATTCAATATCTTCTGCAAGATAAGGGCGAAGGACACCACCCACGCTAAGAACATCATTTTTAAAATAGATGATATTGATGGCATTAGTCGGACTGAAACGATGATTTCTTTGGAAGAAAGTTTCAATGACAAGAAAAGATTGATGCATACCATTTTTAATGAACTGTAGTATTCATATTATAATATTAAAAAGCCCGATCCATTAATAGATTGGGCTTTTTTGACTAATCTTGTTTGATATTCCAATTATGAGAAAATCCGAATTGCAAAATCTTGGGGATACCTATTTCTATAGCACCTACCTGAATTCATTGGAAGATGTAAATCTAATGGATGCCTTTTATGAAGGAAAAGAGTGGTTTATGGATTATATAAAGGAGCTTCCTTTGGAAAAATTGGGCTACTCCTATGCGGAGAATAAATGGAGCGTTGCGGAAGTTTTAATTCATATCATTGACACGGAGCGTATTTTTCAATATCGGGCATTCAGATTTTCTAGAAAGGATGAAACCGCACTTCCGGGCTTTGATCAGGATGCCTACATTACTGAAAGTAATGGCCTTAATAGGAACAAAGAAGATATATTGGAAGAATATTTGGCCGTTCGCAATTCTACCATCACCCTATTCAAAAATCTTGGCAACGAACAGTTGAAAAGGGTAGGAATCGCCAGTGGTATTCCATGGAGCGTAGCGGCCTTGGGTTTTGTAATTAGTGGACACCAAAAGCACCATACCAATATCCTGCTAACAAAATATCAGTAACCTAATCTTGGTCCGAATATTCTTGATCTTCGGATTCATAGTTCATTTCCATTTCGGGGATGATTTCCTCTTCGTTATCCATAACATCTTCCGGTGTTTTACCTTCAAGTTCCTTTTCTATGGTATCATCAAAGTTGGCAATGAAATTGGAGAGACTTTTACTGATTTTTACAAGATATAATGTATCCTCCGTTCTAAGTTCCACGGCTTCCACATATTCGCCACTACCATTTTTGAATACAATAATATCTTCATCACCGTAGCCATAAGGATATTTTTCGATGAGTAGAGATGCGAGCTGATGGTCCAATTTTTTGTAATCGATGAGTCGTCTGGTCATAATAGTATAGGTTGGTTGATTATTCTTAAAATCCTGAACCTAAACTAATTATTTAATCGTTTTGTAGTTGTAAAGAGTTGTGAAATGAAAGTTTTAGTATATAAAGTTTTTATTCCATGTAGTATGCGAAGGCCTCATGGAATAAATCTGGTGAAATGGTCACATCTATTTGAGTCTCCCCTATCTGTTTTAGCAACACAAAATTGATGTTGCCATGGGAATTCTTTTTGTCGTATTTTAAAAGTTCAAGGATATCCAAAATATCCTTATCCGTAAAATCCACTTTTGGGTAATATTTCAAAAAGGTTGATTTTATATCCATTAATTCATCCTTGGATAATCCCGTTAGTTTGTAGGACAGATACCCTTCGGTAATCATCCCAATGGCAATAGCTTCTCCATGTAATAAGGTTTCCTTGCTTTCATTTTCCAAGAAATAGGATTCGATGGCGTGCCCTAATGTGTGTCCGTAGTTTAATATTTTTCTGATATTCTGTTCTGTGGGGTCCTGTAATACCACCTCGTTCTTAAGGGCAACCGAAGGCCTTATATGATGTTTTATTTCGTTGAGGGAACTTACTTTTTTTAAAGACTCCCAATACCCTGCATTTTTAATAAGGCCATGTTTTAGCATTTCAGCAAAGCCACTGGTTATTTGTCGCTCGTTCAACGTTTCTAGAAAATCTGAAACAATCAAGACCATTTCTGGCTGATTGATTACCCCAATCTGATTTTTTAAAGGGCCCAAGTCCACCCCGGTTTTGCCTCCAACGGAAGCATCTACCATGGACAATAGGGTAGTGGGCACATTTATAAAGTTAATCCCCCTTTTAAAGGTAGAGGCAACAAATCCACCAAGGTCTGTAAGAACTCCACCGCCTAGGTTGATCATAAGGCTTTTTCGGTCGGCACCAAGTTCAGATAAGGCTTCCCAAACCCCAACACAAGTTTCTATAGTCTTATTGACTTCACCCGATTCTATTTCAATGATTTCAAAAGCATATTCACCTTCAATGTCAGACATGAATTGAGGAAGGCACAATTCATGGGTGTTTTCATCCACCAAAATAAAAATCGTGGAATAGTTTTGGGAGTTTAAGTGGGAATTTAGTGCCTCAAATGCTCTATTATCAAAATGGACGGCATATGAATCTGATACAATGGACTGCATGGAATCGGAATTATGAATAGACCAAAAAACTTTAATTTAAGAGCGCAAAATAAGGGTTATTTTAATGAATAGAATAGAAAACCTGTGTTTATCTTTGAAGCCGAAATAAATGATTGCATATGGATGCTATTTTTGAGAATACGGCAACCGCATTTTCTCTCAAAACCGATTCAGAACTGGAAAGAGCCTATTTTCTTTTTAAGATGATTGCCAACGAACCCTTGGTAAAAATCGGAACGGCAATGACCAATTTCGCCATAAAGGCACATCTTCCCGTAGAGGGTCTAATAAGGGCAACGGTTTTTGATCATTTCTGTGGCGGAGTCAATGAGGAGGATTGTATGCCGGTCGTGGATAAAATGTTTGTAAAGGGCGTTTGTTCCGTTTTGGATTACTCTGTAGAGGGCAAGGACGAAGAAGATCCCTTGGACAATGCGACGGAAATGATTTTGAAAATTTTGGATTTTGTGAAGGAGAAGGATGCCATTCCCTTTGCAGTCTTTAAACCATCCGGTTTTGGGCGGTTTGCCCTGTATCAAAAAATAAGCGAAGGAAAAAAATTGAGCGAAAAAGAGGAGGCAGAATGGCAAAGGGTTGTCAATAGATTCGATAAAGTATGTAAAAAGGCACACGACTTGGATGTTTCCCTATTGGTAGATGGAGAGGAAAGTTGGATGCAGGATGCCGCGGATCGTTTGGTGGAAGACATGATGCGTAAATACAACAAAAAGAAAGCCATTGTCTTCAATACGTTACAGACCTATAGATGGGATAGATTACCTTATCTTAAAAAATTACATGAAAGAGCCTCGACCGAAGGTTTCATGATCGGGATTAAGGTAGTTAGAGGGGCTTATATGGAAAAGGAGAATGAACGTGCCAGGGAAAAGGGCTATCCAAGTCCTATTTGCGATTCCAAGGCCGCTACAGATGAAAATTTTGATACTACCATTGCTTACATGGTTGAAAATTTGGAAACGATGGCCATTTTTTCCGGCACACACAATGAAAACAGTTGTTACAAGTTGATGCAACTTATGAAGGAAAAAGGCGTTGAAAATAACCATGAAAATATATGGTTTGGACAACTCTATGGGATGAGCGACCATATTTCATTAAATCTAGCTGCCCATGGATATAACGTGGCCAAATATTTGCCTTTTGGACCTGTAAGGGACGTAATGCCCTATTTGATAAGGAGGGCGGAAGAAAACACCTCGGTGGCCGGGCAGACAAGCAGGGAGCTTTCCTTGCTGAAAAAGGAGCGTAAACGTAGGAAAATATAATTATTGAATAGTGACCGATTCGATACTGGCTTTATCCGGACAGTTTTTTACCCATGCCGCTAGTTTTTGGTCTTTCTGGTTCCCTTGGATTAAATAGGTTTTACAGGGATTGGATTTGGTATCGCTCTCAGAAAAATCTACATTCCCTTCATTCAAAACGAAAATAATATCCAGGGAATCCAATTCACTGTTCGCCAATTGCCGTTGTACGTTATCGGAATAATATAAGGGCTTTGATCGAATGTCCTTTAAGGTCCTACAATTGGGAAAATAACAAAAGGATACTCCGGTCTCGTCCGATTTTTTTCTTAGGAAATAGGCCAAAAAAATGATACCAATGGAAAATCCGCCCAAATAAAAGCCCAAACGCTTAATAAAACTCATTGTAGTCGATGAAAATTGGAACCGCTAAATTATAGGTTTCTTACGGATACTGAAAGTAGGCTCCAGTAATTCTAAAAAATTAAAAAATTGATATCGCTATACGATAGGTCGAACCAATCACCGACTGTCCTATTGGTAAGGATACCATGATACATGTACAGACCGTTACGTAAGCCTTTGTCAAACCTCAATGAATTTTCCAATCCTCCATCTTCCCCTATCTTTAAAAGATAAGGGGTGAAAATATTACTGATGGAAACCGATGCTGTTTTGGGATATCTTGATGGAATATTGGGTACACCGTAATGAAGCACACCGGATTTCTCGATAGTCGGTTTATTATGGTTGGTAATTTCGCTTGTTTCAAAACATCCACCAGTGTCTATACTTACATCAATGATTACGGCACCCTTCTTCATATGTTCCACCATGGTACTTGATACAATTACGGGGGACCTTCCCTTACCACGAGTAGCGCCAATGGCCACATCACATCGTTTTAAGGCCTTTAAAAGATTTTTGGGTTGAATGGTAGAAGTATAAACCGTTTGTTTAAGGTTGGTTTGAATATTTCGTAGCCTAGTTATGGAATTGTCAAAAATCTTAACGTTGGCCCCAAGACCAATGGCCGACCTTGCAGCGTATTCCCCAACGGTCCCCGCACCAATAATGACAACTTCTGCGGGCGGAACACCGCTTATGTTACCGAACATTAAACCATTTCCTTTATTCGTGGCGGCCATTAATTCCGCAGCGATCAAAACGGAAGCAGTTCCTGCAATCTCGCTTAAAGACCTTACCGCAGGGTACTTACCATCCTCATCACGAATATATTCAAAAGCAATGGCCGTAATCCTTTTTTTGGCCAATTCCTCAAAATAGCTTTTATCCTGGGTTTTTATTTGTAAAGCAGAAATCACCGTTGTCTGTGGGTGTATCATGGCAATTTCTGAAAGGGTGGGGGGTTCCACTTTTAAAAGTAAGGGGCAGGAAAATACCTTTTTTGTATCCCTTGTAATTTCTCCTCCAGCATCGGTGTAATCCTTGTCCGAAAAGTTGGCTCCTTCACCAGCACCCGATTCCAGTAATACCCTGTGTCCGTTGGATGTTATGGCATTTACCGCATCGGGGGTGAGACAAACTCTCTTTTCCTGATATTGGTTTTCCTTTGGAATGCCAATAAAAAGTTCTCCTTTCTGCTTAAGGATTTCAAGGGTTTCTTCCTGAGGTATTAGTTGATGTTTACTAAAGGGTGAGCTTGGTTGGTTCATATTAGGGCTATATAAAAAAGATGACTTTTTAGTCCTAAACCAAATGTACGATTTTTAGATAAATGACCCTTTGCAAAGTTTTTGGAAAGACCTTATTAGAATTTAAAATGAAACCAGTTTTGAAGTTTCTCTTGGAAAATTTTGAGACCCTGCTCTATACTATCGGTAGAAAGTTTTCTGTCTATTTCCTCCGCAAGTGACTCCTGATTTAATTCATCCTTTGTGTCTGCTATGTCATTTTTGATTTTTGGTGTATACCCATCGGAAATATTCTTTTCTTTTAATTCCTCCAATTCCGCTTCCATAGCTTCCAAATCGATACCATGGACATACTTGTCATAGAGTTTTATTCTTATAAAATAAACAAAGGGTATAACCACCATACAGATTGGTAAAAGCCATAACAAATTGGCAGTATCTACTGCTTCATCATTGATAAATAATACTTCAAACAATTGAAAAGCATACATTGCTATGGGAATTAGAATAATATGGTACCACCAATCCCTTGAAGAAAGAAACCATAAGATTAACAAGTATAATGGAACAATCTTTCCAACCAAAAACCAGACATAAGTATTTACATCTTCAAACCCGTTATCCTTGATTTCAATACCCAAAAAGTCAATTCTAAAAGTCGCCGTCTGCGGAAAATAAACATGCGCTTTAAATATAAAGGGAGATAAAACAATAAAAAAGGCTATGGAAGACTCCAATAGGATTCTCTTCCTAGCCCTTAATCTTTTGTAATTTTTCATCTTTGCCATTAATGCGAGTAACGTCTAACATAATGACAACGACTAAATTCATTAATTATTGGGTCTACAATAAATAAAGTGTTACTGTCTACCTGGCACTCTTATTTTTGACCTATCAACGCTAACCGTTGCATCATCAGGAGTTATAATTGGGGCTGTCATAGCCAACAAGAAAAATCCTAAGGCCAAAGAGGCCAAAAAAGTTCTTTTGTTTTTCATTTTCACTAGGGGTTTTTAGTTAGTAATTCACTTGTTCTAGTACAAACGTAAGAAATAATGGACAAAAAAAATGTTTTTAAACGTTAAAATTGTGTATTTCAACGTAAAAAAAGTACATTTTATCGATTTCCATGCATTTCATCGAAAAAATACAATAAAAACCATGGCGAAACGATGTGTATTCTATTTCAGAATAAAGGTAATTGTATGTGAAATTTGCTAAATGGTTGAAATTCTTCTGGTTGTACTGTTCAGAATTTCAATTTTTAAAGCCACTAAGTTCTCCGGAAGTAAAGAGGAGATTTTCTCCGGCCATTCCATAAAAATATAGGCATCGGTGTTAAAATAATCCTCCAACCCGAAATCCAAGGCTTCCATTTCATCCTTTAACCGATAAAAATCAAAATGGTAGGCGATAAGATTCCCCTCACGATCGGCGTATTCATTGACTAGTCCAAATGTGGGACTGCTTACTTCGTCCACGCCACCCAATTCTCTGACCAAGGCTTTAATCAAGGTTGTTTTACCAGCGCCCATGGGGGCGTAGAAAGCGAAAAAAAATGAATGGGAATTCTCAAGTATTGTTTTGGCAACGTTTTGGATATTGTTCTCAGTATAGACCAGTTCCATAGGATGTAGTTATTTAGCCTCCAAAACTACAAAAGGCACAATCATTTCCTCCAAAGAAACTCCCCCATGCTGATAGGTATTTCTGTAGTAACTCACATAATGGTTGTAGTTGTTCGGGTAGGCAAAAAATAAATCATTCTTAGCAAAAATATAGGAACTGCTTACATTGATATTGGGAAGAAAAATTTTGCTGGGATCCTTTGCAGCTAGAACGTCCTTATCTTCATAGCTTAGACTTCTTCCGGTCTTGTAGCGTAAGTTTAAGCTGGTATCCCGGTCCCCAATAACCTTTGATGGGGATTTAACATTGATAGTACCATGATCGGTGGTAATTATCAGTTTCATGCCCAATTGCTGGGCTTGCTGAATAATTTCCAATAGAGGGGAATTCTTGAACCAACTCTGGGTAAGTGATCGGTATGCCTTGTCATTGGAAGCCAATTCCTTAATAACCTCCATCTCCGTTTTGGAGTGAGAGAGCATATCCACAAAATTGTAAACGATTACTGTTAGGTCATTGTCCTTTTGGGATTTAAAATTTTGTGATAAATGCTTCCCTTGTTTTAGGCTGCTTATTTTGTGGTATTCCCATTTTAAATCTAATCCCAATCTTTTTAGTTGCTCGCCTAAAAACTTATCTTCAAAAAGATTTTTACCTCCGTCATCGGTATCATTCTTCCACCATTCTGGATATTTCTTTTCCATATCCAAAGGGGTAAGTCCAGAGAAAATGGCATTTCGGGCATATTGTGTGGCCGTTGGCAAAATACTGAAGTACGATTTTTCCTTGGTCTTTTTGTAAAAGGAGCTTACCGTGTCCTCAAATGAATACCATTGGTCATATCTTAAATTGTCTACAACGACTAACAATGTTTTTTCTTCTTTTATTTCAGGGGTAATCCAATTTTTAAAAAGGGTGTGCGATAGTACTGGGGCATCACCACCGTTAAACCAATCCTCATAATTTTTGTCGATAAACTTGCCAAATTGGTTATTGGCTTCCACCTTTTGGGATTCTAATATTTCGAACATGCCGCTATCCTCGATCTGCTCCAGTTGAAGCTCCCAGTAAATCAACTTCTTGTATAATTCTGTCCATTCCTCATAGGAATTGACCATGGATAGGTTCATGGCAATTTTTCGAAACTCCTGTTGGTAGCTACTGGTCGTTTTTTCGGAAACCAATCTGGAATGGTCCAAACTTTTTTTAAGGGATAAAAGAATCTGATTGGGATTTACCGGTTTTATCAAATAATCGGCAATCTTGGAACCTATGGCTTCCTCCATAATAAACTCCTCTTCACTCTTGGTAATCATTACAACCGGTAGCGAGGAGTCTATTACCTTGATTTCGCTCAAGGTTTCCAACCCGGAAATTCCGGGCATGTTTTCGTCCAGGAACACAATATCTACCCTGGTTTTTTCTAGTTCTTCCAAGGCTTCCTGTCCACTTTGGCAGGTGATAACTTCGTAGTTTTTATTTTGAAGGAAGAGAATGTGTGGTTTTAAAAGGTCCACTTCATCATCTACCCATAGAATTTTTATTTTGTTCATTCAATCGTTTTAATCGATTTTGTCATTTGGCATTTGCCCCGATTCCTAATGATAATCAAACAATGCGGTGTTGATACATTTAACTAACTTTGAAAAATATATCAAACTTCCTCGGATTTAATGAAACCCAAAAAGCTTACCATATTTAATGACCCAATTTACGGATTTATTAGGATTCCGAGCGATTTGATTTTTGATCTTATCGCACATCCATACTTTCAGCGTTTGCGCAGAGTTTCGCAAATGGGTCTCTCTTATATGGTATATCCTGGAGCTCATCACACAAGGTTTCATCATGCCTTGGGCAGCATGTATTTGATGCAAAAATCAATTCAGGTACTGCGGTTCAAAGGTATTGAGATAACGGATACCGATGAGAAAGGGTTATTGGGTGCCATTCTTTTGCATGATATTGGGCATGGTCCCTTTTCCCATGCCATGGAACATAGTATTGTGAACGGTATAAGTCATGAGCATATATCCCTTCAGTTCATGAAAGTATTGAACGACAGTTTTAATGGAGAACTGACCGAAGCCATCGCCATATTTACGGGAAAGCATCCAAAAAAATTCTTAAATCAGTTGGTTTCTAGTCAGCTGGATATGGACCGATTGGACTATCTAAAACGGGATAGTTTTTATACCGGTGTTTCCGAAGGAAATACCAATGCTGAGCGACTTATTACCATGCTGAACGTTGTGGATGGAAATCTGCTTGTGGAAGAAAAAGGGATTTACTCCGTTGAAAAATTCTTAATGGCCAGAAGGTTCATGTACTGGCAGGTGTACCTGCATAAAACCGGGGTCGTTGCCGAGCAGATTTTAATCAGTATTCTAAAAAGGGCGAGATATTTATTGAATGAAGGGACAATGTTAAGGGCCAGCAAGGCGCTTTTGTTTTTTTTGAAGAACGATATCAACCAAACTAATTTTGACAACAAGGTGCTTCATGAATTCTCCAAATTGGACGATGTTGATATTCTTTCTGCGGTTAAGGATTGGCAAGATGAAGATGACAAGATACTCTGCACACTTTGTAGAATGTTAATTGACAGAAAGCTTTTGCATATTAAGGTTAGGAAAGAACCCGTTAATGAGTTAAAATTGGCAAAAAAAAGAAAAAAAGTAGGGGAGTTGCTGAACCTAAATTCCGATGATGAAATCTCCTATTTTATTTTCACTGGAGCAATTGAAAACAGGGCCTACAACCAAACGAGTCAGAACATTAACATCCTTCGTAAAAATGGTAAAATTGTTGATGTTGCCAAACTTTCTGACCATCTGAATTTAAGCGCACTCTCCAATACGGTGACCAAATATTATATCTGTTACCCTAAAGATGCCGTATAACAATTTTTCTTACATTTGTGCCCATGGTGTTTACAGCAGGTCAAATTGCGGGTATATTAGAGGGTGAAGTCCATGGAAATCCAGAGATATCCGTACATAAATTGGCCAAAATCGAAGAAGGGGAAAAAGGATCTTTGACCTTTTTGGCAAATCCAAAATACACTTCATTTATATACAAGACAAAGGCTTCCATTACTATTGTAAACAAGGATTTTGTCCCTGAACAAGATTTGGAGACAACACTTATAAAAGTAGAGGATGCCTATAAATCCTTTTCCAAATTATTGGAATATTATAATCAGGTTAAAAACAATAAAATTGGCATTGAGGAGCCAGTGTTTAAATCGGAAACAGCCACCTTTGGTGATGATTTATACCTTGGAGCCTTTTCTTACGTAGGCAGTAATGTAGCTATAGGCCACAATGTTAAGATATATCCTAATGTATATATTGGTGATAATGTAAAAATTGGGGACAATGTGGTCGTTTTTGCAGGCGCCAAAATTTATTCGGAAAGTATCATTGGGAACAATTGTGTGGTTCACAGTGGTGTAATTATCGGTGCCGATGGCTTTGGTTTTACACCTAATTCCGAAGGGGAATTCATAAAGGTGCCCCAAACCGGAAATGTCATTCTGGAAGACAATGTAGATGTTGGTGCTGGAACAACGATAGACAGGGCAACCTTAGGTTCTACCATACTAAGAAAAGGCGTTAAACTTGATAATCAAATACAGATTGCACATAATGTAGAGATTGGTGAACATACCGTGATTGCGGCCCAAACCGGTGTAGCGGGCTCTACCAAGATAGGAAAACACTGTATGATCGGTGGTCAAGTCGGTATCGTAGGACATATTGTGATAGGAAACAATGTACGCATACAGGCACAGTCAGGAATTGGAAGAAATGTAAAGGATAACGAAGTTTTACAGGGTTCGCCCGCCCTAAATTATGGAGACTTTAATAAGTCCTATGTACACTTTAAAAACTTACCTAAAATAATCAATAGAATCGACAACTTGGAAAATAAGGATTGACGATGAATACAACTGAAAAACAGCGCACTATTGCGAAGGAAGTATCCCTCACAGGTGTTGGTCTACATACTGGGGAGAACGTAACCATAAAATTTGTTCCTGCACCCGAAGATCACGGCTATAAATTTAAGCGCGTAGATCTTGAAGGTGAACCTGTCATCGAGGCCGATGCCAATTATGTAGTGAATACCCAGCGAGGTACCAATCTGGAAAAGAATGGAGTAAAGATCCATACTTCGGAGCATGTTTTGGCCGCACTCGTTGGTTTAGAAATAGATAACGTGCTTATTGAATTGGATTCCCCTGAGCCACCTATAATGGATGGTTCGGCCAAGTTTTTTGTGGAAGCCCTTGAAGGTGCCGGTATTGTTGAGCAAAAATCTTTCCGGGAAGAATATGTGGTTAAAGATGTCCTTACTTATAAGGATGAGGCCACGGGAAGTGAGATTACCATCATTCCAGCTGATGAATACCAGGTGACCACTATGGTCGACTTTGGAACCAAGGTCTTGGGTACCCAAAATGCCACCCTCGAAAAATTATCGGATTTTAAGGAAGAAATTTCAGCAGCACGTACGTTCAGTTTTCTGCATGAACTGGAAATGCTATTGGAAAACGGACTCATCAAGGGAGGTGACCTTAACAATGCCATCGTTTATGTGGACAAGGAGATTTCCGCGACTACCATGAAAAAGTTGGAAAAGGCCTTCAATAAAGAGAAACTTTCCGTAAAACCTAACGGTATTTTAGATAATCTTACCTTGCATCAGCCCAATGAAGCTGCCCGTCATAAATTGTTGGATGTAATAGGGGACTTGGCTTTGGTAGGCACTCGTTTACGTGGTAAGGTTATTGCCAATAAACCGGGTCATTATGTAAATACCCAGTTCGCCAAAAAGCTATCCAAAATTATAAAGTTGGAGAAAAGAAATAATGTGCCCAAATATGATTTGAGTCAAACACCGTTAATGGATGTCACCCAAATTATGAAGATGTTGCCACATAGACCACCATTTCTATTGGTCGATAAAATTTTGGAGTTATCGGATTCCCATGTCGTTGGTGTAAAAAATGTTACTATGAACGAACCATTCTTTGTGGGACATTTTCCGGGAGCACCAGTTATGCCAGGGGTTTTGCAAGTGGAAGCTATGGCGCAGACAGGGGGAATTTTGGTCTTGAGTACCGTTCCGGATCCTGAAAATTATCTCACCTTCTTTATGAAGATGGATAATGTTAAATTTAAACGTCAAGTACTTCCTGGGGATACTTTGATTTTTAAATGTGATTTAATTTCACCCATCAGAAGAGGTATTTGTCATATGCAGGCTTATGCCTATGCCAATGATAAATTAGTTTCGGAAGCAGAACTTATGGCCCAAATTGTAAAATCAAAATAATTAAGGTAGTATGAATCAGCCGCTCGCCTATGTTCATCCAGGGGCCAAAATTGCAAAGAACGTTGTTATTGAACCTTTTACCACCATTCACAATAATGTAACTATTGGGGAAGGAACCTGGATCGGTTCAAATGTCACGATTATGGAAGGTGCAAGAATCGGTAAAAATTGTAATATTTTTCCTGGTGCGGTCATTTCGGCGCCACCACAGGATTTAAAATATAAAGGAGAGGAAACCACTGTAATTATAGGGAACGGAACTACGATACGGGAGTGTGCTACCATTCACAAGGGAACTTCAGACCGTATGAAAACGGTCATTGGCAAGAACTGCCTTATCATGGCGTATTGCCATGTTGCCCACGATTGTCTGGTAGGGAACAATTGTATTTTTTCAAACAATTCAACCTTGGCCGGACATGTAACCATTGGTGACAATGTTATTTTGGCAGGTTTGGTGGCCGTACATCAATTTGTTTCGGTAGGTCAGCATGCCTTTGTAACCGGTGGTTCTTTGGTACGAAAAGATGTTCCTCCTTATGTAAAGGCGGCAAGGGAACCACTTTCGTATGTAGGTATAAATTCCGTAGGTCTTAGACGAAGAGGATACCAATCGGAGAAAATAAGGGAGATTCAGAATATATACAGAATTCTATATCAGAAAAATTACAACAATACCCAGGCGGTTCAAATTTTGGAAGCTGAAATGGAAGCAACCCCAGAAAGGGATGAAATCCTTCAATTTATAAGGGATTCACAACGTGGAATCATGAAAGGATATTTCAGTCATAATTAATTACCTTAATTTCGCATCTATCGAATTTTTCATGGTAGTTCATCATAAATCATCATTTTAAGTAAATCATAGCATGGCATCTACATCGGATATTAGAAAAGGATTATGTATTAGATATAATAACGATATCTATAAGATTATTGAATTTTTACATGTAAAACCAGGTAAAGGTCCTGCTTTCGTGAGAACAAAGCTAAAAAGTGTCACTACAGGGAAGGTTTTGGACAATACTTTTTCTGCCGGACATAAAATAGAGGATGTTCGTGTTGAAACAAGGTCATATCAATATTTATATGCGGAAGGGGAGACCTATCACTTTATGAACACAGAGGATTACAATCAACTTACCCTTCAAGAAGGTGCACTGGACGCTCCCGGATTGTTAAAGGAAGGCGAAGTCGTAAAGATTATGTTCAATACGGAGGATAGTATGCCATTATCCGTTGACATGCCTGCCAGTGTGGTTTTGGAGGTAACCTATACGGAACCCGGTGTCAAGGGAAATACCGCAACCAATGCCACAAAGCCAGCCAAGGTGGAAACGGGAGCAGAGGTAAATGTTCCTTTGTTCATCAACGAAGGCGATAAAATTAAAATTGATACATCCAGTGGTTCCTATATGGAACGCGTAAAAGAATAAAACCAATTCCTTGAAATTTCCTACCACTTTCACGCTTAAACAGATTTCAGAAATCATACAAACCGAATATGTTGGTGATTCGGATTTTCCTGTTTTGGGTATGAACGAAATTCATGTGGTGGAGAACGGCGATATTGTGTTTGTGGACCATCCAAAATACTATGATAAGGCCCTAAACTCAAAAGCTACGGTGATTCTAATCAATAAAAAGGTTGATTACCCTGAAGGAAAGGCGTTGTTAATTTCGGATGATCCATTTAGGGATTTCAATACATTGACGCATTATTTCAGTCCATTTGTTGCTTCGGCAAGAATGATTTCCAATTCCGCCAAAATAGGAAGGAACACCATAATACAGCCCAACGTTTTTATTGGGAATAATGTCACTATTGGTGATAACTGTCTTATTCACGCCAATGTGAGTATATATGATAACTGTGTCATTGGAAATGGGGTTACGATTCACTCAGGGTCCGTATTGGGCGCAGATGCATTTTACTATAAAAATCGGCCCGAAGGGTTTGATAAATTGCTATCGGGAGGAAGGGTAGTGTTGAAAGATAATGTAGACCTTGGTGCCTTGTGTACTATAGATAGGGGAGTTACGGGTGATACGACCATAGGTGAAGGAACTAAGTTGGACAATCAAGTACATGTAGGTCATGATACTGTAATCGGCAAAAAATGTTTGATTGCTTCCCAAACGGGAATAGCAGGTTGTGTGATTATTGAGGACGAAGTGACCTTATGGGGCCAAGTAGGCACCAATAGTGGAATAACCATTGGTAAGAAGGCGGTCATTATGGGTCAGACTGGCGTTACGAAATCGGTCAAGGGAGAAATGAGCTATTTTGGCACTCCTATAGAAGAATCAAGGGAAAAGTTAAAGCAGTTGGCCTACATCAAAAAAATTCCTGATATCATAAAAAAACTAGAGAACAAATAAGAAGCAGAATACTTTAGTATTCATGGACAAACATATATTTTTGTAAAAATAAAAACCAAACAGCAGTATGAGCGTTTTAGTAAATAAGGATTCCAAAATAATTGTACAAGGATTTACAGGAAGTGAGGGTACTTTTCATGCCCAACAAATGATTGAATATGGCACGAATATCGTCGGAGGAGTTACTCCGGGAAAAGGAGGTCAGGAACATTTAGGAAAACCTGTTTTCAATACCGTTAGTGAAGCTGTTGAAAAGGTTGGTGCCGACACTACGATTATTTTTGTTCCGCCGGCATTTGCAGCCGACGCGATCATGGAAGCTGCCAATGCGGGAATTAAAGTCATCATTACCATTACAGAGGGTATTCCTGTTGCTGACATGGTAATTGCGGCCAATTATATAAAAGGAAAGGATTGTAGACTAATAGGACCTAACTGTCCTGGTGTTATTACCCCAGGCGAGGCCAAAGTGGGTATCATGCCTGGTTTCGTATTTAAGAAAGGTAATATTGGAATCGTTTCTAAGTCCGGTACGCTTACCTATGAGGCCGCTGATCAAGTGGTAAGACAAGGTTTGGGTATTACAACGGCCATAGGTATTGGAGGTGACCCAATTATTGGAACAACGACCAAGGAAGCGGTTGAGCTTTTGATTAACGACCCAGAAACGGAATGTGTGGTAATGATCGGTGAAATTGGTGGTCAGTTAGAGGCGGATGCGGCAAAATGGTATAAGGAAAGCGGTAGCAAAAAGCCGATTGTTGGTTTTATAGCCGGTGAAACTGCACCCGCAGGAAGAACTATGGGACATGCAGGTGCCATTGTTGGAGGTAGCGATGATACCGCCCAGGCTAAAAAGAAAATTATGAGGGAACATGGAATCCATGTAGTTGATTCTCCGGCTGAAATCGGGGTCAAAGTAAAGGAGGTAATGTCTTAATACATCCCTAAAATCTATATTAAATCCCGTTAGTACGGGATTTTTTTTCGTCTATATATTAAACAAAACTTATATTTGATAAACGTCGTTACAAATAAGAATTAAATGAAACTGTTAGAGGGAAAAAATGTTATCATTACAGGTGCTAGCCGAGGTATAGGAAAGGGCATCGCTAAAGTATTTGCTGAAAATGGGGCCAATGTAGCCTTTACCTATAGTTCAAGTGAGGGCCCTGCCTTGGAATTGGAAAAGGAGCTTAGTGCCTTGGGCGTAAAAGCAAAGGCGTATAAAAGCAATGCGGCAAGTTATGCCGAGGCCGAAACGCTCGTAACGGAGGTGTTGAAGGATTTTGACGGTGTAATCGATGTTTTGATCAATAATGCAGGTATTACCAAGGACAATTTATTGATGCGAATGTCCGAAGACGATTTTGACACCGTGATAGATATCAACTTGAAGTCTGTTTTTAATATGACCAAAGCCACACAGCGTACATTTCTAAAACAGCGAAAAGGCTCTATAATCAATATGAGCAGTGTGGTAGGGGTAAAAGGAAATGCAGGACAGACCAACTATGCGGCTTCCAAGGCTGGTATGATTGGGTTTACTAAATCAGTAGCGTTGGAATTGGGCTCGAGAAATATACGCTGCAACGCCATTGCCCCAGGTTTCATAGAAACGGAAATGACCGAGAAGCTGGATGAAAAAACCGTTCAAGGTTGGAGGGATGGAATACCCTTGAAGCGAGGGGGAACTACGGAAGACATAGCAAATGCATGCCTTTTCTTCGCCTCGGATTTATCGGCTTATGTTACCGGGCAAGTACTTAATGTGGACGGTGGCATGTTAACATAGCCCATACTTTCCGTCCAAGGTTTCCCTTGGAATTACCGTTGTAAATACCTTGATAGATTCATGCAAACTGAAACAGTACTACTTATTTTATTGGCTACTATCGTGGCCATATCGGTAGCACTGTTTCACTATTTTTTCAAGAATAAAAATCGGGGTAAACTTTACATAACACTCGCCTTTCTTAGGTTTTTAGGAGTTTTTGGTATTTTATTGCTTTTGATCAACCCTAAATTTTCAAAAACTAGCTATACTATTGAGAAATCGGTTTTGACCCTGTTGACGGACAATTCTACTTCCGTAAAGAATAGTGAAGAGGACATTAAATCCATCCTATCCTCTTTGGATAATGCTGATGAACTCAAAAATCGGTTTATAATCAATCATTATGCTTTTGGTGAAGACCTCGAACCTACGGATAGTTTATCCTTTACGGACAAACTCACCAACATATACAAACCACTTTCAAGTTTAAACGAAGCATACCGTAGAAAGCAAAGTACCGTGCTTCTCATTTCTGACGGAAATCAAAATATAGGAAGGGATTATACGTATATCACGGACACCAGCAAACCGGTTTATACCTTAACTGTGGGGGATACTACGGCGTACGAAGACGTGAGCATCGGCCCGATAAACACGAATACCTATGCCTTTTTAAATAATAAGTTTCCCTTGGAAACCTATGTAAGATATCAGGGAAGTGGTGAAATATCCACTAAAGTAACTATAAGGGTAGGGAATAAAACCGTTTTTTCAGAACAAATCCGTTTATCGAAATCCAATAATCTAAAGAGCATAGAAACATTGATAGACGCTAATACTGTTGGGCTAAAAAAATTAGTGGTAAGTGCTGCGCAAATTCCATCGGAAAAAAATACCGTTAACAACACAAGGGAAACTACGGTCGAAGTTATTGATGAAAAGACTAATGTTGGGATTGTTTCTGAGGTTCTTCATCCTGATTTAGGAGCTTTTAAAAAGGCGATTGAAAGTAATGAACAACGAAAGGTCAATTTTTTAAAACCGAATTCACCCAAGGAAAAGTGGGATGATACGGATATTTTTATTCTGTATGAGCCTACAAGAAATTTCAGCTCCCTCTTTGATTATATTAAGAATAATAAATCAAGCCATTTGATTGTAACCGGGGTCAATACCGACTTCAATTTTTTAAATAAGGCACAGGACAATTTTAAAATTGAACTGGGTTATCCGGCCCAAGAGGTATTTGGTCAATTGAACCCGGGCTTTTCTAATTTCGACATTTCCGATTTTGAAATAAGCGGTTTTCCTCCTTTGACCAGTGACGCCGGTCCCATAACGTTTCAATCCGTATATGATGTTTTGTTGGATACTGAAATTAAAGGGGTAAACATCAATTCTCCTATGCTGAGCATTATGGATGGGAATTCTTGGAGAAAAGGGATTTGGTTAGGTACGGATATATGGAGATGGAGAGCACAAACTTATCGGGATACAGGTGATTTTTCCAATTTTGATACGTTTATGGGAAAACTGGTAAGATACCTATCAGGAAATTCAAAAAGGGACAGGCTTAACCTGGAATACAACAATTTGTTTGAAGGTAGTAATGCCGCAATAATAACGGCTACTTATTTTGACCAAGCGTATTTGTTCGACCCAAATGCAACACTGAATATCACCATAACCAATAAGGATAATGCCAATTCATCCAAGAGATCAATGGCTATTATGAACGGGTATTATCAAGCGGATTTAAGTGACCTTTCCCCTGGGGATTACGAATTCAGCATCAATGTGGAAGGGGGGAATATTTCAAAAAATGGGAGGTTTGTAATTTCTGACTTTGACTTGGAGAAGCAATTTGTTTCAAGTGACTATAAGAAAATGGCCACACTTGCCAATAACACCGGTGGATCTTCTTTTTTTTCCTCACAGATAAATCAGTTAATAGAAGAACTGGCTACCAAGGATACCTTTGTTCCTAGGCAGAAAAGCGTTGAAAATGTCGTATCTTTGATAGACTACAGGATACTCTTGGCTATTATCGTTTTAGCTTTCACGTTGGAGTGGTTCCTTAGAAAATATAACGGACTAATTTAAACAGAACAATAATGGACAGATTGCCAAAAATTGCCTTACCGGCAATATTTATCTTTATAGTGTTAGTTATCTTAATATCCAAATCGGCCGTGACCATAGGTTCGGGAGAAGCGGGAGTACTCTACAAAACTTTTGGTAACGGGGTCGTAACGGACCAACCGCCTATGGGTGAAGGATTTCACCTAGTTGCTCCATGGAACAAGGTTTTTGTATACGAAGTACGTCAACAAGAGGTATTCGAAAAAATGAATGTGCTCTCTAGCAATGGTTTGGATATCAAGCTGGATGCGTCCGCTTGGTTTCAGCCCAAATACGACGACTTGGGCAAATTACATCAGGAAAAGGGAGAGGATTATGTACAACGCGTTTTACTACCTACCATAAGATCTGCTGCAAGATCGGTTGTTGGTCGTTATACCCCAGAACAACTTTACTCTAGTAAAAGGGATGCCATTCAAATGGAAATTTTTGAAGAAACCAAAAAAATCGTAAATGATGAGTACATTCAATTAAATGAAATCTTAGTGCGTGATGTAACCCTGCCTCCTACCATTAAGGACGCCATAGAACGTAAATTAAAGCAGGAACAAGAGTCCTTGGAATATGAGTTTCGACTGATTACGGCGGAAAAGGAAGCTGAAAAAGTTAGGATTGAAGCACAGGGTAAGGCAGATGCAAATAGAATATTGAGTGCATCGTTGAACGATCAAATATTAAGGGATAAAGGTATAGATGCTACGCTTCGTATGTCAGAATCCCCAAATGCCAAGGTAATCGTAATAGGTGGGGGAGAATCCGGTTTGCCTCTGATTCTAGGAAATAACTAATTTGTATAAATTGTTATTTTTCAAAAATATTCTTTTAAACAAGAAAATTAAATTTTACTTTTACGTCGTAATGAGAAAAAACAATAATACACATCATCATTTTTATACTTGCTCTCAAGCGAGGTAAAAATGTATTGTAGTATTACAAACATATTTTAAAACCCGTTTGAGCAATCAAACGGGTTTTGTTTTTGGCTCTGATAGTATTTGCCAACTAAAATTAAAAATCAATAATGACAAAGATTAGGATTGCTATTCAAAAATCGGGAAGACTCAATGAAGACTCCCTTCAGATTCTAAAGGACTGCGGTATTTCCATTGACAATGGAAAAGATCAGCTAAAAGCCTCTAGCCGAAACTTCCCCATGGAGGTGTTTTACCTAAGAAACGGGGACATTCCCCAGTATTTAAGGGACGGTGTGGTTGATGTTGCCATCATTGGTGAAAATGTATTGATAGAAAAGGGAGCCGACATTTCCATTGCGGAAAAACTTGGTTTTTCAAAATGCAAGGTGTCCTTGGCGGTACCTAAGGCCGTCAAGTACAAATCCGTTCAGGATTTTGAAGGAAAACGTATTGCTACTTCGTACCCCAATACAGTTACCAACTATTTAAAGGAAAAAGGGGTTAATGCAGATTTACACATTATTAATGGTTCTGTTGAGATTGCCCCTAATATTGGTTTGGCAGATGCTATTTGCGATATTGTTTCCAGTGGCAGCACCTTGTTCAAGAACAATTTAAAGGAAGTTGAAGTGATGTTGACCAGTGAGGCAGTATTGGCCGTTTCCCCAAAAATAACGGAGGAACGTTCGGCTTTACTTAAAAAATTACAGTTTAGGATACAATCCGTCTTACGGGCGAGGAAATCAAAATACGTACTCTTAAATGCCCCTAATGAGAAATTAGAAGAAATACTGAAGTTATTGCCGGGAATGCGCAGTCCAACGGTATTGCCCCTTGCAGAAGAAGGCTGGAGCTCGGTGCATACGGTAATTGACAAGGATACCTTTTGGGAGGTAATCGATGAATTGAAGAAGGTTGGTGCTGAAGGTATTTTGGTTTGTCCTATTGAGAAAATGGTTTTATAAAGGCTATTGGCTGTTAGCTTTTTGCTATTCGCCTTACATTATTACTAATTATTTGCCAAGGGCTAATTGCTCTTTAAGAAATGAACAAGATTTATAACCCTAGTAGAGAATCGTGGTCCACTATACTTAAACGTCCAACACAGACCGTGTCCGACATTGAGGATATTGTGGATACTGTTTTTACCGAAGTAAAAAAAGGAGGGGATTCCATTTTGAAAATGTATACGGAGAAGTTTGACGGCTTTTCTTTGGAAACCATTAGGGTGACCAAAGAGGAAGTAAATCAGGCGAGCCTGCATGTTTCGCAAGAATTGAAAAAAGCCATTCAAATGGCCAAAAGCAATATCGAAGAATTCCATAAAGCTCAAAAAACGGAAAGAGTTTTCGTAACTACTGCACCTGGGGTAGATTGTTGGCAAGAAAAACGACCTATTCAAAAGGTGGGTCTATACATCCCTGGAGGTACTGCACCTTTGTTTTCTACAATTCTCATGTTGGCCATCCCGGCCAAATTGGCCGGATGCAAGGAAATTGTTCTATGCACGCCACCAAACAAAGAAGGCAAAGTGAATCCAGCTATTTTATATACGGCGGCACTCTGTGGGGTTAAGAAAATTTTTAAAGTAGGGGGCATCCAAGCCATTGCGGGAATGACTTTTGGAACGGAGTCGGTACCAAAAGTGTATAAGATTTTTGGTCCGGGCAACCAATATGTAACGGTTGCCAAGCAAATAGCGACCAAATATGGGGTGGCTATTGATATGCCAGCAGGTCCTAGCGAACTTTTGGTTTTTGCGGATGATTCCGCAAATCCGGCTTTTGTAGCTTCTGATTTGTTGAGCCAGGCCGAACACGGTGTGGATAGCCAGGTTATTTTAGTCTCAACCTCAAAAGACCTATTGGATAAAGTGGAAGTTGAAGTAGAAATTCAATTGAAGGATTTGCCAAGGAAGGAAATTGCCGCTAGGGTTATAGAAAATAGCAAACTCTTCTATGTAAATGATAAAAAATCGGCTGTTGATTTGATCAATGAATACGGACCCGAACATTATATTATTTGTGCTGAAGGTGAGGACTTTTTTATTGAAAATGTGGAGAACGCCGGGTCGGTATTTATTGGTAATTACACTCCGGAAAGTGCTGGGGACTATGCCTCTGGAACCAACCATACATTACCCACTAACGGGTACGCAAAACAATATAGCGGAGTTAATTTGGATAGCTTTATGAAAAGTATGACGTTTCAGAAAATAACCCCAAAAGGCATTCAAAACATTGGCAAAGCGATAGAATTAATGGCGGAAGCCGAAGGGTTGCAGGCACATAAAAATGCGGTAACCTTAAGATTGAATGAAATAAATAAAGTCATTTCGAGCACAGTCGATAAATCCTAATATGAAAATGTTCGATTTAAATAGTTTGATTCGTCAAAACGTAAAAGGTCTAAAGCCCTATTCCTCTGCTCGGGACGAATATGTGTCGGATGGTTCGGAAATGATTTTTTTGGACGCCAACGAAAACCCCTTTCAGAACGGTGTCAATCGATATCCTGACCCCCAACAAAGAAGTTTAAAGTCCGTCTTGGCCCAACAGAAAGGTGTTCGGCAGGAAAATATACTCTTGGGTAACGGAAGTGATGAAGTGTTAGATTTGTTGTTTCGTGCCTTCTGTGAACCAAAAGTGGACAATATCATTACCTTACCGCCCACATATGGAATGTATAAGGTTTTGGCGGATATTAATGTGGTTGAAAACAGGGAAGTATTGTTAATGGATGATTTTCAGCCGGATGTAGATTCCATTTTGAAAAACGTGGATTCACATACCAAATTGGTATTTCTTTGCTCTCCCAACAACCCCACAGGAAATAGCCTTCAGGTTTCCAAAATTGAAAATTTGTTGTCATCTTTCAATGGTCTGGTAGTTATTGATGAAGCTTATATTGATTTTTCTTCCGAGGAAAGTTGGGTTTCCAAATTATCCGAACACCCAAATTTGGTAGTTACGCAAACGCTATCCAAGGCTTATGGAATGGCGGGAATTCGCTTGGGAATTTGTATTGCTTCAGAAGAAATAATATCGGTATTGAATAAAATTAAACCGCCGTACAACGTAAATGAACTTACCCAGCAACGGGCTATGGAAAGGGTGTTGAATCGGGAGGAAATTAATCAAGAAGTAGAAAACATCCTTAAAGAAAGAACGGTATTGGAACAAACGTTGAAAACCATTCAATTTGTTGAAAAAGTATATCCAACCGATGCCAATTTTATTCTTGCTAGAGTGGATGATGCGTCGCTCAGATATGGACAATTGTTGGAGAAAGGGATTGTCATTAGAAATAGAACTACCCAGCCCCTGTGTGAAAACACATTGAGATTTACAGTTGGGACACATAAGGAAAATGAATTTTTGATAAAGGCCTTAAAAGAATTATCATGAAAATAGAAAATGCAAAAAATAGTTCCCCCATTGGGGGCGGAGGGGGCCGAAAAGTCCTATTTATAGATAGGGACGGCACCATCATTAAAGAAACTGCGGACGAGCAGATTGATGCTTTTGAAAAAATGATTTTCTATCCAAAGGCATTTACTTTTTTAGGTAAAATCGCCAAGGAACTGGATTATGAACTTGTCATGATTACCAATCAAGATGGTTTGGGAACAGACTCTTTCCCGGAAGATACCTTTTGGCCTGTTCACAATTTCATTTTAAAATCTTTCGAAAACGAAGGTGTTGTTTTTGATAAGGTCTTTTTGGATAGAACCTTTCCACATGAGAATGCAGATACCAGAAAACCCGGTACGGGACTCCTTACGGAATATTTCTCCAACGAATATGACCTTGAAAATTCCTTTGTTATTGGCGACCGACTAACGGACATTGAATTGGCAAAGAATTTGGGTGCAAAAGGTATTTTTATCAATGACCAAACGAATTTGGGAACCAGTGAGATTACGGTAAAACGGGAAGCATTGGATGACATCATCGCGTTAGAAAGCAACGACTGGGAAAAAATCTATGAGTTTTTAAAACTGAAGGATAGAACGGCGACAACCCATAGAAAAACCAACGAAACCGATATCCTTATTGAATTGAATTTAGATGGAACGGGAAAAAGCGATATCAAAACAGGGTTAGCGTTTTTCGACCATATGCTGGACCAATTGGCGCGTCACGGACAAATGGACCTAAAAATAAAGGTGGACGGCGATTTGGAAGTAGACGAACATCACACGATTGAGGATACAGGAATTGCTTTAGGTGAAGTTTTTTATAATGCTTTAGGAAACAAATTAGGTATCGAGCGCTATGGATTTTGTTTACCCATGGACGACTGTTTGGCGCAAGTAGCTATCGACTTTGGCGGAAGAAACTGGCTGGTTTGGGACGCGGATTTTAAACGCGAAAAAATCGGGGACATGCCTACGGAGATGTTCCATCATTTCTTTAAGTCCTTTTCAGACAGTGCAAAGGCAAACCTAAACATCAAGGCTGAAGGTACCAATGAACACCACAAAATAGAGGCTATTTTCAAGGCCTTTGCAAAGAGTATAAAAATGGCGGTAAAGCGGGACGTTGAAAAAATGGTCCTACCATCTACGAAGGGCGTGTTATGAAAATAGTCATTATAAATTATGGAGCGGGAAACATCCAAAGTATCAAATTTGCGATAAAACGCTTAGGGTATGATGCTGTTTTAAGCAATGATGCCGACGAAATACGAAATGCTGACAAAGTTATCTTCCCAGGGGTAGGCGAGGCCAGCAGCGCTATGAAAAAACTGAGGGAAAGCCAATTGGACCAATTGATTCCCAATCTTACCCAACCGGTTTTGGGTATCTGTTTGGGAATGCAGTTGATGTGCAACGGTTCAGAAGAGGGTAATACGAATGGCCTAGGTATTTTTGATGTTGATGTTGTACGATTTTCCAAAAAAGTTAAGGTGCCTCAGATAGGATGGAATCAGATTTCAGACCTCAAATCACCATTGTTTAAAGGGGTAAAGGAAAATAGCCATATTTATTTGGTACACAGTTATTATGCTCCCGTTTGTAAACAGACCATAGCCACTTCTACATACG